>NZ_JAVJQL010000017.1:0-186627 GCF_040218215.1 Fulvivirga sp.
GACGCATGACGGTGCAGGCACGTTGAGCAATGAGACAACGGACTCTCCAACTTACACACCAGGTGCAGCTGATGCAGGAACTACTGTTACATTATCAGTAGAGGTAATTGGCAATGGTACTTGTGCGACAGTAAATGATACCAAGCCATTATTTATTAATATTCCACCAACACCAACATTCACTTCGGGTGCTGCAACAGCATGTTTGGGTGATAGTGAAATCTATACTACAGAACCTGGGCAAACCAATTATATTTGGAATGTATCTGGTGGTGTGATTTCTATAGGCGGTTCAGGTAGTTCTATTGTGGTTGATTGGACTGGTGTTGCTCCCTATGAAGTTTCAATAAATTATACAGATGCTAATGGGTGTACAGCTTCAACTCCAACTGTTTTGGCTGTAAATGTCATTAATACAAATTTAACCCTAACACAAAGTCCTGATCCTGGCTTATGTGTTGGTTCATCTATTGAGTTATCTGCAGGTGGTGATTTTGATACATTTGAATTTAGAAATGGAGTAGGCGGACCAGTTTTGCAGACAGCGTCTGCTGATAATACATTTGATGCGACTTCATTTACAGATGGTCAAATTATTGAGGTTGAAGGGTTCTCTGCAACTTGTGGCACATTTACTGAAACTATAACGGTATCTGTGAATCCGGCTACTGCTCTTGTCTTATCTCAAGATCCTAACCCTGGTTGTAATGATGGCTCAACAATTGAAGTACTGGCATCAGCTGGATTTGATACTTATGAATTTAGAAATGGTGTAGGTGGACCTGTACTACAGGCTGCGTCAGCAGATAATAGTTATGATGATATAAATCTGACAGACGGTCAAATTATTGAAGTAGTTGCTACTTCAGCAACTTGCGGTAACTTAACAGAGACGATTACACTTGATGTGGTTGCGCCAATAGTGTTGACATTAGCTCAAAGTCCTGACCCTTCATGTTCGGGTGCATCGGTTGAAATAATAGCTACTACTGGCTTCGATTCTTATGAATTCAGAGACGGGATAGGCGGACCTGTATTGCAAGCGGCTTCAGGTGATAATACTTATGATGCGACTAACTTTACAGATGGACAAGTTATTGAAGTAGAAGCAATATCTAGTGCATGTGGCACTACAATTCAAACCATTTCAGTTAATATTTCTTCGGTACCTGCTCTTACATTAACACAAACACCGGATGCTGGGTTATGTACTGGCACTTTCATTACAGTTGAGGCAGTCGCAGGTTATGATACGTATGAATTTAGAAATGGAGTAGGCGGACCAGTTTTACAGGCAGCTTCAGCAGTAAATACCTTTAGTTCAACCTCATTTACTGATGGTCAGGTTATTGAAGTCGAAGCATTTTCAGCTACCTGCGGTACGATTATAGAAGTAATTACAATAAATATTAATGTAACTCCAACTTTAACCATAACTCAGAGTCCTGATCCTGGGTTATGCGCAGGTTCATCAATAGAAATAACTGCAACAGCAGGTTTTGATACTTACGAATTTAGAAATGGTGTAGGTGGACCTGTGATTCAGGCAGCATCTGCTAATAATACATTTGATGCTATAACTTTTGTAGATGGTCAAATTATTGAAGTGGTTGCCACCTCAGCAACATGCGGTGATATTACAGATAATATAACAGTATCTGTTAATCCTGCATTGAGTTTGACCTTATCACAATCTCCTGATCCAGGATGTTTAGGAGGAAGTATTGAAGTTAGCGCGACAACAGGTTTTGACACCTATATCTTTAGAAATGGAGTGAGTGGACCTGTATTGCAGGCTGCCTCAGCAGATAACAGCTTTGATGCGACAAACTTTACTAATGGACAAACTATTGAAGTAGAGGCATTTTCAGCAACTTGTGGAACTATTATTGAAACTATTAGTCTGAATGTTTCCTCACCCATAACTCTGACTTTAAATCAAGTTCCTGATCCAGGTTGTGCTGGTGGTAATGTAGAGATTTCGGCAACAGCTGGTTTTGATACTTATGAATTCAGAGATGGAGTAGGTGGACCAGTACTTCAGGCAGCTTCAGCCACTGAGACTTTTAATTCAACTGCCCTTACAAATGGACAGATCATTGAGGTTGAAGCTATCTCAGGAGCTTGCGGATCGGTATTAGAAACCATAACCGTTTCAGTTTCTACTGCTCCTACTTTAGCACTAGTTCAAACACCTGACCCTGCGTTATGTCCAGGAGTATCAGTAGAGATTTCAGCTACTCTTGGTTTTGATTCCTATGAATTTAGAGATGGTATAGGTGGTCCTGTGCTTCAAGTGGATTCTCCGTCCGAGATTTTCACATCGACTTCACTTACTGATACACAAGTAATTGAAGTTGCAGCAACTTTAGCCGGTTGCGGTACGGTCACTGAAACAATTACTGTTAACATATCAGCTACCCCAACTTTGAGTTTGAGTCAAACTCCTGATCCAGGAATTTGCGCTGGAACTGCAGTTGACATTGAAGCAACACCTGGTTTTGATACATATGAATTTAGAAATGGAGTTGGAGGACCAGTTTTACAGGCTGCTTCTGCTTCAGAAGTATTTAGTTCTTCTTCGTTGTCTGCGGGACAGGTGATAGAAGTAGAGGCTGTTTCAGCTACCTGTGGTACCTTTACTGAAACAATTTCAGTCAATATTATTCTAGCGCCATCAGCACCTAGTGTTTCTGGTACAACTATTTACTGTGTCAACGAAACGACAATAACAGATTTAACCGTTGCTGGTGGAGTTGATATTAATTGGTATAGTGATGCCGGCTTAACGAATCAGATTGGTTCAGGAAACACATTTGATCCTGAAACAGGAATTCCCGGGTGGAGTGTAGCAGCAGCAGGTACTTTTAATGTTTTTGTTACTGAAACAAACCTATGCGATGAGAGTGTACCAACTGCAGTTACTATACAAATTGTAAGTACTACACCTGCCCCAACGGGAGATTCGAACCAATCGTTCTGCAGTACTTCTACCCCGACAATAGATGATATTATCGTATCTGGAACGGGAATACAATGGTATGATGCTGCTTCTGGAGGTAATCTGATTGCTGCAGGTACGGCATTAACAGATGCCACTACTTATCATGCATCTCAAACAATAGGCGGTTGTGGTGAAAGTACAACAAGATTAGCTGTAGCGGTATCATTATTTACCTCAACTCCTGCGCCAACTGGCAATGCAACTCAAACCTTCTGTAATGCTTCATCACCAACAATTGGAAATTTAGCGGTTACTGGAACTGGTATCCAATGGTACGATGCATCAACAGGTGGTAATTTGTTAGCAGATACTGATCTACTGGTTGATGGAACAACTTATCATGCATCACAAACTGATGCAGGATGTGGTGAAAGTACTAGTAGACTGGCAGTTACTGTGTCCGTTGTGACTTCTACTCCTGCGCCAACTGGTTCTTCAGGTCAGACTTTCTGTCCGGTAACTAATGCTACATTAGCTAATTTTAATGTATTTGGAACTGGAATAACTTGGTATAGCACGTCTACCAGTACAACACCTCTTGCGAATAATACTCCATTGGTTAATGGAACGACTTACTTTGCAACGCAAACAATACCTGGTTGTGGCGAAAGTACAACTAGATTAGCAGTTACGGCAACAATTCTTGCCGCTAATGATCCACTTTGTTCAGGTGGTGGCGGTGGCACCGGTGGGCCAATCTGCTCTGATATTGCTTCACTGAGTGTTACAGATGTTATAAATCCTGATTGTGGATTAGAGAATGGGTCGTTGACCATTAGTGTTGAATTTAATGCTGATCCGGGTAACATTATATATGGATTAAAATATTTTGATGCGGATTTGGCTGATTCTGTTTTCACTACTCAACTAAATGATTCGGTGTTTAACACCCTTGCAGCACTTAACTATAGATACTTCGTTACAGCTGGGGTTGATACTTGTTTCTTGGACTTTAATCTTGCATCAAGAACAACTGTAGATGCTTCTATTACAAGTACGAGCACAGTTACATGTAGTGGAGAGACCGGAACTGCTGTTGTTCAGCGATCTGGTTCTTCAACGGGTAGTTACTTCTATTCCATAGATGGGGGCGTTAGCTGGCAGTTGCTATCCGGTGATAATACAATATCGGGACTCACAGCAGGTTCTACAACTACAGTCCTGATTGGAGAGTCAGTTGGAGATACCTGTCCGGCTGAAGTAGAGGCGTTCATACCAGACAATAGTGTGCCAATTGTTTTTGATGCTCGTGTTACTCAAAACCTAACCACATGTGACTCCAATGACGGAGAAGTTCAGGTTGATTTCCCTCCATCTGGTGGCGCCAACGCAGCTGGTGATACATGGGAGATAGCTTTTAAGCCTTCTAATATTGCATTGCTGGAAAGTGACTTTGGAGCATTTACAGAATCTCTGACTTTCAGAAACTTGGTATCCAATACTTATACAGTATTTATAAGAGATATATCAGGGTGTACAGTAACTGAGGAATTTGTTATTACAACACCTGGCCAAATAGAAATTGATGAGTTCAACTCCTTTGCACAGTCAGCATCATGTGATGCTCCTTCTTCAGGAAGTGTAGTAATGAGATTGGCTAACCTTGGTGCTGTTTCACCACCATTTAATGTAAGCATAGCTACCGCAGATGATCCTGAAAATCCGGTTTATGTTGATGATCAGGGATGGAATGGAGATACAAGAATATTCCCAAGAACCGGTGATGGATTATTAAGTGGTGATTATATAGCTACAGTTTCATCCAATACTGATGGTATCTGTGCTGGAACATTTGAATTTACAATAGATGGTGGGCCAGTACCTGTTAGTTTCGATTATGAGCTGCAGCAGTCATGCTTTGGTACCACCAGAGAGTATGTGAATGAGTTACTGCTAACCGATATTACTGGTGAAGCAGGTATTGACTATGTTTTGACTGTATTTAATGACCAACAGCAGGTGGTTGATATGCTGACTTTGACGCTTCAAATAGGAAATCAAATTCGAGTGACCAACAGATCATTCCTTCAAACTCCTGATAGGACATTTAGATTAAGGTTAGGACAAAGTCAGAATGCATGTCCTGATAATATCTTCTTTGACCATCCTAGTTCATTAGAAGTACCTGAAATTGTGGCTCCATTGTCAGTAGAGGTTGGAAACATAACAAGTTCATTACCAGAGAGAAGTACAGGAACATTTGACATCGTTAGCATTTCAGGTGGTGTGTCACCTTTTAATGCAGTGTTGGAAGGAGATGTACCTGGATTTGGAGGCCTCGGTCCTGATGAAGTGCCATTTGATGCATTCTCAGGTAAGTTCACACTGGGTTATAATGATTTAGGGGTAGGGGATTATGATCTGTTTGTAATCGATGCATTGGGTTGTGAGATTGAATTGGATATTGATATACCCAGGGATTCTTCACTATTCATTCCTAATGTGATTACACCTAACGGTGATGGAATTAATGACTATTTCGTAATTAGAAACCTTGATATAAGTTCAGCAGATAAAGGCGCTAATTTAATCATTACCAGTAGATGGGGTAAGCAGATTTATAGTAGTGATAACTATACCAATGAAAACCCTTGGGGTGGTGATGAAGCTGCGGAAGGTTTGTTCTTTTATAAACTTGAAGCGGGGGGCAAGGTGTATACAGGATGGCTCGAGGTAATATTTGGAGGCAGCCCTTGATAAAAGTTGATATGAAAAATATATAGCGGAGTTTAGCTCCGCTTTTTTTATGCCCGGATAATTGAGGTTACCATTAGCCATAGTCTTTATGCCGATTAGCACTATACTAAAATTTTGAGATTATTTATTCTTAAATTGTACTTCATTTATAAGAAAAGAAGTATTTTACATTGAATTAAATAAACTTAAATGACTGATAATTTATCCACTTGGTGGGAAGCGTTGGAGCTGTTGGAAAAGATTTATTGGGGGATAGCAATTCCCTTCACCCTGTTTTTCTTTTTGCAGATGCTGTTGACATTCTTTGGTGGGGACATTCCTGATGATGCTGGTGCAGATGCTGATGTAGAAGGTGATGGCGGAATCGGGTTCCAATTTTTCACCTTAAAAAATATGGTGGCGTTTTTTACCATATTTTCATGGACTGGTATTGCTTGTCTCGATTCAGGTTTGTCCAATGGTGTTTCTATTGCTGTTTCCCTAATTGCTGGCTTGGCAATGATGTTTTTGATGGGCCTTATATTCTATTACCTGAGCAAAGCCAATGAAAGTGGCACCTTGAAAATGAAAAATGCAATTGGTGTGGTCGGGGAAGTATATATGGAAGTGAAAGCCAATAGAGGGAATATAGGAAAAGTGCAGGTGAAAGTTCAAAATTCATTACGAACCCTGGAAGCCATCACTGATGATGAAATAGACTTAAAGCCAGGTAAGGTAATCACGGTAAAGAATATTGCAAACGATAATTTATTAATCATAACCACTAATAAAATAAACTGATGAGCGTACAGTTTCTCCCCGTTCTTGCCCTTGCGGCATTTTTCGTATTTGTTGTTTTAGTCACTTTTTTCCGTAGGTATAAACGTTGTCCATCGGACAGGATTTTAGTTGTATATGGAAAAGTGGGTGGCGATTCTGCCAAGTGTATTCACGGTGGTGCGGCATTTATTTGGCCGGTTTTTCAGGATTATGAGTTTCTTGACCTTACCCCAATTTCCATAGAGGTGATGCTTACCAATGCCTTGAGTAGACAAAACATTCGGGTGGATGTACCGTCACGTTTCACCGTAGGTATTTCAACGGAGCCTGGCGTAATGAACAACGCTGCGGAACGTTTGCTTGGCCTTTCTCAGGAAAGTATTCAAGATCTTGCAAAGGACATTATTTTTGGTCAGTTGAGGTTGGTTGTGGCTACAATGGACATTGAGGAAATCAATAGTAATAGGGATAAATTCCTTGAGAATGTGGCCTCCAATGTGGAGACAGAACTTAAGAAAATTGGCCTTAAGCTGATTAACGTAAATGTTACCGATATTAAAGATGAGTCAGGCTACATTGAAGCATTAGGAAAAGAAGCTGCAGCCAAAGCCATTAATGATGCAAAAAGATCTGTTGCTGAAAAGGACCGGGATGGAGCAATTGGTGCCGCCAATGCTGTGCAGGATCAAAGAGTAAAAGTAGCAGATGCAAATGCAAGTGCTGTTGAAGGAGAAAACTTAGCGAAAATAAAGGTAGCACAGTCAGATGCTTTAAGGCGTGAAAGAGAAGCTGAGTCTCAAAGACAGGCGATAGCTGCCGAAAAGGTGCAATCAGCAAAGGCGCTGGAAGAAGCATATGCTGCTGAACAAGTTGCTGAAAATGCCAGGGCCACCCGCGATAAGGCTGCCCAAACAGCAGATATAGTTGTTCCAGCTCAAATTGATAAGGAAAAAGTAGAAATAGCAGCTGAAGCCCAGGCTGAACAAATTAGAAGATTGGCGAAAGGTGAAGCCGATGCGATCCTTTTCAAGAAACAAGCTGAGGCACAAGGTTTATATGAAATCCTTACTAAGCAGGCGCAAGGCTTGAAACAAATTGTTGATGCCGCTGGTGACAATGCCAAAGATGCGGTCTTGCTGTTGGTAGCTGACAAATTACCTGAACTTGTAAAACTTCAAACTGAAGCTATTAAAAATATCAAAATTGATAAGATCACGGTTTGGGAAGGTGGCGGAAATGGCCCTGAGGATAAAACCTCAACTGCCAATTTCATTTCAGGTCTATATAAGTCAGTTCCTCCCTTGCAGGAAATGTTTAATATGGCTGGTATGGATTTACCTGAATACCTAAAAGGCAAGTCTCCTGAAGAAATTAAGCTCATGGCTGAGAAGGTAGTGGAAGAGAAACAAAAACCAGAATCTCCAACAGCTAAACCAACACAGAAATCTGATAAAGGAAGTCCCGAAAAGGGCGGCAAATAATCAATGACTAATAAAAAATGCCTGCTCACTAAGCAGGCATTTTTTATAATGACTCAAGAAATTTCATTGTATCTACATTATCTGCGTAATCATCTAAACCTGGAGATTGAGCTTGTCCAAATGGCAAGCTCCCTGTCAAGAAGCCTTTTTTGGAAACAATACATTGAACCTTTTCTACTTGTTTATCCAGAGTTAGCTGCAATGCTTTATCTGTTTCATAATACTCATAATATAACACCGAAATAGGGGAGACAAGATCGGGTGATTCTTTTAGCAGAAGAAAACCATTGTCCAAATGCTTTTCATTGTTTACTAAATAGATGGACTTGTTGTATTCGTAGTTGTTATTATATTTATGATGATGCCTTACCTCATTAAATTGCTCAATTGCGCCAAAGAAAGTATTTAAATCATATCCTTTTGGAATAAATATTTTGGAGACATTTCTGCAACCAAGACCAAAGTAAGTAAAAATATCATCGCCTAAAGACTTGAGGTCGTCCTCTGCCTCTTCTCCTGTAAGTATACCAACTGATGTTCTGTTCCTTCTAATAATATTTGGATACTTAGAAAAGTAGTATTCAAAGTACCGTGAAGTATTGTCGCTCCCTGTAGCTATAATGGCATCCATGTTAGCCAGTCTGTCCACAAAAGTAATTTGCTTTTTAAATTCGGAATTTAGTTCAATTAGCAAGTTGCAAATGTGTTTCATCAGATACTCATCCTGAGAACTCACCTTAATCATAGCCTTATGTCCACTAATGAGAATGCACAGTAGGTCATGAAAACCTACCAATGGGATATTGCCGGCCATCACAATACCAATGGTTTTTGAGGTGTTATCAAGTGAATACTTACTAGTCCAGCGCTCTAGATCACTTTTGGTAAGAAACTGATTAATCCCATTTAGAGCATGTTGTATGCTGCTTTCTACAAACCAGCTGTTATTATTTTTGGCATGGATACACAGATTTTCAAACTCTTTTTCTGATATATTTCTAATCTTATTTCCTAATTCGGAAAAGGCCTCTATTCTTTGTTGAATATTCATGTGCATAAGTTAAACCATTCATACTCAGATGTTGTTTGTATGCATGGATATAGTTTATATTTTTGCAAAGTTCTTAAATTAACTGAAGGATTAAAACTAGCTGTTGATATGGCGATAATGATAACAGATGAATGCATAAATTGTGGGGCCTGTGAACCAGAATGCCCAAATACTGCAATTTATGAAGGTGGGATAGAATGGAATTGGAGCGGAGGTACCGAGCTCAAAGAGGTTGAGATGGAAGGTGGCGTTGTGATTGATGGAAATGAGTCGCAAGAACCCGTTTCTGACGAGTTTTATTATATTGTTTCAGGTAAGTGTACGGAGTGTATGGGTTTCCATGAAGAGCCACAGTGTGCCGCTGTTTGTCCTGTAGATTGCTGTGTCCCTGACCCTGATTATGAAGAAACAGAAGAGGAATTGTTAGAAAAGAAGGCCTGGATGCATAACGAATAAAGGCACGTATATTAATACACAATAAGCCAATGCCTCAAGCATTGGCTTATTTCATTTTAGCCCTTTTAATTAGGTATGCTTTGAGTATCTCATTATAATCACCAGCAATATCAACTTCAATAAAATCTATTCTTAGCTGCGCGCAACGTAATTTCAGGTTTTTATAAAATTCTTCGGCCTTTTGCTGATAGTGCTCCTTTACTTCATAAGGTTGCAATTTAAGTCGCTCCCCAGATTCTAAATCTATAAACTCGTGCGGACGATCTTCAAAGTCAAAGTCATATTCGGTAGTCTTGTCTGTAACATGAAATAATAGCACTTCATGTTTGTTGTGTTTCATATGCTGAAGTCCTGAAAATATTTCATCAAGATCCGCAGCATTATCAAACATGTCACTAAATATTACTATCAGGGATCTTCGGTGAGTTTTTTCAGCAACCTCATGGAGGATCCTGGCCACCTGCGTAGACTTGCTGACCTGATTTTGGTTAAAAAGCTCTTGAAGCGAAGTAAATATTTTATTAAGGTGAGTAGAAGTAGATTTGATTTCAGTCATCAGCTCTATCTTATCAGAGAAAGTACAGATACCAACAGCATCTCTTTGCCTTTGCAATAGATAAGCAATAGCCCCAGCTGCTATTATACTAAAACCTATTTTACCCTTATTAGCTTCAGGGTAATACATAGAAGAACTGTTATCTATGATGATTTGGCACCTGAGATTGGTTTCTTCCTCGTATCTTTTGGTAAAAAGCTTGTCAGTCTTGGCGTATACTTTCCAGTCGATATGTCTGGTGCTTTCACCATTATTATATAGCCTGTGCTCGGCAAATTCAACACTGAAACCATGATAAGGAGACTTGTGAAGACCTGTTACAAAACCCTCTACAAGCTGTTTTGCAAGAAAATCTATACTTCCTATGTCCTTTACCTTACCTAAATCTAATTTCATTACCCGAATTTACAAGAAGTCATTATCAAAACCCCGTCAACGACAGAATTGTAAAAATGTTTTACAATTAATATGGTCTGTTTGCTTTAAATATAAATATTATACTATATTTAAATTCTATTTAATGTAAATGTGGGCATAAATTTGATAATTAAACACTAGGACTGTGGAAGAGAATAACAATGAAAGAGAAGAAATTTATTCTGAAAGAGTAAGAGCTGGAAAGAGAACCTATTTCTTCGATGTGAAGGCCACTAGATCAAATGATTATTACCTAACGATTACGGAAAGTAAAAGGAGGTATAAGGATGAGGGCTATACTTATGAAAAACATAAGATTTTCTTGTACAAAGAAGATTTCAATAAGTTTACTGCAGCACTGAACAATACAGTCAATCACGTGAAAGATGAGTTGCTTCCTGATGTTGATTTTTCACAATATGACAGAGACGAAGAAGCTTTGGACAACGAGACCGCTGACGTGGATACAGAGCTGAAGTGGGATTGAAAATAAAAGTAATTAGGTAAAAGCCTTGACTCCTTGGTCAGGGCTTTTTTTATTATGTTTGTTTAAGATCATGTTAAGAAATACGTTACTGTTCATATTCATATCTTTGTCCTTGCTCATTTTTCTGGCTTGGATATTTTCGGATATCTTTCTTTATCTGGCATTTGCCATTGTCCTTAGCTCAATATTAAGACCCCTGATGCGGTATTTGAGTAATACTCAGTTTTTCGGCTTAAGGATGCCCAAGTTGCTTGCCGTAATACTCTCCTTCGCAATATTGACTTTATTGGCCTCTTCCTTTGTTGTGCTTTTTATCCCTCTGATATCTGAGCAGGTAGAGGTGCTTTCAGGGCTGAATTATGAAGGTCTTTATGAGCGCTTTACTACACCTCTACATAACCTTGAAGTATTTCTTATCTCAAATGACTTAACTACCCAGCCTGGAGGTTTTATTGTAAATAGCCTAAAAGAAAATATAGTGGAGATTATCTCAACAATACAGTTCAGTAACCTCCTTAACGCAATATTGTCTTTTACAGGTCAATTTTTTGTTGGGATAATGGCTGTCACCTTTATTTCTTTCTTTTTTCTTTATGAAATGGGCTCTATGCGTAAGAAGCTGATAGCGCTAATTCCCAATCAATATTTTGAAGTAACTATTACCGCCTACAATAAAATAGAAAAGTTGTTGTCAAACTACCTTACGGGGTTGCTCTTTCAGATGTTTTCGATTTTTAGTATAGCAGCGTTAGGCTTAAGTATTGTTGGTATTAAGTATGCTTTAACTATTGCCTTGTTTGCTGCAGTAGCTAATTTAATCCCATATCTTGGGCCAATATTAGGGGCTACCTTTGGAGTAATTGTGGGGGTGAGCACCGGGGTGGACATTACCAGTTTCCAATCAGTATTAATTCTTTTTCTTAAAATAGTTTCTGTTTTTGGCATTGTGCAAATAGTAGATAATGTTTTTCTTCAGCCTATAATCTTCTCTAAAAGTGTCAAAGCCCATCCATTAGAGATTTTTATAATTATATTTGCAGGCGCTTCTTTGGCAGGCATACCAGGCATGGTTGCTGCCATTCCTTTTTATACAATTTTGAGGGTATCATTCTCTGAATTGTATGAAGGGTACAGGAGCTACAATATTTTTAAAATACAGAAAAAATAAACTTTCATGGCCCTAAAATGTGGTATTGTTGGATTGCCAAATGTTGGTAAATCAACATTATTTAATGCGATTTCTAATAATAAAGCCGAAGCGGCAAACTTCCCTTTTTGTACTATAGAACCAAATGTTGGTGTTATAACTGTTCCTGATGAGCGCCTTCATATTTTGGAGGACTTAGTTAATCCACAAAAAGTATTGCCAACAACGATTGAGTTTGTTGATATAGCAGGGTTAGTGAAGGGGGCCAGCAAGGGTGAGGGTCTCGGAAATCAATTTTTGGCCAATATCCGCGAGGTTGACGCTATCGCACACGTTGTGAGATGTTTTAATGATGATAACATCGTACATGTTGATGGTAGAGTGAATCCTATGGCTGACAAAGAGGTAATAGATTTTGAGTTACAGCTTAAAGATTTAGAGTCAATTGATAAAAAGATTCAAAGAATAGAAAAGCAGGCAAAAACCGGAGATGCTAAATTTAAAAAGGAACTTGCTATTCTTCAGGAATATAAAAAGCACCTGGAGTCTGGAGAGAATGCCAGAACAATTGAAATGGATGCTGAAGATAAAAAGGCGGTTGCAGATTTACAGCTGCTTACTGCCAAACCTGTTATTTATGTGGCAAATGTTGAAGAGTCTGCTTTGCCAGCAGGTAATGAGCATTCAGAAAAACTAAAAGAAGGTGTTAAAAATGAAAATGCGGAGGTAGTTGTTGTTTCTGCATCAATAGAAGCTCAAATTGCTGAATTAGAAGACCCTGATGAACGCGCTATGTTCTTAGGAGAATATGGTCTCAAGGAATCTGGTCTTAATAAACTTATTAAGGCAGCTTATTCTATTTTAGACTTGATCACCTATTTTACTGCAGGTGTTAAAGAAGTTAGGGCATGGACAATTAAGAAAGGGTGGAAGGCACCACAGGCAGCCGGAGTAATCCACACGGACTTTGAAAAAGGGTTTATCAGGGCAGAGGTAATCAAACTTATCGACTACGAAAAGTATAAAACTGAAGTGGCGTGTAAGGAGGCTGGTAAAATGTCAGTGGAAGGAAAGGAGTATGTAGTTTCGGATGGAGATATCATGCACTTCAGGTTTAATGTGTAATAATTAAACTTTTATTTAACCTCTGCTTTTAGAATTGATTTTTTAGACTTATTTTTATTAACTATTGCCCAATGGACCGCCCTGTAATAAGGAGCATTGGCAGTTTTTTATGATTGAACTATCTGAATAGTTCTTGTGTGACCGAGGTCCTTATTTTTTTGAACGGTTAATTTTTAGTCAATTGAGAGTCCGTATTGTTTTTATTTTAAAGAACAGAGGAAGCCACGTCCCCTTCCATCACCAGTATATGCTGGCGCAGATGATTAAAGGGATACTGATGAAAGGTGGTAATAAGGATATGATCGACTATGCCTTTTATAATTTCTCAGGATTAAAGGGGCAAACCAAAGTCAGTAGAAAGGGACTTCATTTCTATTCAAGCAGGGTTACATTGGTACTTTCAAGCCCTAATAAGGATTTTATCGATTACTTCTTATCCAACCTTTTCAACTTTGATCAGGTAGAAATTGGCAGCTTATTTTTAAAGCCAGAATCTGTTGAGTTGGAAGAAAGTATCAAATTTGAGGATTCCATAAAGTTTATCTGTATTTCGCCATTGGTACTGCTCAGTTCATCATTTAATGACAGCACTGCTAAGAGGTTTATACAGCCAGAGACAGATACCTTTTCTGATCTGCTGTATGAGTCAACCATACAAAGAATGCAGGATACCGGTATGTTCTCAGAAGAGCAGTTGACCAGCTTCTTTAAGTTTCAGGTGGTGCCGGACAAAGGGTATATTGCCAGGCTCACCGCAGCTCAAAAGAAATTCGCCAGAATCTATCCGGTTTTTGATCAGGATGTGAAATATGAAGTGCGCGGCTATACCTTTCCCTTTACCTTATATGCTGCACCAGAAGTACAGGAATTCGTATTCCATTGTGGCTTAGGACAATTCACTCATAAAGGCTTTGGTATGCTGGATGTTGCTAATTCAAACCCAAATAGTAGGGTTTTAAAATACGAATTTAGCTACGCTTAATTGTCCCGGTTGTTTAAAGTTATTTGCCTGTAAGCAAGTAATAAGTCCCCTCTGAGGCTTGGTGCCCTGTAATACACAAAAATCTCGTAATCATTTTCCGTTTCAAAATGATTGCCTTCAAGGTAGTTGTTATTAAGGCTATCACCTTTAATAAGGTACTTGTAGTCATATATACCCTGTTTTAGAATTTGGGAATTGGTATAGACTTTACGTTTTGGATTATATTCCATTTTTGTAGAATTGTCCATTTTATAATTGTTCATTTTACCTACTACATATACCTCCCCACCTAATGCTTCATTGGCCAATAATGTGAAATTGGTATACAAGTAATCTGATTCTGAGGAGCCACCTGTGTCCTGATTCTGGATATAAAAGTCACCATTAAGGTCATTATATTGAGCATAGGCCTGATATATTCTGGGTTGGTCGGGCATGATATTTACTGTTGTAGGCCGTGTTCCAAAGTCTACATTAGCCACTCTCTGACCAGGATATCTTAATGAGCGCATGTCAAAAAAACGATATTCGTTACCAGCGCTAAAATTGTTTTCATAGTTAAAAAACCTATACTCCAGTTCTCCCTCATGAAAGAAAGTAGGCCGGTCAAGGGTAATTGTATTATACCATTGCTGATTTTGCCGCAGCACGACCTTAACCGATTCCATAGGATTGATCAACTCATAATTTTCATAGGTTATTTTAAAATCAATTTGTTGGTTAAGTCGATTGGTTGAACTTATCCCCATCAAATTAGTCATTAACTGAATGTTTAAATTTGGATTGAAAACCATGAACCGCTTACTTAATATGATGTCTTTCTCATCGGTTCCCCTATAGGCTACCAGCAGATAATTGCCAGGTAATTTTATTGGTGGCAGGTTAAATGTATAGTGTATGTAGGCGATTTTAGTATCTGTTGAATACTCATACTTTGTGATGTTAAACTCATTAAAGTCATTTAAAATATCGAGGTTATTAACCTGGCTGGGCTTCCAGTCATAAGTGCATGGTACTATCTTTACCCGATATTGTTCGTGCGACTCTACCAAATCATCAAACTGCAAGACTAAGTTGTTGCTGCCTAATGCTGTTACAGGGGGCGAGAATACATCAGTGGCCCTACCTGCGTTGGGGTATAAAAGCACTGTCCTTATTTCTTCTTCATAATTTGCATCTTCATAGAGCAATTTTTTATTATTTGGAGGGTATTCATTAAGAGTGAAACCTAATGAAAGTACTGTGACAACTGCTAATGAAGCTCGGAGACCAAAATTCCTCATAAATTTGAGTATAATTTTTGCTAGCTAAGATAAGTATTCCAACCTTAACGACTTAGACTGTGTCTAATAAACACGATAAGTACTGAAATATTTTAAATGGACTCCGAAAAGGCGCTGATTCAAGGATGTATCAAAGGTGACCGCAAAGCCCAAAAGCAATTGTATGACCAATTTGCTGGACGGATGCTTGTTGTTGCTATGCGTTATTCCAAGTCCGATTTGGAAGCCGAAGACATCATTCAAGAGGCATTCATTAAAATATTTGAAAAAATAAAGACATTCAGAGAAGAGGCAAGGCTAGGATTTTGGATTAAAAGAATTGTAGTGAACACAGCATTAAACCATCAAAGAAGTAAACTTTATATGTTTCCTATGGTGGATGTGCAGGAATTGAACAACATTTCAGACGGTGATTTTTCACTATCTAATTATCACTTCAAAGAACTTTTGGCTTTTATAAAAGAGCTGCCTTCGGGGTGTCAGATCATCTTCAATTTATACGCTATTGAAGGTTATTCGCATCAGGAAATTGCGAAGATGTTAGATATAAGTATTGGAACGTCAAAGTCACAATACTTTAGAGCTAAGGAGCTATTGAAAGCTCGAATTGGTCAAGAAGAACAAAAAAGCTATGAAAGAGTCAGATAGAGGGATGTTTGAGAACGAGTGGGAGAGTGCATTTGAAGGAGCTGAAATGGCTCCATCTGAAACTGTATGGTCAAAAATAGAAGTGGAAGTTGCCAATAATGAAGGCAAGAATTACAAAAGAAGCCTTTTGTTTTTTAAACTTTTAGCAGCGGCCTCAGTATCATTTGCCATGAGTATTGGAGGCTGGCAGTTGTATGAAAACTACTACAATCAGGGAAATTTATTCGAGGTTACGGCAGATCAGGAATCGGATAATTCTAGTCAACCGGAAGTCGACACTAAAGAAAAGCAACCGTTAATTGCTCAAGAAAAAGAGAGCGTAAGTAAAAGAAATGAGCGCAGTGTGCCAAGCTCGAAATCAAATGATAATGAGGGTTTAGGCTTAGATGAAACCACTGATAAAGAGGGGAAAAGTACCGAAAAGGAAACATCCGCTAATCAAACTTTATTGGCAGTAAATGAGAGTGGTTTAAATGATGACGTGACTGATAGTGACAATAGTGTAGCAATAAATAATGCTGCTTTTACTGCCCAAAATGAGACCAGTTCCCCTAATAGAATGGAACATATGGGAGTTGATTTTTTTGAAGTAAATGGGGAGCTTGTTGAACCCAAAATGGTGCCTTGGTTATCCAATATTCCGTCTGGTAAATCAGATGATTTTAAAGGGCTTTGGGCAGGGGTTGGTATGAGTGCAGGGAGTTTTAACAATAACAATTCTTCTTCGAGTTCACTTGCTCAGGGTATTCTGAATTCCGATGCAGGTCAAGCCTCTTCACTAGATGTGGCAAATGACGAATCGAATGGAAATGCATACAGCTTTGGCTTGAACGTGGGGACCCAAATATCTAAGCGATTTGTGTTGATGAGCGGCTTAAATTATGTTCAACAATCTAATACGTCTAGCTCAAACATAGTGGCGCTAAATACAGAAGGATTTAGTGCGGTGAATAGGAGTGCTTCATTGTCTTCTGAAGAGTCATATGCCTATACAGATTCATATAAAATCTCCAACACTTATGAGCTTTTGTCAGTGCCGTTGCAGGCTGGTTACATCCTGTTAGACAGGAAGTTTAATATCCTTTTGCTCAGTGGGGTCTCCAATGATATCTTCTTAAGGCAGAAGATTACTGACGAGTCTGGCAGGGCGCAATCTGTAGAAAATAATGGTAGCGATAATGGTTATTCTACATATTCTTTAAGTGGTTTGATAGGCTCTGAATTTAGCTATGACGTTGGGGAAAGCTACATGCTTTCCCTCCAGCCACAGCTGAGACAAACTATAAATTCGTTCACACCAGAAGGTAGTAGACCTACCTATTTTGAAGTAGGCTTTAAGTTTAAATACATCATTAAGTAGCATTTCTATATCTAATTATTTTCTAAAGGAAGTGATTAGATATTTCTTTAATAATCGACTTTTAAATAATTGATTAATAATTATTTAAAATCTCATTATTGAATTATCACTTACATTAAAACGGCTCTTTTTTTTACTGACAGATTGTCTTAAAGAACAATTTCCTCACTTTCCAACCATTTCATTTTAATGTGTGTCTATAAGCCACACACCAATTAAAATTTAAGCATATGAAACCGATAAAAATGGAAATGTCCAGAAGGGAAAAACTAATAATTGGCTTACAGCTCTTGGCTTATTTTTCTTTACTGACACTAGTAGCTTTTGTGCTACCGTCTTGTACAAATGAATGCGATGTTGAGAACACATACTTCTATTATGAACCTGTGTATACATCGATGGAAGAGATAAGGAGTTCGGTAGAGTTGCTGCCTCCGGTGGAGTTAAAGCAAGTTGGTAAAATCTATTTTAACAATGGATATCTTTTTATCAATGAACCTAATGAAGGTGTTCATATTATTGATAACAGAGACCCAGCCAACCCTATTAATTTTGCTTTTATAAATATCCCGGGAGCTTTTGATTTGGCGGTAAGAGGAAATATACTTTTTTCTGACAGTTATATGGATTTGGTGGCCATCGATATTAGTAATCCGACAGCGGTAACTGAGCTTGGGAGAATCGAAGGTTTGTTTGAAGAATACAACTCTTATGGGTACTATGCAAGTGCTGAATATGGTGTGGTAACTGATTGGCAATTGAGAGAAGAAGTAACAGTTACAGAATCGTCTTGTGTAGAGCCACAATATGATTGGGGAGTGCTTTATGCAGAAGGAATTGCTTTGACTAATGACGCCAGTTTTAGAGCCTCTCAAGCTGTATCTCCTTCTAATCCTGGTATGGGTGGCTCGATGGCTCGCTTCGCATTGGTAGACAACTTTCTGTATGCAGTAGATAGCTATAACCTCAGAACAGTTGATGTGACCAATACTACCACCATGACATCTGGGAATCAAGTGCAGTTGAACTGGGGAGTAGAAACAATTTTCCCTAATGGTGAGAATCTGTTTATAGGAACAACAAGCGGTATGCATATCATGGATATTTCAGATCCTTTGTCTCCACAATTGATCTCTACCTATGAGCATGTGCAAAGTTGTGATCCGGTTATCGTTGATGAAAACATAGCCTATGTTACCTTAAGATCTGGCACAGAGTGTCAAGGATTTACAAATCAGCTTGAAGTAATCGATATTTCTGATTTAACCAGTCCGCAATTACTTTACACTTATGAGATGTTCAATCCGCATGGTTTGGGTAAAGATGGGGATGCTCTTTTTATCTGCGATGGTACTGATGGACTTAAGGTCTATGATGCCTCTGATAATTCTAAAATAACAGACAATCTGTTAGCACACTATCAGTCGATTCAGGCATTTGATATTATACCATTTAATAATGTAGCCATGATGATTGGTGAGGATGGGTTGTACCAATATGATTATTCTGATCTTTCAAATATTAAGTTTCTAAGCCATATCAATATCAGCAATGAGTAAGCTCTTATTTGTTTTTCTCGCTAATCTTTTTGCTCTGGCTTCTTTTGGTCAATCGGATTCTGTTGAGATCGAAACCAAACCCAAAAGGTTTATCCATCAGATTGAGGCTGGTTGGATGAACTATGAGAATGAAGAGAGTGGGTTGCTGTCTGATCTCACATCAAGCTATGTCTTTTCTTATGCTGTGCAGCCGGAAATATCTGTAGGCTTGGGTATTGGCTATGAGCGCTACATGGTTTTTAATGCAGTGCCTTTTTTTCTGCAAGTAAGAACAAAACTCGTTGATAGGGATAACCATCCATTTTTGTACCTAAGAGGTGGAAAGACTTACATGAATGACCGAAGTGAAAGGTATAAAGAGGTCAATGGTGGCTATGCTTACGCTGGTGGGTTAGGATATCAGTGGAAGTTTGAAGCCGCCAGTCTCTCACTAAGTCTTGGGTATAAAAATCAGTTATTGAAGACAGTTAGTGATCAGAATTACTACTATTATTTTGATGCATTATCTTCATACTTCGCACCATACCCGGATAGCCGAAGAAAAACAGATTGGAAAATGCAGCGTGTGGAATTTAAAATAGGTATTAGTTTCTAACACCTATTCCATTTCATCAATCGCTTCAGCTTTATCTTCCCAATCTTTATTCAACGTTTCCAATGTTGATTTTAAATCGTTGTACTTTGTGTTAATGGTTAGCAGCTTGTCAGGGTTGCCAAATACATCCGGCTTAGACATCTCATTTTCACAATCTTTTAGCCCCTTTTCAGTGGCTTCAATTTTTTGTTCTACTTTTTCAAGCTCCTTTTTGGCATTGATCAATTGCTTCTCTTCCTGATCGTTGCGCTCTCTTTTAGGCTTTTCCTTTTTCTCCATTTTAGGAGCTGGCGCAATATCCTGAACTTCATTTTGACTTTTCCAGTAGAGGTACTCATCATATGTGCCAGGGTATTCTTTTATTTGATGGTTCTCAATGTACCAGATTTTATTGGCCACTTGAGTCACAAAGTGTCTGTTGTGAGAAACAGTAATAAAAGTACCTTGATATTGTTGCAACGCCTGAATCAAAATGTTCTCTGATAGGAAATCCAAGTGGTTGGTTGGCTCATCGAGTAAAAGGAAATTACACTCCGAGATCAGGGTTTTAGCCAAAGCTACCCTTGATTTTTCACCTCCTGATAACACCTTGATCTTTTTAAAGACATCATCATTAGTAAATAAGAAACAACCTAGTACTTGTCTTAATTCCAATTCAGTTTTTGAGGTTCCCGCTTGTTTAAGCTCTTCCAATATTTCATTCTCTATTCCCAGCGATTCTAGCTGGTGCTGAGCATAGAAGCCTGTAATTACATTATGGCCTTGCTCTCTTTTACCAGAGATATTTTCTGTGCCGGCAATAATCCTTAACAGGGTGGATTTACCTTTTCCGTTGGCACCTATTAACGCAATCTTGTCGCCACGCTCAATATGGCCAACCGAGTTTTTAAGGATTTGCAAATCTCCATAAGCCTTGCTTACATTATCCAGTCTGATAACATGGCGGCCAGATTGCTGTTTAAAATTGAATTTGAAGTTTACTACAGCAGAGTCATCAACCACATCTTCAATGACATCCATACGCTCAAGGGATTTTACCCTTGATTGTACCTGGCGGGCTTTTGTCGCTTTAGCTCTAAAACGCTCTATAAATTTCTCGGTCTGCTTTATTTTTGACTGCTGATTTTCAAAGGCATTTTTCTGAATCTCACTTCTCATTTCTTTCTCTTCAAGGTAGAAATCATAATTACCCTCATAAGACGTGAGTTGAGAGTTGGCCACTTCCACAATTTTAGAAACAGTATTGTTTAGGAAGTGTCTATCGTGAGATACAACTATCACAGATCCCTCATAAGTTCTCAGGTAGTTTTCTATCCACTCTATGGAAGGTAAATCGAGGTGGTTAGTAGGCTCATCGAGCATGAGTAACGATGGCTTTTCCAATAAAAGCTTAGCGAGCATCACACGCATGCGCCATCCACCTGAAAACTCCTTTAAAGGCCTTTCTAAATCTGATGTATTAAAACCAATTCCCTCAAGAATCTCTTCGGCCTTGGCCTGCATGGAATAACCCTCAAGCCTTTCAAACTTTTCCTGCTGTTTGGTTAGTTTTTCTACAAGATCATCAGAATAATCCGTTTCGAGCTTTTTAAGAATGGCTTCTATCTTTTTATGTGCATCTACGGCCTCTTCGAAAGCCATCATGGCCACATTTAAAATGCTGTCTTCAGACTGATAGGAGAGCAGGTCCTGATTTAAGAAACCAATGGAGCAATCTTTGCTCATGCTAATATCGCCAGCATCGAGCTTGTAGTCACCATGTATTAGTTTTAGCAGCGTAGATTTTCCTTTTCCATTGAGTCCGATAAGGCCTATTTTGTCTTTGGGCTTAATGTGCAGGGATGCATTTTCATAAAGCGCACGACCACCTATGAAATAAGAAATGTTGTTGATAGAAATCATGGCCGCAAAGGTACTCTGCCTTTGGCCAAAAGCCAATGAAGGCTCAAATTATATAATCTGGGCCTCATCTTTATTTTGAGTTTATTTTTTACGGGTGTAATTAATCTGCCAGAGGAGATTCCATGTTTTTCCACCATCCTGAGTGCCTTCCCAGTTCCAGGTGAAACTGTCTGGTGTAATGTCGTAAAAAACCATTCTTTGGATGGCTATTTTACCATCCTTTTCCACGGGAAGCGTTTTAAATATCTTCTTGTCCCCATCTATTTCGCCAACAAGGTTGATAAAACCACCTTGATTATCTACCCATGCCTGGTGCCACTGTTTTGTTCTGGGATTGTAAACGGATACACTATTGCCAAGGTATCCTGCATTCTGGCCTTCCAGAACCCTAAAATCCTCATTGATGACTTTATCATCCAGCTTTTTTGTAATGGTGTTTGTGCCACTTCCGGCTGTTTCTCCTTCTCCCCATTTGGCATCCCATTCACCTACCCAGAAGTCAAATGCTTTGGTTATATCATTATCTTGAGCGTTGGCGCTTAGAGCGGAAGCGATTAATAAAATTGTAAAAATTGTTTTCATGTGTTTATATGGATTTAATTGGCCACATGGAATTCGCATAAAGGAGCTTTGTTATTGGATAATACTTCTCATAAATGCTCATTTCATAGTTTTTTTGAATGAAGATCATTCAAAAGGAACTACAGGAGGGAAAAACTTATAATATTTTACCAAAAACTCAGGCAATGAGTTTATTTCTACTCATCTGCTGAAACTCAGAGGGCGAGTAACTGGTGAATTTCTTGAAAGCGTTATTGAAAGAAGTCTTATTATTAAACCCAGAGTCATAGGCCACTTCAATAAGCTTTAGGTTTTGGTTGTCATTAGTAATGATACGTTTGGCTTCTTCTATGCGATATTGATTGATAAAGTCTGAAAAGTTTTGTCCAGTAATATCATTGATCACCTGAGAAACCTGATTAACAGATAGTGAAAGTTGTTCTGCTAACAAGTTCAGTTTTAATTCACTATTTAAGAATGGCTTTTCTAATTCCATATGCTTTTTTATACTTTCAAATATTGATTGAGAAGCAGCTGAACCTATTTGAGTTTTTTCATATTTGAGTCGCTCCAAAGATTTTAGGGTTGATGGATTCTTATGACTATAGTATCCAACGTAATAAATAAAAAATGACGAAGCCAATGAAATGAAGTAGTCATACTCAATTTTCAATGCTCCTGTCCACACCAGTAAATAGTATAGATTAAAACATAGTGTGTAGCCAATAAATGACCAGGCGATATTCTTTTTCCACACGGCCTCTTTTGATGCACTCGCTTCCTTAATGGCCGTTTTGTAGATGAGTAATGAATAGATAATCAAGTGAATATTCTGAACTATAGCCACGACCATTCCTGCAGTCATTCTTTCTTCGTGACTCAGAGATGGGGCAATGGCAAAGTAGATGCAATACAGTAGAAATGGGAGAAAGTGAATAGGTTTAAAGTATAAGCTGCCTTTACCTGATTTAATATAAAACCACAATAGTGGCGGAAAGATAAAAGTAAAGGCTCCTGCGATGCTTATGATTCGGGGCAGCGATTCATGCAGGCCCGTCCAGAAAGTAATGTAAAAGATTAACATCAATGAAAACGACAGCACCACACCTGCCAGCAAGCTGCTGATCTTAGATTTTCTTGAAAAGATGACAGCAGATAAGAACAATCCTTGTCCCGCAGCCAGCCAGAAAATGAGCATCCATATATTGATTCCGGCTAATTGCACTAATTGTTGGGATTAAATTTTTGCTTGCCTGTAAGCAAGTGAAAGAACAAAATAAAATCTGATGCAAGGCTATAGCCAGGATAGTGAAATGTGGCTGGTTTGTTTTTTTCAAAGAAGAAATGACCAACCCAGGCAAAGCCATAACCCACAAAAGGTATGGCTGCAAGCAACAACCACTGCTGCTGAATAATAGCTATGAATAGAATTACAAAAACCAGTCCCGTGCCAATAAAATGTAACACACGACTGGTCGGATTACTATGCTCTGTAAGGTAGAATGGATAAAATTCTTTTAATGATTGGTATTTCTTTTCCATTCTACAATTTAAGAAAAATGTCTTTTAATCAGTAATGAAAGTCACAGGTATTGATACCTCAGTTTTCTCCCACATCATTTTCAACGCGGCATTTTCATTCTTTTGCTCAAAAGCAATGGTGAATGGTTCATATACTACTTTTTCAATTTTTTGAGTAGGCACTTCCACTCTTATTACGTCTGCATTTTCTGAATAGTTATATGCACCCCACTGTCCCAGTTGTTTGTTGAAGATAATTGTCCATCTGTCAATATTAGGAATTGTGAAAATGGTATAAGTACCGGCTGGCAATAGCTGATCTTTCACCTCAAGGTCACCTGTCAAAGTAATTTCGGTAGCTTCATTGGCGCCTGTTCTCCAAACCTGTCCGTAAGGCACTAACTCACCAAATATATTTCTTCCTTTTTTGTGGGGCTGGCAGTAGGTTATTTTAACATAAGTATCCTCGTATTTCATGGTTACAATAGCGGTAGGGCTTGGGCGGGGTGTCACTGCCTCCTGAGCTTTAGAAGCACCAAAAACCAATAGTAAGAGAGTTGTTAAGATAAAAAGTCTGGAATTCATAGCTTTGATTTAGTTTTGTTTGATTTCGATTTTAAAGTTAGTCAACATTCTACCAAATATTATACCGTATAAACAATGATGTAATGGAGAGACCCAAATTTGATGACATTTACATGGAACTAGCGGTAAACCTCGCTAAAAAATCTCATTGTATTAAACGGCATGTAGGTGCTGTTCTTACTAAAGAAACAAGAATTATCTCCATTGGTTATAATGGTCCACCGGCAGGCACACATAATTGTGATGAACAGTGGCCAGAAAAAGGCTGTCCCAGGGACTCGAAAGGAGGTTGTTCACTAGCTATTCATGCCGAGCAAAATGCATTGTTATATGCCGTTAAAAATAAGACCGAAGTGGTAGGTGCCACTTTATATGTTACACTATCTCCTTGCCTGGCTTGCAGTAGAATAATTTTCACCATGGGTGTCACTAAGGTCATCTATCTCAACTCCTATGCTGAATATAAAGGGATAGGCAGCGATGAAGGACTGGATTTCCTAACAAAGTTCGGGGTGGAGGTTGAGCGTTATTCAGGGCAGCTACAGAATGTTACTCATATGATTTAAATCAAACTTTATTCAAACTGGATAATGTATTCATACCTATCCATTTTATAAGTGCCTTTAAATTTTATGAAAGAATTATTAGATAGTTCTTTTGCTGAAAACTCATAAAAACCTAAAACATCCTCATCTCCAAGGTATTTTTCGATCTCAGAATAATTTTTCTGTCGAAATGCATCGTTAATCTCTTTGTGATGAACCCTTAAGACCGGCTCGATTTGTTCAGTTGAAACATCAGAATCCCTTTCAACTAACACCAAAAGGTATTTTTTAACAGCTGATTGATTAAAATTATTCCAATAAATTAGCCTTGAAGGATTTGATTTATCTACATTGAATTGTTTCTGAAGTACAGGTTCACTAAGTGCTGCTGTATCTTTCAATTCATATATTAGAATTAACAGTTCATCATTTTTTGTTGAAATTACGCTTAAATCCTCACTCAAATTGATGGCGGAAATCTTTATGCTAATGCTATCACCAAATTGAAATTTTTCTTCCAAACTATCACGAGATTTAGAATTGGCGCTATTGCAAAAAGTTATGAGGGTGCTTATTAACAGAGGTAAGACGATCAATAATTTTATGTTCATTATGGTCAGATAAAATTCACTTCTGGTGTCAGTTCAATACCAAACTTATCAATTACCGACTCCTGAATTTCTTTTGACAAGGCCGCAATATCACTGCCTTTGCCACCTCCGTAATTTACAAGAACGAGTGCTTGGTTTTTGTGTACGCCAATCCCGCCTCTTTTTAACCCTTTCCAACCGCATTGTTCAATGAGCCATCCGGCAGGTACTTTAATTTCATTTTCGGAAACTATATATCCGGGTATATTCGGAAACTCAATTTTTAACCCCTCATAGTCGATTTTATCGATAGTGGGGTTTTTAAAGAAACTGCCAGAATTTCCTATTTCTTTTGGGTCGGGAAGCTTACTTTGCCTTATGCTGATCACCGCATCACTTACATCTTTTATAGCAGGGTATGAAATGCTTCTTTCCCTCAAAACATCTTGTATTGCGCCATAGGATGTATTGATTTTATGATTTGATTTAGTCAGCTTAAAAGTAACATCAGCTATAAAGTATTGTCCTTTCGCTTCTAGCTTGAATATGCTTTCCCTATATCCAAATTGGCATTCCTCTTTATTGAACAGTCGCGTTTCACCAGTTTTAAGGTCTAAAGCAGTTAGTGATTCAAAGACCTCTTTTATCTCAATGCCATAGGCACCTATATTCTGCATTGGGGCGGCACCAACTGTACCAGGGATAAGTGACAAATTTTCGATACCTCCCCAATTGTTATCAATAGCATGAAGCACAAACTGATGCCAAATCTCTCCGCCACCAACTTTTACAAAAACATGATCCTCATCTTCGCTGACAATATCAATTCCAGTAATCTGGTTTCTAATAACCAATCCGCTAAAATCACGGGTTAATAAAATGTTGCTTCCACCACCAAGTATCAGCACTTCATTATTTTTAAATGCATCTGAAGTAATTACCGATTGCAGTTCAGCTATTGAGTTAACCTCCATGAACAGAGCTGCATTCGAATCCAGTCCGAAGGTATTGAATGGTTTGAGGGATACTTCTTTTTGTATGATCACGCTTGCGAAATAAACAAATTAACCATTAAAAATGGGAAAATGAGATTGGAATTAGTACATTATTACCGATTCTGAAACTAATAAAATAAAATGAAAAAGAAGGAGTGCCCGTCCTGCGCCATGGAAATTGATAACAAAGCAAAGGAGTGTCCCATCTGCGGATATGAATTCGCTACATTCAACACCTCTCAACGTGTCGTAGCAGTTTTGCTGATTTTGGTGATTCTTTGGTTTCTTGTTTTTTAAAATTAAGTGATTTACATCCATTATTTTTTGATAGAATATAGCCTACACTCTCATTTATAATCTATTTTAGAGGTTTGCGATTGAAAATATGACAAAATTAAAATGTTTGCTGCTGTTCGCTTTTTTTGCAGCCATTAATCAATGCGTATTCGCTCAAGAAGTTTTGAGCAATAACCCCACTTCAACTAAATGGAAGCAGATTAAAACACCAGGCTTCAAGATAATCTTCCCTGAAGGTTTTGAACAATCAGCCAATGAGGTGGCCAATACCCTTGAACACATAAGAGAGCCTGAAACCAACACAATGGGCAAGAAGAATCCGAAGAGGATTTCGATTATTCTTCAACGCAATAATGCAGTTTCTAATGGCTTCGTAACACTTGGGCCAAGAAGATCGGAATTTTATACCATGCCACCACAAGATTATAATTTTGCTGGTACCAACAAATGGTTGAGTTTGCTGGCTGTTCATGAATACAGGCATATAGTCCAGTTTCAAAGAAGCAAGACAGGATTAAATAAGGCCTTTTCGATATTGTTTGGTGAAAATACGCAGGCAGGGATGGCCTTTGCTGCTGCACCCAGATGGTTTTGGGAAGGTGATGCTACTTTGATGGAAACGGCAGTGACAAGCAGTGGCCGCGGCAGAATTCCATCTTTTGACAGGGTTTTCAGAACCAACTTGCTTTCCGGAAAGCGATTCAATTACAATAAACAGCATTTACAGTCCTTTAAAGATTACATTCCTGATCATTATAAGCTCGGTTATTACTTTACTGCCCATTTGAGAAAACGCACTAAAAATCCTGAGATATGGAATGATATTGCTAAGAGTGCCTTTAACACCCCCATTATTCCATTTACATTCTCCAATGCCATGAAAAAGCATACAGGAATCTATTTGGTAGAGAACTTTAACATGATGATGGATGACCTGGAAAATACTTGGAGTGAACAAATTGCTGATTTACAGCCATCATCCTATGAAACAATTAATAAGAGAGGGAATGATGTATTTACAGAATATGCTTTTCCCCAGACTCTGGAAGATGGATCCATTGTAATTTACAAAACGGGATTAGGAGATGTTGGCCAGCTGGTAAGGTATGATTCTGAGGGTAATCAAATTGACAGGGTAGTTACAGGTGTCAATAATAACACAGGCATGCTGACGTCAACCCAATACAAGGTTTACTGGAATGAATATGAGTTTGACCCTAGATGGAGGGCCAAATCGTATTCTGTTATTAAGTCTTATGATTTTGCTACTGGCGATCTTAAGCGAATAACAAAGAAGACACGCTACTCTGGTGCAGGCATTTCACCTGATGGGTACAGGCTTGTGACGATAGAGAATGATCTTGAGAATAAGAATAACATTGTAATTCTGGATGCTATTTCTGGCAATGTCATCAAGAAGCTCAGCAACGATACCGATGCTCAATATGGTATGCCAAGCTATAGTGCAGATGGTGAATCAGTAGTAATGATTAAAATTACAGAGACCGGTAAGTCAGTAATAAGTATTAATGTTGAAACAAGTGCTCAGACAACACTGATTGAAGAAAGCAATGAGAATATTGGCTATCCCGTTCTTACTGACCAGTACCTGTTTTATAATTCCCCATTCAATGGAATAGATAACATTTATGCTTTGGAGCTTACTACTAAAAACAGGTTTCAAATAACGAAAAGTAAGTTTGGTGCATATAACCCCAACCTGTTAGATGATAAGACATTAGTTTATAATGAGCATACGCCAAACGGTTTAGACATAGTCAAGGCCGAATTGGCACCAGGTAGCTGGACTCCATTAGAAAACGTAGTGGATAGAAATGTTAGATACTATGAAGAGATCGTAGAGCAGGAGGGGCATGCAGATTTATTAAGTGGAGTACCCGATAAGCAATACGAGACAAAGAACTATAGCAAACTGGGACATGCTGTCAACATTCACAGCTGGGGACCTTTTGCCTCAACCGATGTAAACAATATACAGGCGGGCATTTATTCACAGGATGTACTTAGTACAACTAAAATGTCTGTAGGATATGCTTATGATGTGGAGGAGGAGACAGGTTATGCATCCGCTAAATTTAGCTACCAGGGTCTGTATCCTATTTTTGATCTGGAAATTCAGAAAGGCAACAGGACTTCAAACGAAGGCGTTATAAATGGAGAAGAGTTAATTTTTGATTGGAAAGAAGAAGGAGCTCTTGGAGAGTTAACCGTTCCATTACTCTTAACAAGGTCTAAATATAACAGGCAATTAAATTTTTCAGCAGGAGTGGGTTATACTGATGTTTATGATTTTGAGAATAGTGTTTTAGGTTCAAGCCGTCTGGCTCCGATTAGTGATACTTTGGCTTTTTTCTTTAGGGATATCCAAAGCAATGGCAAGTTGTTTTATAACAAGCTTGGTTTAACTTTTAATAATTTTTTTAAAAGAAACAGCAGAGACATACTTAGCCAATGGGGTCAATCAGTGGCATTAGAGTCTTATAAATCTGCGTACAATAGTGATTTTGAAGGAAGTCTATTTGCTCTAAGAATGGCAGCATACTTCCCATCACCGTTGCAATTAATAAGCACGAATGTCTTTAAACATCACGTTCTTAATTTTAGGTACGGTTATCAAAATAGATTGGGTGATTTGTCATCTAACCTTTATTACTTTAGGAATAGGATCAATAAACCCAGAGGGTACAGCTATCCTCTGCATGATGAGTTTGCGTCATTCTCAGCCAACTATACCTTTCCTTTAATCTATCCTGATATAGCACTAGGTCCTTTTTTAAATATTCAGAGAATCAGGGCTAATGCGTTCATGGATTTTGGACGAGGTATAGGGAAGAACTATTTTGTTGAGTATCAGGAGAATGACCCATTAGTGTATTTTAATAGCAATACTGAAGATTATCAATCAATTGGTGTGGAAGTTTTGGTCGACTTTAATGTGTTGAGATTTCCTACCATGATATCTACTGGAATAAGATATAGTTATTTAACAACAACGAATGAAACTAACCTCGAGTTTGTTGTTATTGATGTCAGCTTTTAATTTACAATTATGACTTTATTTTTATTTGAATAAAGTCTTTTAACACCTATTTTTGAACGCTTAATTAAGAACTAAAGATTATGGCCGAAGTTATAAGAATGCCCAAGATGAGTGATACCATGGAAGAAGGTGTGATCGCTTCATGGTTGGTGAAAGTTGGAGATGAAATAAAGTCTGGGGATATATTAGCAGAGGTAGAGACTGATAAGGCTACTATGGAATTGGAGTCTTATGAAGACGGAGTATTACTTCATATTGGTGTAAAAGAAAAAGAGTCAGTGCCTGTTGATGGTATTATTGCCATCTTGGGAGAAAAGGGCGAAGATATAAGTGAACTATTGAAAGGTGGAGATAGTGCCCCTGCTAAAAAGGAAGCTGAGGCATCGGCAAGCGCAGCTTCTGCCGCGCCAGTAGCTGAGGCAATAGACACTTCTGATATAAACGCACAGGTAATCACCATGCCTAAAATGAGTGATACCATGACTGAAGGTACAATTGCTTCATGGTTGAAGAAGGTAGGTGATAAAGTTTCTGCGGGAGATATTTTGGCTGAAGTTGAGACTGACAAAGCTACTATGGAACTTGAAGCCTATGAGGATGGTACATTACTGTACATTGGAGTTGAAGCCGGTAGTTCAGTGGAGGTAGATGGCGTAATTGCTATCATCGGAGAAAAGGGAGCGGATTACGAGACTTTATTGAAAGCTCAAAAGGCGAAGCCAAGTGCCGATGCTGCAGCTTCAAAAGAAACACCCGCACCTGAATCAGGATCAACTCCCGCACCTGAGGCAGCTAAGCCTCAAACAAATGGCCAATCATCTGCTACTGATAACGGAAGAATAAAAGCATCTCCTCTGGCTAAGAAAATGGCTGATGAGATGGGGTATGACATAAGCCAGATAAAAGGAAGCGGGGATTTTGGTAGAATAGTAAAACGCGATGTAGAAGAGTATAAGCCGTCAGCAGCACCTGCAACTGCTTCAGAATCTGGAGGTCAGGCACCTGTTGTATTGCCATCTGTGGTAGGAGAAGAATCTTACGAAGAAGTGGCAGTTTCTCAAATGAGAAAGACAATTGCTAAGCGTTTAGCTGAAAGTAAGTTTACAGCTCCTCACTTCTACTTAACAATGGAGATTAACATGGATAATGCTATTGAAGCAAGAAAGTCCATGAACGAGTTTGCCCCTGTTAAGATCAGCTTTAATGATATTGTTATTAAAGCTGTGGCCGCTGCACTAAGACAGCATCCAAAAATCAATTCTTCATGGTTAGGAGATAAAATAAGATACAACAAGCACATACATATAGGTGTGGCGGTAGCAGTTGATGAAGGCCTTTTGGTTCCTGTTATCAGGTTTGCTGACAGCAAGTCCTTATCGCACATTTCTACTGAGGTAAAGGACTTAGCTGGTAAGGCTACAAAAAAACAACTTCAACCGAGCGATTGGGAAGGAAATACATTTACCATCTCGAACCTTGGAATGTTTGGTATTGAAGAATTTACTGCGATTGTCAACCCACCAGATTCATGCATTTTAGCAGTAGGTGGTATCAAAGAAACCCCTGTTGTTAAAAACGGCCAGGTAGTGCCGGGTAATACAATGAAGGTTACACTATCTTGTGACCATAGGGTCGTAGATGGAGCTTTAGGAGCGGCATTCTTACAAACCTTGAAAGGGTTGTTAGAGAATCCGGTGAGAATATTAGTATAAGAATAGAAACTGATGAACGACAGCACGACCACAAGTCGTGCTTTTGTTTTTAATAAGGAAATACAAATGACAAAGATAAGATCTACCACAGTATTGGCTGTGATACATAATGGAGAAGTGGCAATAGGTGCTGACGGACAGGCTACAATGGGTAACTATGTGGCTAAGAGCAATGTGAAGAAGATTAGGAAACTGCTTGATGGCAAGATTGTAACTGGTTTTGCAGGCTCTACCGCAGATGCATTTACTCTTTTAGAAAGATTTGATGAGAAACTAAAAGCCTATAGCGGTAGCATGAAACGGGCTGCTATAGAGCTGGCCAAGGATTGGCGAACGGACAGGTATTTAAGAAAGCTGGAAGCCATGCTGATTACGGCTGATAAAGATGAGTTACTTGTGGTTTCAGGAACAGGTGATGTCTTAGAACCTGACAATCAGGTTGCTGCCATAGGCTCAGGTTCTATGTACGCTCAGTCCGCAGCATTGGCGTTAAAAAAGCATGCTACACATCTTTCTGCTGAAGATATAGTTAGGGAAAGCTTAAATATAGCCGCTGATATCTGTATTTATACCAATCATAACCTGATCATTGAAAAAATAAAATAGCATGAGCGACCTCAGTATATTTCACAATCCCAGGTGTGGAAAAAGCAGGGATACACTAGCCATTCTCAATGACAAAAACCTTGAAGTGGAGGTTATTGAGTATTTAAAAACACCTCCAACCGAAGTTGAACTCAGGGCAGTTATGAAAAAGCTGGGAATCAAACCAGAGGAATTGGTCAGGAAAGGAGAGGCAGTTTATAAGGAGAATTATAAGGGAAAACAGCTAACTGATGATGATTGGATCAAGGCCATGGTTGAGCATCCGATATTAATTGAAAGGCCAATAGTTATCAAAGGAGATAAAGCTGTTATTGGCAGACCTCCGGAGAATGTTTTAATGCTTATTTAGGTTAATCATACTTTATCAAGTTAAGCCCTGGTGTCTTGCTGAGCTTGTTGAAGCATGTTTATAATGAGATTTCGACAGGCTCAATCTGACATTCTTGGGCAATCTGATGAAACATTACAAAGTAGGGTTAATCAAGCATCAAAGTGAATCAATAGCTGCTCTTATAACATTACAACTTTTTATAATTTCTGCATCGGTAATGTTCAAAGGAGGTGCAATTCTGAAGCTATTAGGGCAGGAGAGAAACCAAAAAGTGATTATACCTTTTTCAAGACAGCTACTAACGATTTTACTTACTTCATCAGCGGTCTCAAATTCAATGGCGAAAAACAAACCTATCCTTCTGATTTCTTTTATTCTCGGGTGTCGTAACAACTCTTCAAAGCGTTGACCTTTCGATTCTACACTTTCCAAAAGTCTTTCATTTTCAATCACCTCTAAGGTTGCATTCGCTGCGGCACAGCAAACTGGGTTGCCTCCAAAAGTCGTGATATGGCCTAGCATGGGATCATGTGTTAATGCCTGCATCATATCATGGCTCGATATAAACGCGCCTATGGGTAGTCCACCTCCAAGGGCCTTTGCGGTGGTTAGTATATCAGGTACAACATTGAAATGTTCAAAGGCAAACAGCTTACCTGTTCTACCCATTCCTGATTGTATTTCGTCAAAGATCAGAATAGCACCCGTTGCTGTGCACTTATCTCTTAAGGCTTGCATATAGGCTTGGTCAGGTATTCTTACACCGGCATCACCCTGAATGGGTTCCACTATTACACCGGCTGTCTGATCAGTAATTGCATCCAGTTCATCAATTTTGTTGAAATTGATGAACCTAACATCAGGTAAAAGAGGCCTAAAGGCAAATTTTTTATATTCATTTCCAGAAACACTTAACGAGCCATGCGTACTGCCGTGATAAGCACCTCTAAAGGCTATAATCTCTGAACGGCCTGTGAAACGCTTTGCAAGCTTTAAAGCGCCTTCATTGGCTTCTGTACCACTATTTACAAAGTAACAGCAGTTAAGCTGCTCAGGTAGCAGGCTTGTCAAGGTCTCTGCAAGCATATTTGGGCTTGACTGCACAAACTCGCCATACACCATTACATGCATGTGTTTGTCCAGCTGTTCTTTAAGGGCATTAATTACATAAGGGTGTCTATGGCCAATAGCACTAACACCAACCCCTGAAATCAAGTCCATATACTTTTTTCCATCAGGTGTATGTAAGTAGATGCCTTCTGCTGATTCAATATCCAGCAGAAATGGGGAGGAAGTTGTCTGAGCTAATTTATCTAGAAAAGTTTTATGGCTGAAATTCATTAAGCAAATCTAATCCAATGCTGCAAATTAGAATACTGTAAAATCAACTCTTCTTTCGTTTTGTTTCTTGTCCGAGGCTTGTGCTTCTTCTGAATGTTCTTCTCCGTAACCAACTACTGAAATATGGTCATCATGAACGCCCATTTGAATCATAAGCTCACGAATCCTTTCCACTCTTTTTATAGACAAGGCAACATTGGCCTTAAAATCCCCTACATGATCTGTATGTCCTTCTATCAAAATTATTTTTCCTTGCAGCGCATATTCAACCGCCACAAGAAATGGATCCATATCTACAAAGGCAAATTCATCCTGACCAGTGACAAAGTATAGAGGTTCTAATTTAATTGGTTTTTCATTTTCAAAATTCTCTAGTTTTTTTTCTACTTCTTTTCTTATTTGCTCATGTTTGGCAGAAGTAGGGGCAGGCAGGTTATTCTTTTTTAATACTTCATCTTCCACATTATGCTTTTCATCCAAATCCATTTTATCTATATCTGGTTTGGTATCTGTGCTGGCCACAGGTTGAGGTTTTGGTTTGGGTGCTGGTTTTGAAGGGGTTTCATTATAGTCAACTTCTGCCATTGGTCTTGATTCCCAACCTTTATTCTTCGAAGCTATAACTTTCCTGTTTTTGTAGTTGGTTTTCTTTTTAAAAAGCTGAAAACATTGGGTGTTTGCCGGTTTCGTGGAGCTGGCATATCGCTTCTTATAGTAAGCCCTGTTATTTCTTTGATGCGCACTTTTTGTCTTCCTCTGACCTGAGGCGCATGAGCTCGCAAAAAAAGTCACAAGCAAAAAAATGATCGCATGTAACGCAAACCTTCTGTAGTACATTTTAATTATGTTGGTTTCTAACAATCTGCAATATCACTTTTCTAATGAAGTATGTCAAATTAATGTTAGCCTTAATCCTACATTAATTATCTATTTATCAGATAGTCAGTTACTTGTATTGAATAAGTATAAATGAATAAAAAATTGTACTTATTCTATTTTTACCTGATATTATTTTCTATGCGCCTGTTAATCAATGATTTATAGACTTTAAGTTTATAAAAAAGTGATTTATTTCTTACATCAATTTAACACGTTTTGGTTAAAAATAATTTGATTAAACTGCTGATAATTAAACTTTTAATATCAGTAACGATATCAAAACAGATTAATGAATCAGTTTTTTTGTAGCAGGGTTGTAGAATTTAAGCCTCGATTTTTTATATTCGGTTAGCAAAACTTGAAACTATGGCAACAAAAGGATTAAAAAGATCTAAGAGCAATGCAGTACTTGGGGGTGTATGTGCAGGAATAGCTGATTATTTAGGATGGGATGCCGGAAGGGTCAGGCTTTTGTATGTTCTGCTTTCAATTCTTAGCGTAGCGTTCCCAGGAGCTTTGGTCTACCTTATCCTGTGGGTAGCCATGCCTGCTGAGTAATTATAAATTATGCAATTTTAGAAACTCCTTAACATTTGTTCTTACAGCATTGGTTGCATTGCCGTCAAAAGGAGCGGTGGCTATGGCTTTAAAAAGTTCACCAACTACGCCCGCTTCAAAACCCAATCTTTGTGCATAGACTGCGGCCACTTCCAACTCAATGTCTTCTACAATATTGTCCATGTATATCATATGCACCAGATGATATATAGCCTCCATTTTTTCAACTTTGCTTTCTGCGTCATGAAATTCCAACCTATCAAATTCACCTTCAATTTTATGAAGATCTTCCTGACTCAAATTAAGTTGGGCACTCCACTTCATGAGGCAAGCCACGTACTTACTTTCAATTTTATCCTGACTTAGAAATAAGGCCAGAATATTGAAAAAACTATCTTTTATGGATTGTAATTCTTGTGCGTTTAGATTCATAAGTGAAAGCAGTAAAAGCTTAACCAAGACATACTATCAATTAACAAAATAAATTGATAATTAGTCACAAATAATCTGATTTTTTACACTATTCATAGACAAACCTCTATCTAATGCACGTTTGAGGTCGAGGCATGCCCTGTCTTTTTGGCCAAGGTTATATTTGGCCCTTCCTCTGAGGAAATACATTTCCGATCTTTCAGGTCGTAAAAAGATGGCCCAGTTACAATCTTTGATTACTTCCTCATAATTGGACTGTTTAAACATAAGTTCAGCCCTTATTTTGAACATTTCAAAGTATGACTCAGGCACCTCTTTAGGGTCAATGATAAATTCGAAAGCGTCACCATAGGCATCGCTCTGGTATTTTTTAAAGGTGTATCTGGCCTCAGTGTAGTAGTCAATTGCTTTTTCTATATTGTTTAACTTGTATTGATAGAGCTCTGCAATTTTTAACATTAATTGGAGGTTGCCTGCATCCCTTATTAAAATATAATCATAAGCATGGGCTGCTTTTCTATATTCCTCAAGCTTCATGTAACACTCAGCCATCAACTGCCATGTTTTTAACCTCATAGGGTGCTGAAAGTCCCTAAGCACTTCTAGCTTGCTAACAGCCTTTGAGTAATCTGCTTCATTAAATTGATTTACCGCCATAATATTCAGATTGCTTAGCATCTGATCTTTGGCCTCATAGAACTTGTGCTCGATAGGATTGTCACTTTCGAGTTTGATAATCATCTCCAATGATTCCCTATATTGACCTTTGTTGTACAAGGTCTGTGCTTCAGCTACTTTTTGATTATTGTATTGCTCAATTCTTGCAGCCTCCTTCTCATCCAAATATTGATTGATTTTTGCAAAACTTACAGCTATGGCCGCAAAAGCTATAACTACAGCAAAAGCTAATACCTGATTTTTAAAATAATTTTTATCAACTTTATAAACAGGGGCAGTCTTGTATCTTGGAGCGTTACGCCAATCATATCGCCCATACCTGTTATAAACATTGGTTTCTTTTGGGGGCTGTCTTGGAGGCGGTTTTGGGGTAGTGTAAACGTGTTTAGTTTGATATGAATAGTTGAGAAGGAAGTCGTACCTATTCTTTTTTTGAGGGTCTATTAAAGTTTGATAGGCCTCATTAACCTGTTTAAACTGTTCTTCTGCCCATTTATCACCAGAATTACGATCAGGATGGTATTTTAACGCAAGCTTTTTATAGGCCGCTTTAATAGTGCCAGGGTCAGCTGATCTTGGAATGCCTAAAATCTGATAAAAATCAAGCATACATTAAGTTACTAAACAATCACTTTATTTTTTATTGATGACTTTACCTTTTTTAATCAGCCTTAGATAGAAGTATAGGGTAACACTAACAATTATTAATGATATAAACTGTGAGTTGGATAAATAACCATCAATTACAAAACCGCGACTTAAATCGCCTCTAAACTCTTCTATTATTGATCTGCCAATAGCATAAAGAATAAGATAGGAGAGGAAAAGCTGGCCTTCAAACTTTTGATATTTTTTAATTATCAGAAGTATCAACAATATCAGCAATATCATGCCTGAACTATAAAGTTGAGTAGGATGCAGTGGGGTGTTCAATGGAGCAAGGCAGGCTTCATCAGTAAATACAACAGAAAGCGGTCCGTGCCACTCTACACCATGACAACAGCCAGCCATAAAGCAACCTATTCTCCCAAAGAAGTGAACAATACAAGTTGTAATGGCCATTATATCCAGCATAGGGTAGAGTGGCAGCTTATGCTTTTTGAAAAACCACAACATAGCGGGAATGCAAAAAAGCAATGATCCATAGAAAACGAACCCTCTGCCGGTTAATAAGGCACTTAGGTTATTGGCATAATATCCAGGTTTTTCAAAAAAGAGGAACAGTTTACCTCCAACTATGGCCGCTACCAATAATAGAAGAAATAATGAGTTGATTTGATCAAAATTGGTATTGAATTGCTTTTTGGATTGCCACCAGACATAAGTAACCCCGCATATGGCACCTATTACAATAAAAAACCCGTACGAATAAATCGTAAAAACATCGCCTATTTTAAATATTACCGGGTTCATCTATAATTTCTAATTGGTTTGCAATTTGAGCCTCTTTTAATACCAAATTAAGGTTATTTGCGGAATGATTTCAAAGGGCTTAAAATACATGATTTTGGCAACATTCTTATTTGCATTAATGAATGTATTTGTCAAAATGATTCCAAATATACCGGCTGTTCAGGTTGTCTTATTTAGGTCTGTTGTTTCTTTAGTACTTAGTGCGGCATTTCTGAAAGGACAGCGTGTTAATTTATGGGGTAATAATAAGAAGTTGCTTCTGCTAAGAGGGGCATTCGGTTCAGTGGGGTTGATATTGTATTTTTATACCTTGCAAGCCATGCCTCTTGCTAGTGCAGTTACCATTCAATTTTTGGCGCCTATTTTCGCTACTATATTGGGTATTTTTATAGTCAGGGAAAAGGTAAAGCCTTTACAGTGGTTCTTCTTTTTACTGGCATTTACAGGAGTGGTACTAGTAAAAGGCTTTGATCCGAGAATAACTCCCTGGTTATTTTTAGTAGGTATTATATCGGCATTGTTCTCTGGACTGGCATATAATGTCATCAGAAAACTCAAACTGACTGAACACCCTCTGGTTATTGTTTTTTACTTTCCTCTGGTCACCATACCTTTTGCAGGCATATGGTCTTATTTCAATTGGGTAGTGCCTACTCCAGTTGAGTGGGGGATATTACTAATAGTAGGTGTGCTTACGCAATTGGCGCAATACTTTATGACTAAGGCTTATCAAGTAGAGGAGCTTTCTAAAGTGTCCAGCCTACAATACATAGGTATTATTTACGCTCTTGGTTTTGGTTTTGTACTGTTCGATGAGCTTTTCAATGTTATGTCTTATGTAGGAATGGCCATTATGCTAATTGGTGTGTTTGCCAATGTGTGGTATAAAAACCGTATCTCCAGAGTATAAAAAAAGCCATCCGCTAGCTGGCGGATGGCTTTTCAAAATATTGATTATTCAATTAGGCAATCTTGGAAATAAGGTCAGCCACCCTGTTAGAGTATCCAGCCTCGTTGTCATACCAGGAAACAACTTTTACTAGGTTTCCATTAACTGAAGTCATTTGAGAATCAAAAATAGAAGAATGTGGGTCTCCTACAATATCAGAAGACACAATTGGATCTTCAGTATATTTCAAAATTCCTTTCATAGGGCCTTCAGCAGCAGCTTTCATTGCAGCATTGATTTCTTCGATTGTAGTTTCTTTTTTCAAGATACAAACCAAGTCAGTTAAAGAACCAGTTGGAGTAGGTACGCGTACAGCGTTACCATCAAGTTTACCTTTAAGATCAGGTAGCACAAGACCAACAGCCTTTGCAGCACCGGTAGTAGTAGGTACAATATTGATAGCAGCAGCCCTGGCTCTTCTCAAATCCTTGTGAGGCGCATCCTGAAGATTTTGATCAGAAGTATAAGCGTGGATTGTAGTAATGAAACCCTTATCAATGCCAAATTTGTCGTTCAACACCTTGGCCACAGGGGCAAGGCAGTTTGTAGTACAAGATGCATTAGACATGATAGTCTCGCTACCAGTTAGGATATCATAATTAACGCCTAAAACCACAGTAGGAATATCGCCTTTAGCTGGTGCAGAGATAACCACTTTCTTAGCTCCGGCAGTTATATGTTTAGAAGCACCCTCTTTGTCCACAAAAAAGCCAGTAGACTCTAAAACAATATCAACACCAAGTTGAGCCCAAGGTAAGTTAGCCGGGTCGCGCTCAGCAGTTACTTTTATTGCCTTTCCATTTACTTTAAATCCGTCTGCAGTTACTTCTACAGTACCATCAAACCTGCCATGAATAGAATCATACTTTAATAAGTGTGCAAGAGTGGTAGTGTCTGTAAGGTCATTGATAGCAACAACTTCAACATTGTCTTTAGCCAGCAATGATTTGAAGGCCAATCTACCGATTCTACCGAAACCGTTAATCGCTACTTTAGTCATTTTTATTGGGGTTATTAGTTATTTTTTCGATTAGGGCTCAAAAATACAATACCCAAATACTAAAACCAATTAATAAAATGTCTATTAGCCGATATATTTGAAGATCGGAAAAGGGCTGATTTCCTCAATCGAATGAAACGGCTTATTTGGACAAATTGGATATTGAAATAATTGAGGATTTTTCTGATGATAAAAAAAAAAGTAAAAAATTTTAACCCAAGATTTTGCATTATTAATTCACGGTAATATATTTGCACCACCTTAAACAAAAGGCCCGTTCGTCTAGGGGTTAGGACGCCAGGTTTTCATCCTGGTAACAGGGGTTCGATTCCCCTACGGGCTACTAATAAAACGCTGTAATTCAATGAGTTACAGCGTTTTTTTTTGTTTGAAATATCTGACTGAATCCTGCTGTTTATCTATTTACTTTGGTTTCATTGCTATACCTTCGGTTTTCAAAATCTAGGGCAAAGGAATTTCTGAATGCAATTGAGCCTTCCTTTGAGTTTTCTGACAGGCATTTTTTTCTGATTATATTATTGGCAATAGGGTCATTAATTTTTTAACCTCTAAAGAAGGGTTCTAAATAGGTTATATGAATTAGGCATGAATGGACTATTAAACTTAAAAATTAGAGTCTAACAGTTACGAAGTGCAAGAATAAATACCGTTCAATAAAAGGATATTCCTTTTATTAGCCCATAAAATGCGATCCTAACAACTCGCATGAAGAGCAAATTAAGTTATCTCAACTCAATATTTTTAGTTCGTATCCATTTCTCGGCAGATGAAATGGAATCAAATAATACTGTTGGAACTTTCTTATTTCCACTTTTATGCAGTTCAAAAGAGGATAGTTTGGAAAATAAATCTGGCGAAAGAATACTTACATTATACCTTAATCCAAAGTTATAGGCCTCACTAAACAGTTCATTATTGATCCAGTCTATAAGGTTTATCCATGCTACCTCTAGTTCTTTGGTGTTATGCACATGAAAGTGACACTTTTTTCGCCAGCCAAATTTAACTTGCCAGTCTAACATGAGCAGAGAAGCTGATTTAATTTCTTCATCACTACATTTACCCACCCATTTCATTAATAGATAATTCTTTAATGGCTCATAGCTAAGTTGCGCATAAACCTCATTGTTTTTATTAATGATTTTTTCTAGAATTATCATGGTAATATAATATTCAAGGTCAACATGTGATTTGCTGACCTTGAAATCAATTAGTCAAAAATAAATTATTCTTTTATTTCTTAAGGTATTAAAAACTCAACTCCATAATCAGGTGCATATTTAAATGCCGCAGCAACATCTAACTTAGTAATATCGGGCACTACATTTAGGTTCGGCATTTTTGTAAGCTCTTGTAGTGGTGTGCCTACCTTTTTGAAGTATTGTTCTAACTGTCCGGGTGTTATAATTACTATCATTTTACCCATCTTGTTACCAACATTTTTGAACGTATGTAAGGCATTGGATGGCACATGAATAACGCTACCGGGCAACACTTTAAATGGGCTTGCAAGATCATTTAAAACAAATTCAAATTCGCCTTCCAGAATGTAAAAAACCTCTTCATCCATATGTTTGTGTGGGGGTGGCCCACCCAATGGTGGTACACTTTCTTCAAAAATGGAATACTGACCATTCGATGATGTTTGTGTAGCAATCAATTTAATTACATTTGTAAAAACAAGTAGCTGCTCATTTTTATCACCCAATTTGTTTTCGCTTAATGTGTTTGTCATTATTAAATTTATTTTAGTTTATGCAAAACACGGAAGCGCTGTTAACTTAACACTTGATTTGAATCAAGAAAGGTTTATTCTATAGTGCTGTTACGAGATCTGTACCTGCTGAGAGTTTCTGGAGTGATGGATAAATAGCTGGCGATGTACTGCAGAGGCACTCTTTTGAAAATTTTAGGATGTTCCTCTGTTAATTTTCTAAATCTAATTTCCGGAGGATCTGTTATAAGAGACCGTTCTCTATTTTCCATTTTTATTAACTGATCTTCAAGGATTACCTTTCTTAAGTACTCCCACTCACCATGTTTTTGAACTAGCCAATTTAGCTGGTCATGCTCGATAGTCGCTATCTCACTCTTTTCTAATGCTATTATATTAAACCTGCAAGGAGTCTTTGATAGAAAACTGGCAATAGAACCAATAAAGTCGTTATCAAATGCAAAACCTTTTACGACCTCCTTTTCATTTACATTATAGTACATTTTAAATGTTCCCCTTGCCACCAGTCCAACCTCATTACATGTTTGCCCTTCCGATATAAAATATTGATGCTTATCTATTGTTCTTACATGCACAGTTTCTAAAAAGGTGGCTAGAGCAGCTTCAGATGGTTTGAAGACTGACTTAAGGTTGTTTATTAACTGATTCATTTATGATGATTCTTTAATTTCTTGATTTGAATCAAGAAAGATAATTGAGTACAAATTTAATTTTGCAAGAAGATATTCAATCATTATATCCATTTAAACCTGACATTTTCAATAAAAATATGCAGAGAGATTGTCATCTTCTAACTCATTTAATCAAATTAAAAGTTTTGAAATTTTTACTTACCAGGCTTTGTTTACTTGTTTCCTTTCTACTGATCATCAAAATAGGGAATGCTCAAAATACCTCGGAGCTATGGGGCGAGACTACGGCCGTGCCTATATTAGATAATGATAGGTTGCTATGTCTGGCAGCGTCAGGGCAAAGTTTATATGCTGGAACCACTAATGGCATATATGTTAGTAGCGATGAAGGAACCAGTTGGCAACCACTTAATTCTCCATTAGTTCCGATTTACCAACTAAAAATTAATAAGGGAATAATGTGTGGGTTGAGCGTTGATAATCGGTTAGTTGTGTCTATTGATGGAGGTGAAAATTGGAAGAGTAAAATTGTAGTCGGAGCAGAGGCGATCACTGATATTCTAATTTTAGACGATGGTGTTATCTATGCCGGAACAGGAAATGTAATAACTGTGAATGGAGTTGCACGATTTGAAGGGAACGGTTTGTACAGATCGACAGACTATGGTGATTCCTGGAGTTTAGTAAAAACAGGTGTATCAGATAGTCAGTATATAAGTCATGTTATAAAAGATTCTAAAGGGCATTTAATAGTAGGGTACAATGAGTTATCAGCTCTTGATGGCCGAATCGTTTACTCGGAAGATGCAGGAGAGACCTGGCAAAACATACCTGATATTCTATTTGACTGGGGAGGTTCCAAGGCAACTTCCAACATTGCCCGGATAACTCATTTGTCTTTTGATCAACATGATAATCTCTTTTTGTCCTTTCAAGGAGCGCTGGAAAGAGCTGCTACCTCTGTCAACCTTAGAAGTTCCTATGAGCTTGCCAAAGCAGGAGTTGAATGGAATCATGTAAACATTGTGGGTTATGGGTATCCATGGTTTTATATGGAATCCTATAATATGTTCACTTCAAAATGCGGAGATACTTATTCCAGTCTCTTAGGAATGTCATTTAACTTGTCGGGTATTTTTTATAAGCCCCACGGTAATGAAGAATTTAATCGTGAGAGCATAGAGCCTATTTACTTTGATGATGGAAGCTTTTACTTCAACTATGTTTCGTTTGCTGAATTGAGTAATGGAAAAGTATTTGCTATTCAGCAATTAGACAAATATGTATATTACTCTAATGCCATGACTTGTATGCCAGTTGGCCTTCCTGAGACTCCGCCAGACTTACAATTTGAAATCTTCCCAAATCCGGTAACTGATTACTTTACCATTCATTATGATGGCCTCGAAATGGCTGACTTATCTATTATTTCTATTGGCGGAGAAAGGAAAGTCGTTACAAAAATTAATAATGAAGATATTATTTACACATCTGACTTTGAGCTTAATCAAGGTGCCTATTTGTTGGTGCTTCAAATTGGAAGCAAAAGATATTTTCATAAGCTGTTAATCGCTCGCTAAACAATACTAATCTTTAATAATAAAATCATGAGAATTTCGACTTTGGAAAAAACGAGGTTGACAGAAATTATAGATTGCATACAACAGTCATTTGCAAATTACTTTGTGCCAATATCAACTGATATAGAATACTGGAATATAAGATTTAAAGGTGCCAGGGTTAATTGGAACCTGTCTTTCGGTGCATTTGATAATCACCGATTAGTAGGGGTGGTAATTCATGGTATTGACAATTATCATGGAAAGCCCACTGCTTTTAATTTATGTACGGGGGTTATTGAAGAATATAGAGGTCAAGGCATCATAGATGCCATTTATAAAGAAGCTGCGACATTGTTAAGAAAATTCAATGTTTTGGAATGCAGACTTGAAGTCATAAAAGAAAATAATGCTGCCATAAAGCTGTATACAAGACTTGGTTTTGAATGTAAGAACTCCTTTTTATGCTTTCATGGAAACATAAATAAAAGGGATTGTTCGGGTCATATTCAGCAGACGACTTTGGATAACCTAATAGCTATTAGTAAACATGATGACTTAAACTATTCATGGGAAAACAACTTTTCTGCCATAAAACAAAATGAAGAATGCTACGAATATTACATAGTACTTGCTAATGATCATCATGTTATAGGTTATTTCATCATTAATCCGAAAAACTCCTATATAGTGCAAATTGAGGCTTTGCAAGACGAAAATTTGCATTGGGTACTTGAAGCACTCGGTGAAAACTTTAATGAGGCGAGATTGAACAATGTTAATGAAGGGAATAGGTTAAGGGTAGAAAAATTACTACAAAGCGGGTTGGGTGTAAGTCTAAAGCAATATGAAATGGTCAAAGTGCTTGATTCATGGTATGATTTTATATAGGAATACGAAATTTTAATTCGCAACTCTATAGAATTTTTCAACTACTGGATTAGGATTTGAAGAGTACAATACTTCTCTGGAAGAAGATTTGTCTAAAGATATACTTGATTTAAAATGGACATTTTTAAAATATAATATGAGAAATGTTTGTTTTGATTTAACTGGCAGAAATAGATAGAATTGACTTGCAAAAAGATTGAAATTAAAAGATAAGCAAGACATGATCTTCAATTTTACCTCATTCGTCAAATATCTCAATACTATATTAGATCAGTTAGTATTGAATGAAAAATAGTATGCTGATTGTAAATAATCTAAAATGTCTCAAAATAAAGATGCTATAGTTTAATACTACGTTACTTTTGATTTTTTAATTGAATTAATATTGAGTTTGTAAGGTACTGAATTGAGCTCTTCCATAGTTAACCTGGCCATTAAAAAGCAAACTGAAGATTCAGCGCCCTCATTTAGGTTGACATTGTTTGTTTCCAGACCATCATAACAGCCTCCTGTCAAGGGGTCATACATTACTTGTCTTATTTGGTTATTGCCCAAAAACCAACTAAATGCTCTGGTAGCTAATATGTGATAATGTTCAATGTTTAAAATTTGGAAAAAGACTTTAAGTGATAGGATGGTATAGGATACATCAATTGGCTGTTCTCCATGCGACTCCTGAATATTGTCTCTTTGTAACCACCCTCTATTAGAAATAACCTTTATATACTCCTTTAAAAAAATATGTGAGATTAAAAAGTTCATTGTACTTATTCCAATGTTCCTGTATATTAATCTTCCTGTAATGTCATAGGCAAGTATTAGGGCTTCAGGAAGGATACTGTTGGCATAAGTAAAAGAGTTTTCAAACCATGTCCAGTTATTCCCATAGGTAGCAATAAATCTCGCAATCAATTTGTCTGCCAATTGGGCTATAAGCCTTTTGAGTTCTTCAGACGGATGAATTTCATAAAAAGCATGCAAGCCCTTTATTACAAATGCGATTGCCCGTGGAGAAGATGTTTTTGATAACCAAGGAGACGTATTTTTAAGACAGGAGTCGGCCTTTTCAACTATGGATTTTGGAAGATGTGCTCCATTGGCAACAACAAAACCCAAAGCCCAAATGGCACGACCGTTCGAGTCTTCCAAATTTACATAATGGTTGAGTTTGTGAAACTGCTTTTGATAATCCACATAATTCTGAAATGTACCATCTTCATTTTGACAGTATTCTATAAAATCTAGATATGTTGAAATGTAAGATAGCACCTCGTGATCAGCAGAGTTTTTATAATACATAATCAGCGCTATTAAGGCACGCGCATTGTCATCAAGGGTGTATCCACTTGATGGATCAGGCTTGGTAATCTTACTAAACTGGATCATACCAAATTTATCAGTAAGCTTTAGAATATGATCAATGTTAATTTCTGGTTTTCTATAATTTACATTTTGGGTTGGGACGGTCATTTGAAAAATATCATGATAAGCAATGGCTATATTTTCCCACCTGGTGGTTCTTGTTTTTTGATAGGCATGCAGGGCCATTTGTTTTCTTTTTAAGCGGTTTTTCAGTAAAGGTGTAAGGGTTTTGATCAGCGATTTTGGGTTTTCAAAATCAAAGAACCTGCCTGATTTTTTGTCAAGTTCTTCCATAGCATGAGGTATTGGTGTAGAAATAACAGGACAGCCGCAACTCATGGCATAGGCGAATGTGCCACTTACTGCTTGGTGTGGGTCTTTTGAGCTGAAGATATAAATGTCAGTAAGTTTTAAGTATTCCAATAATTCCTTTAATGAAAGGTATCTATTAACAAATTCCACATGGTTTTGAAGCGCAAGTTTGTCAACCAGCTTTTCTAAATATGAGCGATAGCTTTCTCCCTCGTTCTTGATAATTTCAGGGTGCGTCTGGCCAAGGATTAGAAACTTTATTTTTGGGTGTGATTTTATCAGATCAGGCAAGGCAAGGATGGTGGTTTCAATGTTTTTATTTGGACCGAGCAAACCGAAAGTGGAGAGTACAATCTGGTCAGTGTATCCGTATCTTCTTTTTAAGGTATTTTGGCCGTTCCAGGATATATGATGTGTGCCATGTGGAATAACGTGCACCTTCTTACTTATGATTCCGTAATCTTTGGCCAACAGAAGGGCGGAGCTTTTGGTCATTACCAATAATTTACTGGAATGTATATCAATCTCTTTTATAATGAATTTTTGTTCTTTATTAGGATTGGGAAGCACTGTGTGAAATACTGTTATTATTGGTTTTTTAATCAGCGGCAGCAAGTCTAAAAGAAGATTGCCATACTTTCCGCCCCACAGTCCAAACTCATGTTGCAGGCATACCAGTTGAATATTCGGGTCATTATTGATTTTTGCCCCGGTTTTCAAAATATCAATTGGGCTATTGGTATTTAGTTGGTAAATGACTTCCTCCGGATATACATGATTATTATGATTTGAATTTTCCAGGGCACAGACCCTTAGTTCATAATTGCCGCTGAATTTATCATGGATTGCAGTAATCAAATCTTTACTAAATGTTGCAATGCCACACGGCCTTGTTGGATATGAAGTCAAAAAAAGAACAACTGGTTTATTAGGATACTGACTCATATTATTTCTTTTTTGATTTAATTAATTCATTTATAAGCGCATCGAGTTTTACTTGTGCTACCCCTACACTTTCGTCAGCAGCACCATAATAGATATATAGATCATTGCCAAACAAGGCACTCCCTGTGGGGAAGATTACATTGTTTACATAGCCCTCTTTTTCCCAAGGGAGTTCTGGCGAAATTAGTGGATAGGGTAGCCGCGCTATTTCAATGACTGGGTTTTCAAGATCGAGTAAAGCAGCTGATGCATGATATACATTGCCCTTTGCAGTGGCTTCTACGGCATGATAGATAAAGAGCCAACCTTCTTCTGTTTCAATAGGGGGGCATCCACCACCAATGTGGTTGGATTCATGTGGAAGCTCAGGATCCATTACTACATGATCGCAAAGCTTAATAAAATAATGCTCCCAGAAATCTAAATTCAATTCTTCAAAACTATTGAACATCACCAGCTGAATACCAGGGTGAATGCGATGCAGCAAAGCAAATTTACCGTTGATTTTTCGTGGAAAAAACATCAGGTTTTTATCCCAAACCAGTAGTTTGCTGGCCACTTCCGGTCCTAAGCCGTGCTCTTTGAATAGTTTATAATGGAAAAGATATTTGTCAGAAAGCCCGTTACTACATTCTATGAAGTGTTTGTATTCGCGATATGTGAACTTTGGGGTGATAATACCTTGCTTATGGAATTCAATTAAATTTTTGCTTGTGGCGTATGCCCCTCTCACATTTGTGTTGTCATAAGCTGAGTATGTGAGGTAGTATGTATCTTTTATTTTGGTAATTCTGGGGTCTTCTACGCCTTGGGATTCATATGGCCTTTCTGGAAAGATCAGCGGCTTGTCATGTCGTTCTTGTACAGTCATAGGACCATTTAATTTGCAATATCCAATACTGGAATAATTACCTGTTCTTACAGCCCTGTAAAATAGATGGACAATATCACTATCAGGCTCCTTATAAACTGCAGGATTAAAAGCACCTTCATTCTCAAAACCATGCTTGGTTTTGGTTATTAATCTGGTTTTGTTCGTGACGTTTATCATGGTGCTTAAAGTTGAGTGTTTTAAATAAAAACAGCCATGATACCCGTCAATGCCACCTATGATACCAGTCATTCAACTTGTAAGTCATAGGCTCTAATTTTGATAAAATAAAGAACACAAAACAAAAAGGGAATGAAACCAATTGTCAATCTAAACGACTTAATGCAAGAAAAGCTTTGCACCATCTATGACAGTGAAAAGCAATTAAAAAACAAACTTCCTCTAATCCTTAAAAAAACCACAGATGGGAGGTTAAGGAATCTAATAGGCACCTTTGTTGAAGAACAGGAGAATCAAAGATGGAGATTGAAGCAGGTTTTTGAAGAGTTGTTTTTGCAAAAGAGTGGGAAGGAATGTGAGGCAATTAAAGCAATGTTGGATGAAATCAAAGAGTTGGATCAGTGCTGTATGGATACTGAAGTGATGGATGCGGGAATTATCACCACCTTACAGCATGTTATTCACTATCAAATAGCTGATTACGGGGCTGTTTCTAATTATGCTAATACTTTGGAATTATTTAAAGTGGCCAACAAAATCCATTTGAATCTTGAAGAAAAGAAAATCATGGATAAAAAGCTGGCTATACTTGCAGAGGAATGGGTTAATTTGAAAGCCAAAGAAGTCAGGGTTTAATTATTTTTCAGGAATGGTTAGAATGGGTAAAGGTAAATGCTGTACTAGTTCTTTTGAAACACTATCATGCCACAGCCACTTAAAAAAATTATATTTCCGTGGCATTATGGCCATTAAATCGGGTTTGTTTTTATTTATATAACTTGATAATCCAGACATGATTGAACTGTGTTCTATTGTTTGGAACTCGTGATTAACACCACTAAAATAATCGTCTAGTTTGGTGGATTCATAAATCTCTAAAGTATTCTTTCTAGTGTCTGAGGTTTTAACGTGAAATATTTCCAATTTGCTATTATAGGCATAAACAAGGTCCAATAGAATATCAAGTGTTGATGTATGCTCTAGGAGTTTGTAGTCTACTCCAAAACCTATTTTATGCGGTGGTATATATGGGCAGTTTTCCGGTATGGTTAACAGAGGAAGCTTGCTATTAGATATGACATGGTATGTAAAGGATCCTACTAACTCGTCAAATGGTCTATGTGCACCCTCAGTGCCCATAATTATCAAGTTAATATAAAACTCATCTATTGCCCAATATATGGCATCCTTAGGAGTTTTTTCAGTAATGAGAATATCATTTATAATACTTGAAACATTAGGCTCATTGTCTAAGATGGCAGATATCTTTTCAATATGTCTTTGCTTTTGTTCTTCAACCATTTTAGAAGTGAGAATATTACCATTATCGAGTGCATGAATAATTAATAATTTAGCCTCGAATTGTTTGGCTAGTTGCCCAGCGTATCTAAGGGCATTAATGGAACAATCAGAATAATTAATAGGTACAAGAATTTTTTTTATCCTCATGACATCTGTTTTTTTAATGTTCTAAGCTCTAATTATTTCAATCCAAACACCATGATCCACCTCAATGCCAGTATTGATATCAGTCACTACTAGAGTTCAGACCTTTTGATGACAATCAATGAGGTGGTTGACAGGCATCATCAGAATGAATTTAATAATCACGGAAATTTATTTTCTAAACACAATACTACTAATATGACTTTTCGGGATAGACATGAGGCCGCTTTTCTGTTGGAAGAGCAACTTGTTGAATTTAAAAATTGTGATGGAATAGTGGTTGCTCTCCCCAGGGGAGGAGTGCCTGTAGGTTTTGTAATTGCAGGTTCTTTGCATTTACCACTTCAAGTTGTACCTGCCAAAAAAATAGGGCACCCGCAGAATAAGGAATATGCCATTGGAGCAGTAACACTTGCTGGTTATAAGGTGTTAGCTTCAATAGACCAAGTTTCAAAAAGCTACATTAATGAAGAAGCTGAGCGGATATCAAAATTATTGGAGAAACAGAATTCTATGTACAATGAGGGGCGATATCTAAAATCATTTGAAGATAAGATAGTAATTGTTGTTGATGATGGTTTGGCAACAGGATATACGGCAGAGGCAGCTTTAAAATATATTAAGTCAAAAAAGCCTAAACAATTAATATTGGCCGTACCCGCTGCTTCAAAAAATGCATTAAATAAACTAAAACCTCTTGTTGATAAATTGTTTTGTTTAAAACAAAATGATGATTTTCAGGCAGTGGGTCAGTTCTATCAAAAATTTGATCAAGTGGAAGATTATGAAGTTATCGATTACCTTAACAGGTCAGAAATTCTCCAATTTTAGTATAATTCTTCTTTTTAACAACGGATAAGTTAACTCGGAGCGCTTTAAATTTCTTGAAATTCAAGAACGTGTTAACGTTGATAAATGTCAATATACAAAAGGTGGGCATTGATCATATTATGAAATGCCCACCTCATTTAGTAAATCCTTAGCTTTACAAAATGTCAAGTTACAGTTATTACGGCCTCGTCATCAAAGCATTAAGCTCATTAGATTCAAACTAAATGAGTCTTCCTTCATCCCAATCCCCTTTCTTGCGAACGGAAAAATTTCAAAAATCAGTAAAACATTTAGTCAAGCTTTTCAAGGCTAACCTTTTATCTCTGGCTTGATAATGTAAAGGTAATAAGGCAATGTATCGCTTACGATGATTTAGGTCATCGCTGGTAATGATTATGATTAACAGAATTTTATTGATTGAAATCAACTGATCGGCTACCATATATCATTATTAAATAGGCTTTTGTCTTATAATTTAGGGTGCAAAAGCAAATTACAGATGCACAAGCGACTTACTTTTAAAAATTTTAATATTGCAGATTGGTTTTCATTTTACAGAATAGCTATCTCACCCATATTGGTCTGGCTGCTTCTAATAGATAAAAGAGAACCATTCACCTGGCTGCTCTTAATCAGCTATGCAACTGATGCAATTGATGGCTACCTGGCGCGCAGGCTTAAAATATCAAGTCCAAGAGGATCACAGCTTGACTCTATGGGTGATCAGGTGACATTTGTGATAGGCGTAATAGGTGTTTTGGTGTTTGATCACACGTTTATCCTAGATCATTATATATGGCTATTGCTTGGTTTTGGACTGTACTCACTACAAATGCTGTTGGCATGGAGGAAGTATAGCAAAGCCACGGCCTTCCATACCTATCTGGCCAAACTTTCTGCTGTAGTACAGTCTCTTTTCATACTGTCCGCTTTGTTCTATCAACCTTTAGAGTGGATGTTTTTTAGCATGCTTTTCATTGGTATACTGGAAACCCTGGAGGAGATTGTATTAATATTTATATTCGATAGCTGGCAATCAGATATCAAGGGCATCTACTGGGTATTAAAAAGTAAGCGATAAGTTTGACCAGTTAGTAGTTACCTTTATCACCAGAATCATTCCCTTAAGGAGTCTGGATATAAGTAGGCTCCCAAAGGGAATATCATTGAAAGAAAAACTACTCTAGTTTCTCCTCAATTTTTGATAATACATATTCAGTAGTAGAATCTACGTCACGCATCATTGAAGCTGAACTCATTCCATCAATTCCTTTGATCCTTAAATCACCACTACCCGAGGTCCCTATAATAATTAGCTTTTCAGGCTCTTCAGCTCCATCAATAAATTTTGACGCATCTTTTTGAGGCTGATTATATTCCCAGGTGTGGATTATTACAATTGCATTCCAAGAGTCTTCATCTACATTTTTCAAATCCGTAACGTCAATAACCTTTAGATATACCTCTTTATCCCTCAGATTATCTATAATTGATGAAACCAAGTTCATTTTGAAGTCACTTCCTTGTGAAGCTATCAGTACCTTGTTGGGAAGTTCTGAACTATTTACCTCAAAACTTTCGGCCTTATCCATTGAATATTGCCATTTATACCAAAAGGCAAATAGTATCAGCAGAGTAAAGACAACAAGAATCCCAATCCCTGTTTTTTTTATAGTGGTCATGTTTTGCTAAGCTTAAATTGATGACTTTTCTTTCTTCTCTAGCATTTTTTCAATTAAGTCAGGTACTTTTTCAAAGACAGCCGCAATACCCTTACTTGACTTATTTACACCCAAAAAGGAGATCTCATCATCTTTGGTTACCAAAAAGCCTATTGGCTCTATACCCATACCAGCACCTGCTCCGGCACCTTCTCCTTTACCTGTTTTTGGTGCATCTCCACCGCCACCGCCACTTCCAAAGCCCATACCAATTCTAATAACAGGCACACAATCAAACTGTCCCAATTTAAAGGGTTCTCCTATTACTGTATCCGTTTTCGCTTCGGACTTTATGAAATCGGTAATTTTTTTCAGTAATTCATCAAAATTCATTTCCATGATTTCTATTTGTTAAGTTGATAATTGTTTTATTCTAATTCAGCCTTTCATCTCAAATACGCCCATCCCATTCTCCATAAGGAATTGGTTATGATTAATTGGCAATCATTTTTCCCTTGAAAATTAATGGACACCTGAAGTCCCATATGTGTAAAAAGTAACATCAAGGGAGTGAGCAGGGCATTCCAGTAATAATCATCAGTATCTATATTTATTCTAAATTTTTTAACCTTAAATGACCTTATGACACTTATGATTTTAGAGATAGGTATGTTTCTTTTGATTTTTTTAGATGGCACTTTTTCATTCTTTTTCCATTTTCGACTATCAGTAGGATCTAACTCAAATCGATAGAATGGAAATTGGATTGAAATCTTAAATTCACCGGAAGTCCATGAGGGAAAAATTGTCAGGATTCCCAATAGCTTTAAATAATAGATGTTGTTTACGGTATCCAACCGTACTGTTATCGGGCTGAAAAGGAGCCAGAATACTATTAGTGAAATAATTCCTATGGTGAATATAATCGATGCCACACTTCATTCTCATTTCATTATGCGTAGGTACTATCATTATCCGAAATTTCTGATGATGCCCATCATCAGGGAGCTTGATTGTTCTCAATGACTATCGGTATTGATTAAGATCATTGGGCAATTTGATGCACATCATTTCTTGTGATGCCATTGTCAATTACATTTGTATCATACTTCCCGAGGTTACTAACCCGGAAGTAATAAAAGGAGGCTGCACACTATCCTGGCAGATATGTCAGGAGGTATAGCCAACCCAAAAGGCGAGTTAAACTCGCCTTTTGGGTTTATATAGACTTACATTATGTATTCAGCCAATAGTAAAAAGCTTCTTGAAGCCAGATATCTCAGGCGTACATCAGAAGGCGTTATCAACGAAACTCCTGAAGGGTTATTTAATCGAGTGGCCACTTCTATTTCTAAGTCTGAATATAAATATGGAGGCAAGACCGCAGTAGATCATTGGCATCAGGTTTTTTATCAGATGATGGTGAAACTTTATTTCTTGCCAAATTCACCCACATTAATGAATGCAGGGCTAAAAAAGGGGCAGTTGAGTGCCTGCTTTGTACTGCCCGTTGAAGATAACACAAATGCCATTTTTGATACCCTACATCTGGCAGCTCTTATTCAAAGGAGTGGTGGTGGCACTGGTTTTAATTTTTCGAAAATAAGACCCGCTGGCAGTTTGGTCACTAACAGCGGTCTAATTGCTTCTGGGCCAGTCGGGTTTATGGGTTTGTTTGACAAAATGACTGATCAAATTAAGCAGGCAGGTAAAAGGCGTGGAGCAAATATGGCTATCTTAAATATTGATCATCCTGATATTGAACAATTTATAACATCTAAAAGCTGGAATGGCGAACTCAGTAATTTCAATCTTTCTATCGGTATTACCGATGAATTTATGCATGCTGTTGTTTCTAACAACACATGGACATTAAGACATCCAGCAAATACTCAAACCAAAGAAATAAGTGCTAGATTACTTTGGGGGCAAATCAGTGAAAATGCCTGGAATACTGGTGATCCGGGGGTACTATTTCTTGATGCTATAGAAAGAGCCAATCCAACACCGATACTTGGAAAGATAACGGCCACGAACCCTTGCGGGGAAATGCCATTGCTTGATTATGAGTCCTGCAATTTGGGATCAATAAATTTATCTAAGATGATAATCCAGAATTCTAAAAAGCCAGCAGTTGACTGGCTCCTTTTAGAAAACACCATTATGCATGCTGTTCGTTTTCTGGATGATGTTATTGATGCCAATCATTATCCTAAAAAGATATTAGGGCAAATGGCAAGGGCAAATCGTAAAATAGGTCTTGGTGTAATGGGTTGGGCAGAAATGCTCATTAAATTACAAATTCCTTATGCTTCTGCTGAGGCAGTAGAATTGGGAAGAAAAATTATGTCTTTTATAGATAAAATTGGCAAACAAACTTCTGAAGATTTGGCCATTTTAAAAGGCTCTTTTCCTAATTGGGGGAAAAGCATCTATTTCCCTGATCATCCGCTCAGAAATGCAACCATTACGAGCATCGCACCTACAGGTAGTATTTCAATAATTGCAAATACATCTTCCTCGATAGAGCCTCTGTATGGGTTGGCATACGAGCACCATGTATTGGATGGGGAAAGTCTATCGGAAGCTAATGAACACGTAATGCAGTTTATTGATAAGTATAAACTTGACAATGGCGACCTTAAGAAACATATATTGGATTATGGCAGTGTGGCATCTGTGAAAAAGATAGATAAAAGGGTGAAAAAACTATTTATGGTAGCCAATGAAATACCCTTCAAATATCATTTGTTGCATCAACAGATATTTCAAAAACATACAGATAATGCTGTTTCAAAAACCATCAATCTCCCTGAAAACAGCACTCAAGATAAAATAGCTGAAATATTTATGCAAGCATGGAAAATGGGCCTTAAAGGAATCACCGTTTATAGGGATGGCTCTAAGTCAGATCAGGTGCTGCAACATTCAGGAAGTAAAATACATAAGAGAAAAATTGTTCTCGAGGGCTGCAAAATATGTCAGTTGTCTTGATCATTTGTTTTTTATGTAAAGTGCAAATGGAAAAAAACCATTCCAATTTTCTGGTCATAGATAAGTTTGCTCCTTTAACTTATTGCTACTGTTGATAAATATCAACATCGCCACTAACAGGGATCATCGCATCTTAAACTATCATTTATTTGATTTGGGTACAGAATTTCGATGGAATATCATGATAGAGGAGCAAGAAAAAATCAGGATTGATAAATATACCGAAGTACGGCCTTGGGGTAATTTTGAGCAATTTACCCACAACGAGCAAACCACAGTCAAGCTCATTAATGTTAATGCACAATCTGAATTGAGCCTTCAATATCATGAATACAGGAGTGAATTTTGGAAAGCAATCAGCGGTAATCCAATTATCGTGGTAGGTGATAGAGTTGAAGAGGCAAAAAAGGGGGATGAATTTTTCATTCCAAAACTAACTGAACATCAAATCAAAACCACTGATAGTCCAGCGCAGATATTGGAAATTGCTTTTGGCCAATTTTATGAAGATGATATTATCAGAATTAAAGATCGTTATAACAGAGTTTAAACTAAATAATTAAAGTCATGAATAGGGTGAAAAATAAAGTAGCAGTTGTAACTGGCGGTGCCCAGGGAATAGGTCGTGCTACGTGCCTGATTTTTGCTAAAGAAGGAGCCAAAGTGGCGGTTACAGATTTGTTGGAAGAAGATGGGGAAGCGTTGGTTACTGAAATCAAAGCATCAGGGGGTGAAGCAGCCTATTGGAACATGAATGTCAGTAATGAAAGGGATGTTGAAAATACAATGAAAGCTGTTTATAATCATTGGGGCCCTATTAACATTCTGGTTAATAATGCGGGGATTGCAGGCGTAAATCTGCCTACTGATCAGGTTACCGAAGAAGAGTGGGACAAGGTGATGAACATCAATGTCAAAGGAGTATTCTTTTGTACAAAACATGTGATGCCATATATGAAGGAAGCAGGTAAAGGAAGTATCATCAATTTGTCTTCTATATATGGATTGGTTGGTGCCGCAGATGCGCCACCTTACCATGCATCCAAAGGGGCAGTTCGCATTATGTCAAAAACAGATGCTATGATTTATGCCCCTTATAAGATTCGCGTCAATTCTGTGCACCCAGGTTATATATGGACTCCAATGGTAGAGAATCACTTGAAAGCGCAGGGTATAGATTTGGCGGAAGGACGGAAAAACTTGGATGCACTCCATCCGATTGGTCATGTGGGTGAGCCTGATGATATCGCTTACGGTATTTTATACCTTGCTTCTGACGAGTCAAAATTTGTAACCGGTGAGGAATTGGTTATTGATGGTGGATATGTAGCCCATTAATTGAAATAAAAAATAAGCTGTTATGCAGTCATTTGAATTTATACATCAACTTACTGAAATAGGCCTTTCAGATTTGCCTAAAGTAGGTGGAAAAAATGCCTCTTTGGGTGAATTATTTAAGAAGTTGGAACCCAAGGGAATCAATGTGCCGAATGGATTTGTAATCAATGCAGCTGGCTATTGGAAGTTATTGAAGGATAATAATTTAGAAAGGAAACTAACTTCATTGGTAAATGGACTAGATATTAAAGAATTTAGAAACCTTCAGATTATTGGTGCAGAATGCCGTAAACTTTTACTTGAAGCTAAATTACCGCAGCAGCTGGAAACTGAGGTAAAAGCAGCTTTTAAACATTTAAAATCCCTTTATAGATCAGATATACAAGTGGCTGTCAGGAGTAGTGCTACTGCAGAAGATTTGCCAGAAGCCAGTTTTGCAGGTCAATTGGAGAGTTATCTCAACATCGAATCAGATGAAGAATTATTGGCCGCCTGTTCTGCCTGTTACGCCTCATTGTTTACTAATCGCGCTATAAAGTATCGAGTAGATAATGGCTTCAGGCACATGGATGTAGCACTTTCAATCGGGGTGCAGAAAATGGTAAGATCAGACCTTGCATATGCAGGAGTCAGTTTTACCCTAGATACTGAAACAGGTTTTGATAAAGTAGTAAATATCAGCGCTTCCTGGGGGCTTGGAGAAAATGTGGTAAAAGGAAATGTCTCACCAGATGAGTATTGTGTTTTTAAATTGGGATTAGAAAATAACACGAATCCCATACTCTACAAACATCTGGGTGCAAAGGAAAAAACCATGACCTATGTTGTGCCTAATAATAAAAATAAACTATCATTCGAAACCAAAACCATCAACCTTAATACTGAGGACGACAAAAAACAGCAATATGTGTTATCTAATAAAGAAGTGATAACCCTTGCAAAGTGGTCGGTTCTGATAGAGGAGCATTATAAAAAGCCAATGGATATTGAATGGGCTAAAGATGGCTTAGATGGTGAATTGTATATAGTACAAGCCAGGCCAGAAACAGTCCATTCTTTAAGGTCCAAATTCCAATTTTGTGATTATCGGCTCAAGGTAAAGAGCAGGGTACTTGTAGAGGGAAAAAATGTTGGCAGTAAAATAGCGTCTGGCCGGGTTCGAATTTTACATGATCCATCAGAAATTGATCAACTTAAAAAAGGTGAAATACTGGTAACGGGAATAACCAATCCCGACTGGGATCCAATACTTAAAAAGGCAGCGGCCATCATTACAGATAGAGGGGGGCGCACGAGCCATGCCGCGATTGTTGCCCGTGAAACTGGTGCTGTAGCAGTGGTTGGAACAGGAAATGCTACACAGCTGCTCAAAAATGGGCAAGAGGTAACAGTAAGTTGTGCTGATGGTAAGCAGGGATTGGTTTATGAAGGTTTGTTGGGTTGGGAAACTATAGAAATTGATACACAAAATATCCAGCTGCCAGAAACTGAGGTGATGTTCATTTTAGCTGATCCTGATCAGGCTTTTAAATTGTCTTTTCTTCCAAATAATGGTGTGGGCCTTATGCGTTTGGAGTTTGTAATCAATAACGTTATAAAAACACATCCCATGGCACTGGTCAATTTTAAGTCTTTGTATGACAAAGAAGCTAAATTGCAGATTGAAGAATTAACCAAGGGTTATACCAATAAAAAAGATTATTTTATTGATAAGTTATCACAGGCAGTGGCAACCATAGCGGCTGCTTTCTATCCCAAAGATGTCATTGTCAGAATGAGCGATTTTAAAACCAATGAATATGCCAACCTAATTGGCGGCAAGCAATTCGAGCCAGAAGAAGAAAATCCCATGCTGGGCTGGCGTGGTGCATCGCGCTACTATAGTGAAGGCTACAAAGAAGGCTTTAGATTGGAATGTGAGGCTATGAAACTGGTTAGGGAAGAAATGGGCTTTACTAATGTAAAATTGATGATCCCTTTTTGTAGAACGGTAGATGAAGCGCATAAGGTGGTTAGCATTATGGAGCAATATGGCTTGAAAAGAGGTTATTATGGCTTAGAACTTTATATGATGGTAGAAATACCAAGTAATGTGATTTTGGCAGATGAATTCGCGAAATACTTTGATGGATTTTCCATCGGATCAAATGATTTAACTCAATTGACCTTAGGCATTGACAGGGATTCCGAATTATTGGCCTCTCAGTTCGATGCAGAAAATGAGGCAGTGAAAAAGTTAATAACCCAGGCGATAAAGGCCGCTAAAGATGCTTCTATTAAAATAGGCCTTTGTGGGCAGGCACCCAGTGATTCACCTCTATTTGCCTCTTTTTTGGTCAGAGAGGGTATTGATAGTGTTTCATTCAACCCAGATGCTCTCATCAAAGGTATTGGAACTATCAATCATGCCGAATCAATAATCAATCTGGAAATAAATGCCCTTTAACAAATTACAATTTGACCGATTATTTTACCCAAGACATATTGCCATTATTGGTGCTTCAGCCAAAGTTGATAAAGTAGGATATGCCCTACTGAAAAATTTGTTGGATATGGGTTATCAGGGTAAACTTTTTCCTATTAATCCTAATCTTAAGCAAGTATTTGGGATTAAAGTTTATCCAAGCCTCAGTAAGATCAAAAGGCCTATTGACCTTGCAATAATTATTCTGAAAGCCCAGCTGGTACCTGAAGCACTGGAAGAATGCCAGAAGAAACATGTCAGCACAATAGTAATTATCTCAGCCGGCTTTAAAGAAACAGGCACTACCAGTGGCCAGTTGCTTGAAGATAAATTGATAAACATAGTAGGGGCACATGACCTATTGGTGATAGGGCCTAACTGTCTTGGTGTGGTCAATACCGATAGCAATGTCAACCTAAATGCGACTTTTGCAAGGGCAATACCCAGAAAAGGTAATCTGGCCTTTATTTCACAAAGTGGGGCCATTGGCATTCATGCTTTGGAATTTGCCGAAAAACACGATATCGGGTTTAGTAAATTCATCACCATTGGTAATAAGTCTGTTGTAGATGAAAATGACCTGATTGAATATTTGTTTGACGATCCGAAAACAAGAGCAATACTGTTGTATGTGGAAAGTTTTGCTGATGGTATACGCTTTAAGGAGATTTTAAAAAGGAATAATTTATCCAATAAAAAGCCAGTAATTCTACTCAAATCAGGCCGATCAGAAAGCGGTAAAATGGCCGCATTATCACACACCGGTGCTCTTGCGGTTGCGGATGGAATGACCTCTTTTTTTCTGGAAGATTGTCACGCTATCAGGGTAAATACGATACAAGAACTATTTACTACTGCCATGGTGATGGCCAATCAACCGGTGCCAAAAGGCAAAAGGTTAATGGTGATTACCAATGCCGGAGGATTAGGGATAATGGCAATGGACGCAACAGAAAACCATAAATTGGTTCCAGCAAAATTGACCAACGAAGTACAGCTGAAATTAAAGAAAAATCTTCCTCCCGCAGCTTCAGTCAATAACCCTATTGACATATTGGGAGATGCTGATGCTACAAGATATAAAGATGCTTGCAACGAATTATTGCAATCAAAGGCATTTGACATGCTGTTAATAATATGCACACCTCAATTTATGACAAAAAGGGATGAGATACTTGAATCTTTAGAGTCATCAATAAAAACTGCGAGAAAGTATGACATCACACTTGCAGCCGTATTTCCTGCTGTAAAAGATCCGGTAGTAGATAGTCTGTTTGATCAGTATGATTTGCCTAATTATGAGTTTCCGGAACAAGCAATTGAGGCACTTGCAAATTATGTTCGATATAGTGATTATCTGAAAATAACAGATTCACCTGAATCTTATAAGTTAAGCGAACGAAAGTACAATCATATCAAAAAATTGCTTGATGAGTCAATATCCGATGGGCAAGGCTATTTGGATGAAGTCCAAAGTTATAAGTTACTGAAAGAATGTGGACTACATGTAGCCGATCATCATTTGGCGGATAGCCTGGAAGATTGTATAAAGTATGCCGGGAAATTGGGCTTTCCTTTGGTGGCCAAAATTGTGGCAAAAGGGGTGATTCATAAATATGATATAGGAGGAGTTATTGTAAACATTACCAATGAAAAAGATTTGATAGGGGCTTACAAACAACTTTCAGGTTTGGTTGAGGCCAGGAGATTTAAGGGCGTGTTATTACAAACGATGGTAATCAAAGGCATAGAATTAATCATAGGTGCAAAACTCCATCGAGGCTTCGGCCATGCAATTATGTTTGGTTTAGGGGGGACTTATGTGGAAGTGATGGGAGATGTGTCTTTTGCCATGGTACCTTTGACAAAAATGAAAGCTAAACAATTGATAGAATCAATAAAAGGAGTGAAATTACTGGACGGGTATCGCTCTCAGCCTGCGGTAAACAAAGAGGCCATTGTACAATTGCTAATGAAAATATCACATATAGTTAGCGACTTTCCTGAGATTACTTCACTCGATTTAAACCCGGTTTTTGCTTCTGAGAAAGAAGTTGTAGTAGCTGATGCAAGGGTGATTTTGTTTTGAATATCACTAAAGGCTGATTGATAAAACATCACCCATAATTTTATATCCTATTGTCAGTCCTTTGATGCAGTAAACAGACTTAAATTGAACCAATTTAGTCTAACTCAAATGGCTGGGGCATTATTCAGCTTCACAATAATTCATTGTCCAATTCTATGCAGCGTATCACATTTTTTGTTGATGTGCATCATTCTTATTTCAGTAATTGAGTGTCAATTTTATGGATGTGAATTACACACATTATTTCACTACACCAAATGGACTACATTGATTATTATAAGGTATTGGGAATTCATAAAAATGCTTCAGCTGATGAAATTAAAAAGGCCTATCGCAAGTTGGCAAGAAAATATCACCCTGATGTAAACCCCAATGACAAAGAAGCCGAACTAAAATTCAAAGAAGTGAATGAGGCCAACGAAGTACTCAGCCATCCTGAAAATCGAAAAAAATACGATAGTTATGGAAAAGATTGGAAACATGCTGAAGAGTTTGAAAAGGCCAAAAAACAACAACAGCGATATCAAAGGGCACCGGGTGGTGGGTCGCAAGGTTTTGGTGGTGGATTTTCGGGAGGTGACTTTTCTGAGTTCTTTGAATCCATGTTTGGTGGCGGGGCTACCAGCGGCAGAACCCGAAGTGCCGTTCAATTTAGGGGGCAGGACTACAATGCAGAAATGCATCTAAATTTAAAGGATGTATATAAAACCCATAAGCAAACATTGAATGTCAACGGAAAGAATATTCGGCTAACAATTCCTGCAGGGGTTAAAAATGAACAGGTAATAAAAATCAAGGGGTACGGTGGTGAAGGTATCAATGGAGGCCCTAAAGGCGATTTGCTTATCAGGTTTATAATTAAAAATGACACCAAATTTATGAGGGATAATGACAACCTGTTAACTACCGTTGAACTTCCTCTGTACACGGCAGTGCTTGGTGGTGACATGATCATTGATACTTTTGATGGACAAGTAAAGCTTACAGTGAAACCTGAAACACAAAGCAATACAAAGGTGAAACTAAAAGGTAAAGGGTTTCCGGTCTATAAAAAGGAGGGAAAATATGGAGACCTGTACATTACCTATCATGTAAAAATTCCTTCAGGCCTTACTGATCATGAAAAGAAACTCTTTAAGGAACTGGCTAAACTCAGACCATCATGAATAAAGAAAAATATATCCCACTTATAAAGTTAAGTAAGTGCTATCATGTGGAGATGTCGTTTTTTAATGACCTAAACGAAATTGGGCTTATTGAAATCTTAACATTTGATCAGAATGAATGTATTCATCAAGAAAATTTGACAAATCTTGAAAAAATAATACGACTTCACCATGAACTTGAGCTGAATCTTCAAGGGATAGATGTTGTTATGAACCTGCTTCAGCGAATAGACCAACTTCAAATCGAATTGAATGCATCAAAAAGAAAATTGGGGTTCTATGAAAATGATAGTTAGCCAACTACAAAAACCTTAAGTAAATTTAAAATCACTTGAGCCGTTGATCTATATCATACTTTCCTGATAAGTGGTTACTTACTTTAGATTGAGTAACTAAATTTTAAAGATGATGGACCTGTATTCTCAAATACCAGAACATTTAAGGCCTCATAAGGAAGAGAATGGCCGTCTGTTCAAAAGTGGTTTACTCGAAAAAATTACCAGAACCTCACTTTGGATTCCTGTCCTTATGCACGCTTGTATTGTAGTTGTTTTTTTGTTTTATGCGATTACAAGCTTTGGCTTGTCCATATCTACTGTGCTAATACTCTTTTTTGCGGGGATTATAACCTGGACATTGGCAGAATATTGGGTACACAGGTCAGGCTATCATTATCAAACCAGTAATAAGTGGTTCTTAAAAATCCAACACCTGGGTCATGGCATCCATCATCAGCACCCGAAAGATGAAGAAAGGCTGGCCATGCCACCACTTCCTGCATTACTCTTAATTTCACTTTTCTATTCAATATTTTGGCTGGTGGCTGGTAAGTATGCTAACGCTTTTTTCCCCGGGTTTTTAACTGGCTATATGGCCTATATCATCTTACATTATGCACAGCATAGATATAAACACCCTAATTTTCCGCCATTGAAAAAGCTATGGAAGCATCATGCACTCCACCACTATAAATATCCTGAAACGAAGGCTTTTGGTGTTTCAACACGTCTTTGGGACTATATTTTTAATACCATGCCTTAATTGTTGCTGTAGTTTTTATTAACCCTGACAACACTCATTCCAAGCTCTGATGTAGGTCAATGCGATTTAATCTATCATCTCCTAAATTGATGGCATATAATTTAATATTACAGCCATGAAGTACAAACTATATATTGAAAAGGCCCAAATAATAATTAAAGAAGTAGCAGAAGAGCTGGGCTTTCCTGATGATCACCACCTTGCAGAAAGAATGCTAAGGGCAGTATTGCACACATTAAGATCAAGGCTTACTATTCAAGAATCTTTTCAGATGATGGCTCAATTGCCCATGCTATTGAAAGCTCTATATGTAGATGGTTGGAAATATCAGCAGAAACCAAGTCGTATTAAGCACATTGGCGACTTCATACGTGAAGTAGTACATGAAGATTTTCCTAGCGGCCATCATGACATAACCACTTCCAAGGATGGGGAAAATGCCATTCGGGCAGTACTTAAAGTAATTAGAAGACATGTAAGTGAAGGAGAGGTTCAGGATATTTTGGCCATTATGCCAGATGATCTGAAGCCTCTATGGGGAAAGTCTGCTAAAGCTTGATGAGAGATGAGCCTGTTTGAGAAAAGTGATCGTAATAAGCCATTGGTGATGCTGCAATATCTCTTTTTTATTGTAGTCATCCTTTATTTGGGTCAATCACTTTTTATTCCATTAAGTATAGGCCTGCTCATTAGTTTTGTATTATACCCTTTCTGCCGCTGGTTGGAGCGTCACAAAGTACCAAGGCTTTGGGCGATTTTTATCGGTCTGGCTGTGTTCTTAATGATTTCTTTATCCGTGGTAGTTTTGCTAAGTTACCAATTTGTCCAGTTTATGCATGAGTGGCCCGAACTTTCCCATAAACTGGAAGCACTTATACAGCAATTGGATGGGCGTATTGCAACTTCATGGACCAAAGCATTCATCGACCCTGAGGTGGGGCTTCTTGGTAGTTTTATAAGTTACATTTCTGCCCATGTGCTTCCAGAAATACCGATTGCAATCTACCGGTCATCCATCTTATTAGTACTTTTTATCATTATACCGGTTTTTTCTGCGCTTATATTGTTTTATCGGGAGGTACTGGTAGCTTTTCTATATCTTATTTTTCCTTCAGATTCAGAAAAATACATTAGTAAAGTGATGCCAGATGTTATCATCACTTATTACAATTTTATAAAAGGTATGGGTGTTGTTTACCTCGTGGTTGGTATACTCAATAGCGTTGGCCTGTTTATTTTGGGAGTACCCAATCCAATATTTTTCGGTTTTGTGGCCTCTATACTTACATTCATTCCTTATGTAGGCATCACCATTGGTGCCATACTTCCAATGGCAGTGTCTTGGATTAAATATGATTCCGTATTTTATCCGATAGGGGTGTTGATTGTATTTGTTGTCGTTCAAATATTGGAGGCCAACATTATTTTTCCTCTCGCAGTTAGCCAAAAACTGAAGATCAATGCACTTATAACACTTGTGGTTATAGTAGCAGGGGGCATTGTTTGGGGAGCTATGGGTATGATATTATTCCTGCCTTTTGTCGCTATTTTGAAATTGATTGCTGATCAGATAGAGGAAATGAAGCCTATCGCTGTGTTGTTGGGTACCAAAAAGGATATCGGGAAATAACCCTGTTGATTGAAATCAATGTGTCATTTGATCCCCATCATCAGAAACCAAATGCCGACACGTTAATTTTATCATCAATTAAAAAAGAAAAGCCATGGAAGACAGACACATTATTCGCGACATATTTTATCTCGGAGTTGGCTCAGCAGCAATGGGCATAAATAAAACGGAAGAGTTGATAGATAGATTTGTTAAAAACAATAAACTTTCTATTAAGGAAGGCAAAAAGATTGTGGAAGGTTATCAAAGAAAAGCACAAGAAGCCAGTGAAGACCTCAAGGAGAAACGGGATGAAATGGTCTCGGCTCTTAGTGAAAAAGTGGACATGACCAAAAAGGAATTACAGGAATTTTTTGACCATATCATGGATAAGCCACGTGAAGCTAAGAACAACCTAAAAACCAAAATTGACGATTTGGCAAAACAGTTATCAAAAACAACAAATCTTACGATAGAGGAAGGCAGGCAAGTAATTGAAGGTTTTGTTGATGAAATTCATGAATTAGAAGAGTTCATTAAAGCCAGGTCTAAAGATACTATTGAAAACTTTCAAAATAAGACCGAAGAATTCAAATACAATACAAAGGATTTTGTTGTCGAAATGGAAGAAAAGGTGGGTGAAATTAGGGAGGAGATACGCCAGCGCAGTACTCATGCAATAGACATATTGCGCAGTAAATTAAATATAGCCTCTGAAGACAGGGTTGACAATCTGGAACACCGTGTAGAAGATTTGGAGCATAAATAATAGGTAAATGTGCCTGGTTCAGGACATTCAAAAGTTGCTTCTTAAGATCGAAACAGAATTTCCGGAGCTATATGCCTACCTGGATGAAGACCCAATAGCTTTGAAGGGGTCATTAGCCAATACTGTAACTTCAAATGATCTGAAGGATTATCTCGAATTGCTTAAGCAAAAATTAGAACATTATAAGGAGAATTATAATAAGATAAGTTAGCTCATTCACTTCTTAACACATTCTTGTTTTCACTCTTTTTTAACATCATTTTGATATTACAGGTACTTCTGAAATCTGCTGATTTGCGTAACGTAAATCAAGTTAAACAGACGTAATTGATCTAAAACTAATGATGAATATCAATGGTCACGTTGATTGGAAACATATGATTGAGCTTTAATTCGACCGATTTTTGCCTTGTGAGTTGATGGTTTTGATGGTAGTTTCTAAAAACCTTAAACATAAATACTATGTCATCTTCAAAGAGAAAAAAAGAGAATGAGGTGCTATCTGAATACTATGTATTGAGTGAGCATTGGAAATCGGATTTTGATTTTTATCGTGATGAGCTTCAGTTCCTTAGCTCCCTAATCAATAAATACTTTATTTATCTACTACACGATAAAACATTGTCTGATATGCAAAAACTGGCCGAGAGGTTAAGTAAAACTACCCAGGAACGGGTTGATATTACGGAATCAATTATCGACTACATGGGCAAAATCAAATCCTTTATGACAACAGATAAGGAATTAAATGCCAATGATTTTCAAACAGATCATGCCAAGCTTGAAGTACGGATGGCTGATTTTTTAAAATCATTTAGAGTATTGAAGAAGGATGTTTTTTCAGTGACCCAGGAGATTTTGGAAAACGAAAAAGTCAAGAAGCTATTAAGCGCATGATAATTTATTAACTGTAAGAATAAAGCCATGAACTTAGTTTTAAAGAATGAATTTGGCACAAATAGCAACTCAATTGATCAATTTATCAATAGGGTGAAAGACAGTTATCTTATTTTTGAATCTGATGACTTGTGCCAACTGGGAATCACTGATGAGCTACAACTAGAGAAAGCCATCGAAAGGGCACAACTTACCTGTTCATTTGCAGGATTGGACTTGAGTTGGCATTTCAAAGCTTATTACATTGATCTCGCTGGCGAGTTGGTACATGCGTGGAAGTTATCAAAATTGGCTTTTATTCTTTCTTTCATAAAAGCTGATGTTTACGATAAAAATAGTGCTGACTTACAACACATCATAGTTACCAAAGCAGGAGACTTATTTTTTAATGGGGAGCGAGAGGATATTAAAAGCACCTTGGAGATTCAATCCAAGTTGGAATCTATGAAATATTAAATTAAGGTTATAGAATAAAATTGAATTCAGGTAAGCATTGATGATTAAGGTGAAAATAAAGATCTCTTTGGCACCTTGACCTACCGAAGATAAAATAAGTCATGAAAGTATTGAAATGCTCAAAAAGATTTTTAATCCAAGTTTAATCATGACCATGGTAGGAAGTTAAGGCAGATATATTTTACTAAAACCATGGTCAAAAACATCTGGGTAATACTTCTGGTTCGATGACCATTCACCTTATTATATTTAATGGTCATCATAAAATATTTAGTTAGTTAATAATGATCTTAAGTATACAGTCATGAAAAAAATATTGGTACCAACGGATTTTTCAGAATTTGCTGACATAGCAACAGATACGGCCATTATGCTCGCTAAAAAAAGTGGTGCAGAAATTCATTTTATTCATTTAATGGACATTCCGGTTGACTGGATAAATTTGGTCGAATCTGACCAAAAGAAAATGTACCCTGACATAACCTTAAAGGTAAAAAAAGCAAACAATAAACTGGATATGCTTTTGACAAAGGCCGAAAAGGCAGGTTTGGATGCGAAAAAATTCATTCAATATAATGCTAATTATAAATACATTATAAAGCATATTGAAAGTTTCGGTTGTGATTTTGTGGTCATGGGGTCTCATGGAACCAGCGGTTTAGCAGAATGGCTTATTGGATCGAACGCGCAGAAAGTGGTAAGAAATTCTACTGTGCCAGTGATGGTTGTAAAGAAGGCCGTAACGCAATTGGGCGATATCGTATTTGCCTCTGATTTTGAAGAGGATTCATTTAATGCATTTAAAAGGATATTGAAAATAGCCGAAATGTTACAAGTGAAAATCCATCTGTTATTTATCAATACACCTGCAAATTTTACTGAAACAAAATTAACTGACTTATGGATGAAAAAATTTATCGCAGCAGGCGGCAATTCTATTGAAGGCTCATGGGTGTATAATTGCTATGATTTTGAAGAGGGCCTTGCTCAGTTTACCAAAAAATACGGTAGTATAATTGCCTTGGTAACACACGGCAAGAAAGGTTATGTCACTGAAAGTGTCGTCAACCATTTAGATATCCCCGTACTCAGTGTTCATTTATAAATATTAATGCTGTATTCATTCTATATCTAAAGCAAGCTGTCCACTAAAGTCATGTGCTTATCGATGTCATCATAATAATTTTTTATGCGTGTTAAGTACCTCCAAAGTCTGAATATCCCTTACGTTCAAATCTCTGTGTTTTCATTGCTTTACCCATCCTACTTATTGCTTTACCCAATTAGTCAATGTGTTTTGATATAGGTATCAATGACCACTGTCAATATAATGATTAAGCACACTCAACTCAAAAAATGGCTTACTCTTCATTTAAGCTTAAAATAATGAATGCATTCTGAACGTCATTGATTTGTATTTTCCCTCACGCTAATCAAGATCATTATGCTCGCTAATAGCACTCATTGAGTCTCCTTTCTAACCTTTCTAAATTGCTCGGACAAAATTAGTTATGAACTAAACAGTTACGGCAATGAAAAATCTTTATCGATGGCTTTTGTATAATGCCATATTTGTGCTTTCCACTGGACTGACCTTTGGTCAGATATCCAGCTATCCCCACAGTGAGGGATTTGAAGGATCGTTTAGTCAAGGAACCAATGTTGAGTTTCTTCCCAATTGGTTTGGAAGTTTTGTGATGGGTGATACCATTTACCAAGAAACAGAATATTTCAGATCAGGTTCAGCCGCCTTGGGAATTACACCTCCTGGCGAAGAATTTATTCTTTATGTTGATGCCAATTTAGATTTAACAGGGATAGACTATCCTTATGTAGAATTTTGGGCTGCTTCCAAAGATACCGGAGGAGAGAAGTCGGTGCGGCTTTATGTTTCTGTTTCTGGCGATGGTGGTGTAACATGGTCGCCACAAGTACAAATTGGTGACAATACCTCTTTTCCAAATGAGGATACACCCTACAGTATGTATAGTTATGCCTTCAATGCCATCGCGGCAAACCAACCTAATGCTAAATTTAGGTTTATAATAAAAGGAGGCATTAAAAAAGAACCAGTCGCTCAGCTTGTCATTGACGATGTCGAATTTAAATCAAGTGATGCTGATATTTTTCCTCCAGTTGCTGTTGAACCAAAAGTAATTACTCCCGATACTTTGCGTGTAATATTCAGTGAGCCAGTCAGCGAAACAGCTGAATTGACAGCTAACTACATTTTTTCTCCAGCCGTAAATTTTTCTTCTATTGAACGAACTCCTACGCAAGACACAGTTTACATTTATTTAACAGAACCTCTCGAAAATGGCGTAACATATGCTTTAACCGTTCAAAATGTTGAAGATTTAAATGGGAATGTAATGCTTCCCCAAGAGTTTGAGCTCATTTACAATGCAACTATTTCTGGCCTGGTAATTTCCGAAATTTTCTATGATGAGCCTCCGGTAGAAATGAATGACAATTTGGAATTCATTGAATTATACAACGCTACCACAACGCCATTGGCATTAGGGGGCATACAAATTAAAGAGGCTATTTTTAGTGGCCCATTACCTGCATATACATTACAACCTGGCGAGTACTATATCTTAACAAAAAACCTTGCAGCTTTTAAAGCCACTTTTGGTTTTGATGCCAACTATGAATGGACGGCCTCTAATTTAGAAAATACTGGCAATGAATTTATCGAGTTATTACCGGCAGACCATCACGCTGGCTTTTTGCTAGACTCGGTTATGTACCAAATTACCGAGCCATGGCCTACTACAGCTGCCGGCACAGGTAAGTCTATAGAAATCTGCAATAAATTTGACGACAACGCTTTGGGAGAAAATTGGCTGGCTAGTGAACTACAGGCGGGTACAAGCAATGGTTTTACCATATATGCAACGCCTGGTCAAGGTTGTAACAGCGACTTAAACCCCGTGGTAGATCTGGGAGATGACACAGATTATTGCGGTATAACCTCTACAAATTTAAATGCAGGAAATGAAGGTGCACTAATCCTTTGGTCAACAGGTGAGACTACCAATGAGATTGTGGTATCAGCATCAGGCACTTATAGTGTTGTGGTTAACAACGGGTACGGTGCGGCTACTGATATGGTAGAAATCAATTTCTACCCCGCATTAGTGGCTGATGTTCAAATTCCCGAATCACCACAATGTAGTAATGAGTCACTTTCATTTACTGATAACACCAATGACGCAGTAAGTTGGTTATGGTCATTTGGTGATGGTAGTAGCGCTACTTTGCAAAACCCAACTCACACTTATACTTCTGCTGGTGATTACGAGGTAACCTTATTGGTAACTGCGGCTACAGGATGTACCGATTTATACGAAGGTGTGTTGGTAGTATCTGGTGTAGAGCCAACTTGGAACTTACCAGAAACCCCTGTTTGCCTAGGCGAAACAATCGAGTTTACAAGTGGTACCTCTACCGATGTAGATGCTGTAGAATGGCTCTGGGATTTTGGAGATGGGGAAACATCAACCCTACAAAATCCAAGTCATACTTATGCTGAAACTGGATTTTACGATATCATTTTGTTAGTGACTTCAGAGTTGGGTTGCCAAAATACACTTACTGGTCAAATACACATAACCAAAATAACCGCCAATTGGGAAATACCTCAATCTGAGCTTTGCGCCAATGAGCCTAATTACTTTCAAGCAGAAGTAGAAAATGCTTACGAGTGGCTTTGGGATTTTGGTGATGGTAATATTTCTGATCAGGAAGACCCTGAACACGCTTATGCCAATGTCGGTACTTATACCGTTCGCTTACAAGTTACCTCTCCTGAAGGCTGTATGGATGAAATTACAGATGAAGTTGTAGTTACTGATATCACTGCTAATTGGAACATACCACAAAATGAGCTCTGTGTAAATGAAGCGAATATGTTCCAAGCCAATGTGCAAAATGCAGCCGAATGGCATTGGGATTTTGGCGATGGCAATACAGCAAACTTAGAAAATGCCGAACATGCTTTTGCCAATGGTGGTACTTACACCGTTCGCTTAAGGGTCACTTCTCAATTTGGTTGTACAGATGAAATTGAACAAGAATTTATAGTGGGTGGAATCACCGCCAACTGGACTATTCCTAATCAAGTGTTGTGCGCTAATGTTGAAAATGAGTTTAGGGCTAATGCAACTAATGCTCATCAATGGCATTGGGATTTTGGTGATGGCAATACTTCCAACAACGAAAACCCAAGTTATTCATTTGCTGAGGCAGGCACTTATACTATTAGATTACAAGTTACTTCTCAAAATGGTTGTATAGATGAAATTGTGGATGAAGTAACTGTAGCCGATATCACAAGTGAATTTAATGTACCAACTGATCCGCTTTGCGCGAATGTAGCCTATAACTTTAATGCTGCTGTAGGCACTGATTGGGCTTGGGATTTTGGTGACGGTCATACTTCACATAATCAAAATGTGTCACATAAATTTACAGAGCAAGGTAGGTATACCGTTACACTACAAACTACCTCTCAATATGGTTGTAAAGATATAATAACAGCAGATATTGATGTCTCAGATATTGATGCCACCTGGGAATTGCCCGAAGCAGTTTGCTATCAAAATATGGTCAATTTCAGATCTACAAATCAAGAGGCGGTATCTTCCATGTGGAATTTTGGCAACGGTGTAACCTCATCAGAGCATGATTTCAGCCACACATTTACTGAAGTAGGCCCACATAATGTATCGCTTACTGTAGTAAATGCCCATGGTTGCGAAGATGAAATTGAAGCAATTTTGGAAGTGGATGTTTGCGTTGGTCTTGATGCGGATTTATCAGGAGAAGTATCGCTATATCCAAATCCAAATAATGGTGCTTTTCAAATTGCTTTAAGCAAATACGCTGACGATGCTGTAGATATTAAAATCTACAATCAAAGTGGAGTCTTGGTGTACAATTTCGACTCACGTGCCGATGGCCAAACTAATAAGCAAATAACAGTTCAGAACTTGAAATCAGGTTTGTATGTAGTTAAAATGCGAATTGGCAACACCAACGTAAGTAGAAAAATACTTATCCAATAAGTAGTCATTTTTAAATAAAACTATCATGAAACGGTTAGTTCTGATACTTGCTTTACTTGTGCTGGTCTTTGCACCAGGCAAGACAAATGCACAAGTGAGCAGTTTGCCGTATACCCAGACATTTGAAGATAGTTTTACTATGGGGAAGGATGTTGAATTCCTTCCCCAATGGCTGGGTAACGTAGTAGCACCAGATACCATGTTTCAAGAGTTAGGATATGTGTATGCTGGAATAGGAGCACTTGCCATGGTACCTCAAGAGGAAGAGTTTAGAAATTTGGCAAAATTATATCTTGATTTAACAGGCAAATCTAATGTGGCCGTTGAGTTTTGGTATGCTTCTGATGATAACCTAGGAGGCTCAAGGTACTCTAGGCTTATGGTAGCGGTTTCTATCGATAGTGGAGCCACTTTTTTTCCAGAGGTAAGTGTAGAGGGTGCTCATAGAGGTTTACCAAATGAAAGAACCCCTTATCAGCGTTTTGTTTATGCGCTGCATCCTGCAGCTGCCAATCAGCAAAATGTGGTTTTGCAACTTACAGGTCGTACCGGAGGAGGGTCAGGTAGACACCCAAATGAAGATGAACATGTAGAAGAAGAAGGAGGTGGGCCATCGCCATCGGCCAAGTTATTAATTGATGATTTAACAGTATTTGAATCTGACATTGATTCTTTTCCTCCCTTAACAATTAATTCAAAAGTTATAGATGTCAATACGTTACAAGTCACTTTTAGTGAGCCTATGGATTCTTCTGCTGAGAATATCGAGCATTATCAATTTATAAATAATGAAGTAATGGTAACCTCAGCCGTGAGGGATGCGGATCTTGATCAGGTTACACTTTATCTTAACCCTCCCTTGGAAATAGGTAAGTTTTACGATTTGATAGTTTCAGATTTATACGATACTGCTGGTAACATTTCTGGTAGCGATACACTTGAAATTATCTATAACCCATTGACATCAGGTTTAGTCATTACCGAAATTATGTATGATGAGCCACCGGTAGAAATGCGTGATTATCTTGAGTTTATTGAGCTTTATAATGCCACTACTGAGCCCATGCCTATAGGAGGCTTAAGGATTAGAGGCGGTATTACAAGTCACGATTTGCCCGAATACACTTTGCAACCGGGAGAGTACTGGGTAATAGCCAAAGACTCTTCTGCTTTTTATAATTTCTTTGGTGTGCATGCACACCAATGGCGAGGTGCTAATTTGAGTAACGATGATCCGGAATACCTTGAAATTGTGAATACGAACAGACATTCAGGGTTGGTTATTGATTCATTAACCTATACGGTTGGTGCTCCGTGGCCAGAAAATGCCGCTGGTTTAGGCGGATCTATGGAGTTATGTAATCCTTTTGCAGACAATAGTGACCCTGCAAACTGGAGCAATGCAACAACTTTTATAGCGAATTATGAAGGAATACCAATTTATGCTTCACCAGGTAAAAGTTGCAATGAAAATCTTAAACCTGTAGTTAATCTTGGTTATGATGGTGACTATTGCGGATTCACTGAACTTACTTTAGATGCTGGAAATCCAGGGGCGATATACAAATGGTCAACTGGAGCTACTACCAAAACTATAATCATTACAGAATCAGGCAAATATTCTGTTTGGGTCAACAATGGTTTTGGTGCCACCTATGACGAAATTGAAGTTGCATTTAAGTCAAGTATTGAAGCTGTGGCAATCTTGCCTGAATCAGGGCAATGTGTAGGGGAATCCTTAGCCTTTGCTGATAATACTTTGGGAGCAGTAAAATGGCTTTGGTCATTTGGCGATGGAAAAACATCAGTTCTTCAGAATCCCTTTCATCAATTTGCTGCCGCAGGTTATTATCAGGTTACATTGTTAGTAACTTCTGAGGAGGGATGCACAGATGTCTTTGAACAGCAATTGGAAGTAAAGGGTATTACCATTGATTGGAATATTCCAGAAAATCCTGTTTGTACAGCTTCATCAATCAATTTTTCGGCTTCTCTAATTGCGGGTATCCAACCTGTAGTTTGGTACTGGACTTTTGGTGATGGCACTTCTTCATCCATACAAAACCCAATTCATACTTATTCGCATGCTGGGCAATATGAAGTTCGCCTTATGGCAACATCTGCACAGGGCTGCGAAACTTTACTAACGGGTAGTATTTCAGTCACCGATATTACCTCATCTTGGGAAGTTGTAGAAAATCAGTTATGTACCAATGCCAACTTATCTTTTGTGACGAGTACTGATAATGCAGTGGTTTACCAGTGGGATTTTGATGATGGCAATACTTCTACTCAACAAAACCCTCAACATACTTATAGTAGTCCAGGTAGTTACTTAGTCAAGTTGTTAGTTACCTCTGCCAACGGCTGTACTAACCAGTCGGCACAGGTAATTGATGTGATGGACTATGAAGCAAGTTGGGTGATTCCTGAAAGTATTCTTTGTCCGGATGTAATGAATTCATTCCTTGCTTCTGCCGACAATGTAATGGCATGGAATTGGGATTTTGGAGATGGACATACTTCTGGTAATCAAAACCCTTCGCATCTCTACACCAATGAGGGCACTTATAATTTGCGCCTACAGGTTACCGGTGAGCAGGGTTGTAGTGCAGAATTAACTGAGGTTATACAAGTAAGCGGAGTCACCGCTCAATGGTCAATTTCAGAAAGTACATACTGTGCCAATACTGTCGCCAATTTCAATTCAAATGTAACTGGAGCCACAAGTTGGTATTGGAATTTTGACGATGGACAATCTTCTTTTGAAGAAAATCCTAGTCATATATTTTCGGAAGAAGGATTATATGCCGTCACATTAGTAGTGGAGTCAGGCAATGGCTGTATGGATGAGCTAACTCATGAAATAGAGGTGAAAGGCATCTCTAGCTCTTGGCAAATACCGCAATCAATAGTCTGTGCCGATGTGCCCACCACATTTGTAGCTACAACAAGTGGAGCCACTTCATGGGAATGGGACTTTGGCGATGGTGATCAATCCCATCAGAAAACCACCGAGCATTCCTATAAAGAGGCTGGGGTTTATCAAGTTACGCTCACATCAATTTCTGACCATGGCTGTAAAGATATAGCAGAAGCAGAAGTGGAGGTGTCAGACATTGAAGCTGAGTGGGTATTGCCAGCTGATGCCGTCTGCTACCAAAGTGCTATTAGCTTTATGTCGGTAGGTGATGATGTCGCTTCGGCTTTATGGACTTTTGGAGATGGTGCTTTCTCTGACAGCCAACATCCTTCACATGTTTATAATACCATTGGTACATATACAGTTACCCTCGCAGTTGCCAATGCTCAAGGATGCACTGACGTGCTGATGCAGGATATTGATGTGGATGTTTGTGTGGGAATTGAAAATGATTGGAATAAAATGATTCTTTATCCCAACCCAATTACTGACTTTGTAAAAATAGCACCTATCAATATTGGCTCAGACAATTATGCTTTCAGACTTATTACTACTGGTAGTAAACTAATAAAATCAAGTTTAGAATGGCAAATTCAGGGCGAATCTATAATCATAGATATGACCGAATTCCCGTCCGGGGTCTATGTCCTAGAAATGCTTACTTCAGACGATAAGGTTAATTGGCAAGTAGTTAAAAAATAAAATCAAACAAAAAATAATATAGTATTCAACAATTTAAACCCATAAGGAAATGAAAAAGATAGCTTATATGATTAGTGCAGTGGTACTAATATTGACCACTAACTTAATCGCTTGTAAAGATGATGACGATCCATCAGCTTTAGAGATTGAAACCAATAAAATAACTGACAACTGGGTGATTAGTGGTGATGCAGCAGCAGTTACGTTAGATGATTATGATGTAAGTAGCATGTTTGAAGGATTTGAAGTTGTCATTAAATCTGACAAAACTTTCACAACAATTGGTAGCCCCGATGACGATTTGTGGCCAGCATCAGGTACCTGGGAATTTTTGAAAAATTCTGATGACTCCTATAATTTTACTAAAGTTATCAGAAACGATGGAATCGAAATGCAAATAATGACGTTAACGCAAACTCAATTGATGCTCAAATTTCATTTTGAGGCCGATTCAAATAATGGCCGAACAGAAGGAGTATCTGCAGAGTATGTATTTAATTTTGAGGTAAAATAATAGGCACGGTAAAACCTGATAATGTACCAAAATCCTCTTCTTTAGTAACCTTATTTTACTTTGGAAGGGGTTTTTTATTTAATTGATTCAAAATACTTGACTTGCTTGTATAATGATAAATTCGATTAAAAATTTTCAATCAGTATATGTCAGCCAATCTGCAGTTTATTCTACTGTCAAATTGATTCTGCTCATCATTTGAGCTGATTTTAGTCATAGGTGTTTTATTAGTTAATAGGTAACTTAAATGCCAATCCGAAAGCAAAAAATCATGGAAGATAAACACCTAATCCGAGACATTTTTTACCTAAGTGTAGGCAGTGTGGCCATTGCAGCACAAAAAGGTGAAGAGCTCATCGATAAACTAGTAAAGTACAATAAGCTTACTATTGCCGAGGGCGAGAAAATTGTATATGACTTAAGACAAAAGTCTGAGCAAACTAAAGTTGAGTTTGAAAAAAAACGTCATGAATTGATTAATCTCCTTAAGGATAAGCTTGAAATGAGCAAAGATGAAATCAATGAATTCTTTGATGAGATAATGGCAAAACCTGAAAAGGCAAGGGTTGATTTAAAAAACAAAATTGACGATATGGCCAAGCAAATTGCTAACAAAACCAAGCCTACCATAGCGCAAGGTCGACAAATAATTGAAGATTTTATAGATGATATTCTGGCCTTAAAAAGGAGTGTTGAAGCTCATTCTCAACGAATAGTTGATGAACTACAGCTTAAAGCCAAAAAAATGAAAAGTTATGGCCTTGAGTTTATGCATGAAATAGAAGAGAAATCTAAAGAGGTGCGCGATGAAATGGTAGAACGCACTCAAAAAGCCATGCAAAAATTAAAAGACCGTTTATTGATGGATGCTCATGATGAAATGGAACATCTCAAAGAACGATTAGATAAACTTGAAAATAAAGTATTTCTGTAGACTATGAATGTAAAACAAGAGATAGCAAATACGCTAAGACTTATTGAAACAGACTATCCTGAGATTTACGTTTATTTGGACGAAGACCCTACAACCCTAAAAGGGTCTTCGTCAAAATTTGTTTCAGAGAATGAAATGATGAATTATCTGGAAAGCCTCAAAGAGAAAATAAGGCAGCACAAAAAAACACATTCAGCCCCAACGTCACATCGAAAGTAAGGAGTGATTATGGGTTGAATGGATAGTTCATTTTAAAATATTCAACCCCAAAATTTTACTGCCATGACACCCTTATCCAAATATTTATTGCTCTTACTGTTGTCATGTAGCGCGTTTGCTTATGCGCAAGAAAGTAAGGTGATCGCTAATGAAACCGATAACCAAGAGGTAATTGAAGCACTTGCGCTTTACCCTGATAATATCAGAAATGCCATTTTAGAAACTAGTCTACACCCTGAGCTACTGGTGCGATTAGGCACTTTACAAACAAAGTCTAAAGAGGCATTTCATCAATTAGTACAGTATTTGCCTGAAGACGAACAGAAAAAATATTGGGAGCTGTCTCGCTACCCCGGGCTTATCAATAAGTTGGTTGAGGGAGGCCAAAAAAGCAAAAAGGAGATTGAATCTCTTTTACAAGATTACCCGCAAGAAGTGCACCCCATTGCGGTGGATTATGGTGTTAGCCGTTATCGTACGCTAGCACAAATGAGCGAAATCGAAAAACAAGTGAATGAATCTATTGAACAACTGTTAAGCAGGTATGAACCCAATACCAAGGCTAACATACAATTACTTTTAAAATACCCTGAGGTCTTGCAAATCATGATTGATCATATCGACTTAGTGGTTTTGGTTGGGGATTACTATCGTCAAGATGCCGCCAAATTATTAGCCAAGGCTGACTCTATGCGCGAGGTTCAATTAGAGCGACAAGCACAAGAAACAGAGGCGTGGCGCAAAGGTTTGGAAGAAGACCCAATGGCTTTAAAGGAATTTGAAGAGGTTTCCAAGGGCTTCAAATCGGAAGCAGAGGAGGAAGTAAATTATGATCCTATGTATCCTGATGCTATTGCGCCAGAAAAAGAAGTAAAGGAAAAACAAACAGCCTCACCAGAAACCATAGTTGTGTACAATTATTACCCTTACCCATTTTGGTATGGGTATCCGGCTTGGTTTCCTTACGTGTATTGGTATCAGTATCCCTATTGGTATCATTGGGGCTATTATTACGAAGCAGGCAATTCAATAATTGTTTACAGCTTACCGTCATATTATTACTTTTATTGGTATTTTCAGTACCCATCACACTTTTACAGATATCCTTATTTATCTGATTATATCATAAGGTATTATCGCGGCAGAAGAGGGGCCGGACCATCTAGAAGCACCCTGACCAGGTCAGTAGATAATTGGAGTACAAGCTCCAGAAGTAGAATACCCAGTTCTATTCTTGACGAAACAGATGATAGGGTGAGAAGGGAAAAATTACAGGAATATGGAAGGTTTGAAGAGGATTATCGTAAGAGGGCACAGAAAAAACCAGAAGTAACTGGTACCAGGGAAGAGTACCTCAATAAAAACAGTAGTCGCTATCAATATTTGTCAGGACAAACGAGAACAGTAACAGAAAGCAACTTGACGACAAGAACAAGAACCTCTCAACCACAACCTACAATAAGGACCAGACCCCAATCTCGTTCGGTTGAATTGGAACGCGCTAGGGAAACACATCAAAGAACATGGCAGCAATCAAATTATAACAGATCCAGGCAAGTAACTCCACCAACAAGACCGAAAACTCCCACTGGTTCCAGAAAAAAAAGGAAGGACAATTAAATAGTAAAGTGCCATGAAAAGTGTCTATAAAATACTCATTTTGATTACCCTGGTTATTTCATGTCAGGCCCAAACAAATAAGAAAGCAGAATCGGTAGGTGATCGGTTTTCAATTAGTGAGATGCAGAAAGCATCTACGGCATCAAAAGTGATTTCATTCGCACTATAGAAGACACAGATGGGGGCGTATTGCTTGAAGGTATATACCTAAACCGTCCGCAAGTCAGGTATTATTATGGTTTTGGTATCTGACTAATTCAATTTAGTTTAAGTATTTTGCTAAATACTGCAAGCCGCAAGCGATAAAGGATTGGGTAGTTAAAAAATGCTTAAACAATAGCAGATCAATAATATTGGTCATGAAAAAATCAGATTCAAAATATTCAGCTGCCTCTGATACAAACTCTGTTAGAATAAGCCTATGGTTGGATTCTTATGATGATATTTTTTCAGATTTTGACCCACGCCCTATACAGGAGAGAAGACTTTCGGATGATTTTATTTATGAGGCACGCAAAGCCTGTAAAGAGAAATCTATGGGAATTCAATATTTTAAATTGCTCATACCTGATGCCATAAGAAATAAGGAAGATGAAAAGCAGATTATTATACGGCTTAATGGTTACTTCAGGAACTCATATCTACTACAACTTACCAAAATAAAAGAAGTAAAAAGAAGTGGGATTTATTTTAGCCTTATTGGAATTGCCCTGATGCTTATAGCAGGTTACATATCATTTCTTAAATCAGACAAATACTATATTCATATGCTACTGGTACTTTTTGAACCTTCTGGTTGGTTTATGCTTTGGGCCGGTTTAGATCATTTCATTTATTCTGTAAAAAAGATAAATGAAGATTTGAAATTCTATTCGACTTTGTCAAAGGTTCATATTGATTTTGCGTCATATCAGGATTAATAAAGGGTTAGAAATTAATAAGTGGATTTTACATTATCTTATAGTAAATAGGTGCCTATTTGATAAATATCAATTCATTGGTTGATTGCCATCATTACCTTTCTTCAGCTATTCTAGTAGCTTGTGTCTTATTAAATCAACTCAAAACTAATGTTATGAAGGCTCAAAAAGTGATGCCAAATATGGTTGATTATGCACAGTTTACTAAAAATTTTTCTTGGGATAAAGTACGTGCAGAACTCGATGGCTTACCAGACAATGGAGGATTGAACATTGCACATGAGGCAGTTGTGCGATATGCCAAAGGAATAAACAAGGATCATGTAGCAATAAAATGGCTTGCTGTAAAGGGAGAGGAATTTGATTATACAACTGGTTCGGCAGAAGGCCAGTTAAGAAATAGTGTCTCAGGTTTATATAAACGCTGTTTGAACAAAATTCTACAATGACAATACTTGAGTTTACAATGCGTATTTCCATAGCTTTGGCAGCCGGAGTTATCATTGGTTTTGAAAGACAATGGCACCATAAGTCAGCAGGTCTTAGAACTAATACCTTGGTGGCGATAGGTTCAGCACTATATGTATTGCTTTCCATAAATTTAACCAGGGAAAACGGGGATGTAACCCGAATAATTGGTCAGGTGGTTACCGGCATAGGTTTTTTAGGAGCTGGGATTATCTTCAGGGAAGGGATTAACGTACATGGCCTTACAACAGCTGCAACTGTATGGTGCAGCTCTGCAATAGGCTGTATGTGCGGAGCAGGATTTTTTGTTGAATCGGTAATAGCCACTATCGCAATTGTAGTTATCAATCTTGTATTAATGCCAATTGACAAATGGTTAAATAATCGTAAAACCTAATAAAAAATTGCTGTTTGATCACGTAAAAGGACTACAAGGAATTTTTATTTTAAACTAAAAATCCTCAAAAAAAATCGGTTTCCCCCTTTTGACATAGGCAGATGAGTACAAATACATAGCGGCATACCAGATCTGCCAATCTTGACCTTTAGGTTTCCTATCCTGGGCTTTAATCCATTCATTAAAACCAAAATCAAGGGCAGGGTTTTGGGATAAACGTACAAGTTTTGTGAGCTCCATTAACTGTGTTTCCGCTTGTTTTTTTAAGTCCTGCTGCTATTGTCCATTAATCAGAATCATTGTTACCAATGACAGGGATCATCGGATGTAGCTTTAAGAGTTATTACTTTTACATTATCAGATAGAGATAAAAGACTGGTTAGTAATAGCCAGATTTGGTTTGCTTTCAATCCTTGAAATTCTTTTGAAACGCAGTTTTTATTAGGAAGGATGGATTGAGTCTCTTCAAATCAGATTTTGATGATGTAAAGTTTTAGGATTTTATATTGGATGATGAAGTCATAATAACTGTATTTTGATGTTTGATTATCTCAAGGGGTAATTAAATAGAGCGGGTACTTATCGTAATAGATGGAGGCCCGCTTATTGTTTTTGGAGCTGAGGGGGTCTTCTATGTTGAAAAACAAACACGACACCGAACTGCATGCAGTGAAGCAGGAAAATGTATGGGAGATAGGTCTTCTTTTTTGTTTTTAAGCAGAAAAACGAAGCTATAAATTGACTTTGGCCAGAATCATTGCGCACAATGATCTAAAACAATGAATTTCGATATTTTCCCTTTTAACTTCAAAAGTGAATTAGAAAGAATGAACAAAAGAAATTTTTTAAAAACCTGTGCGCTCACAGGCACATTGGGATTGGTGAAAATAAACGGAATTCAAGGACAAATTATTAAGTATATGGAAACTATGATTAACAAAGGAATGGTCATTGATGAATCAGGAAAATTTATCCTGCCAGAATTGACCTACGCTTATGATGCACTTGAGCCTTATATTGATGAGCAAACCATGCGCCTGCATCATGATGTTCACCATCTGGGCTATGTAAATGGCTTAAACAATGCATCCGCAAAAATAAAAGAAGCAATTAAAAATAAGGATTTTGGTATAATAAAACATTGGCAACGTGAATTAGCCTTTCATGGGGCGGGTCATTTTTTGCATAGTATATTTTGGGAAAATATGGGGCCGAATAAAGGTGAACGAAGTGGTATTTTAGAGGAATATATTGAGGGTTCTTTTAATTCATTTGATGCTTTCAAAGAGTATTTTTCGGCTGTGGCAGGCGCAGTAGAAGGATCAGGCTGGGGGATATTGGCTTACCAACCAGATTCCGATAGACTTGAAGTGTTGCAAGCTGAAAAACATCAAAACTTAAGCCAATGGACAGCTATTCCTTTACTTGTAATTGATGTTTGGGAGCATGCCTACTATTTGAAGTACCAAAATAAAAGAGGTGCCTATATCGATGCATTTTTTAATGTGATCAACTGGGAGGCTGTCTCCAAAAGGTTTGATATGTTGAGAAAACATTGACCGAAAAGGTAAATAGTAGGTTTTTAAAAACTTCCTTATTGTACAAGACTTATACAATTTAAATACAACCAGATGCCTGATGAGTATTTCATACCATGGTTAAGTAGCAACATAATAGCACTGATTCTACTTTTCTTTTGCTGGAAGTATCCCAAGATAGGCAGGTATGCTTATGCGATAATTTTTCTTTTAGCTGCTTTTATTAATATCACTACCGCTATTGGAAGTCCTGAATTATATCTTGAATATAGTAAATGGACTTTTTTGAAAGTTTATGAGAGGTTTATTGAAGGATACTTTAAAGAACATATAACCGGTTTTGTAACAATTATTGGTTTAGGCCAACTTCTTGTTTCTCTAGGCCTTTTAATTGGTTCTTATTTTTATAAGCCAGCATTGATTGGTGGTTTGCTTTTTGCAATAGGTATACTTCCCTTAGGTATGGGGTCTGGGTTTCCTGCCCCTGTATTCATGATAATGTCCTTTTGGTTACTTCTAACCAACAAAAAAATCAACATCCCGGAGTCATCAATATCCTGATTTCAACTTAACGATTCAAACCTGATCTGGCGCTTCTTCCGGTAAAATTGTAGGCGGCTCTTTGGGTGGCTCCGTAAATGGTTCTTCCGGTAAGGTTGATGGATCGGGTTTTTGTCTAGGAATTTCAGGAATTTGGGGTAATTCTTTAGGTTCCAGAGGCGTTATTTCCGGTTTTCGCTGAAATTCAATGGCCAATGTTTTTTTTGCAGGCATTTTTTTGTTGGATAATTTTTATCAGGTTATCAGCAACTGATTTTAATATAAAATTCAGCTTTGTTCGTTTGATATGAAATGATCTGGATCAATGGTATGAATATTTGGAATAGATTTTTTAAACGATTCTAACTACTCTAGAAAGTAATATCCAGCGATAATCAATGCCAGAAGAAGCATCAAAAAAATCCAGAACATTAAATTAACAGAATAGAACAATCGGCTTTGATCTTTTCTATACTCGTTCATTAACCTTTTCTTTTCCATCAGCGAAAGGTGGGTCGGTATTTTTGGCTGATCATCGTTCATATTTGGCACAGAACCAACAAAAAAGATAAAAATCAGTCCGCTAATAATTAAGGATAAATACTGGACACCTCTCCATTGTGGTCCGGTCGGCTTGAGCCAAAGACTCAAGACCATTAAAAAAAGGAAAAGCACCAGTGTTTTAATCCAATAACTTCCCCACGGTCCTTTTATACCAAATACGAAGTAGGAAATTGTTGAGATTACCAAGCTGATCCCTAAAACCAATAATGCATTCCAAATCCAGGTCATGATGCAATCATTTGAGATTCTTTTTTAAATGATCTTGCACCTAGTATTTCTATCAGTTCCTCTTTGTGAATCACTTCTTTTTCTATCAACACAGCGGCCAATGTATCCAGGTGCTTCTTATGCTCTTTCAAGATAGATTTGGTCCGTTCATAAGCCCGGTCAACTATATCTTGTACCTCTTCATCAATTTTAGTAGCAGTAGTCTCACTAAAAGGCTTGTGCAGTGCCTGTTCCGCCCTTCCTGAAGAGTCATAATAACTTATATTCCTCAACGTATCACCCAGTCCGTAACTCATAACTATTGCATAAGCCTGTTTGGTTACTTTTTCCAGATCATCCAATGCGTTAGAAGATATTTCTTTAAAGGTAATTTCTTCCGATGCCCGTCCTCCAAGTGCAGCACATATTGTATCTAAAAACTCCGATTTTGTGATAATTTGATGTTCTTCTGGCAAATACCAGGCAGCGCCAAGGGACCTGCCACGAGGTATAATAGATACTTTAAGGATTGGATGGGCATGCTCTAAAAACCAACTGGAAACAACATGCCCGGCTTCATGATAAGCTATCCTTACTTTTTCGTCTCTATTAATAATCTTACTTCGTTTCTCCAAACCCCCAACAACACGGTCTATTGCATCTAAGAAATCTTGCTTTTCAATGATGTCCTTATTTCTTCTTGTAGCAATAAGGGCACCTTCATTACAAATATTGGCGATATCGGCACCTGAAAAACCAGGTGTTTGCAAGGCAAGCACTTTGACGTCAAGCTCCTTAGATATCTTTAAAGGTGCCATGTGTACCTTAAATATGGCTTCTCTTTCATTCAGGTTAGGCAGTTCCAGATGAATATGCCTGTCAAACCTTCCAGGTCTGAGCAAAGCAGGGTCAAGGATATCCCCACGGTTTGTGGCTGCTAATACTATCACTCCGGTACTTTGGTCAAAACCATCCAGTTCTGCCAATAGTTGAGTCAGGGTGCTTTCTCGTTCATCGTTGGCCTGAAATGCATTAGCCCTCCCTCGGGAACGGCCAATTGTATCAATCTCATCAATAAATATAATACTAGGGGCTTTTTCTTTTGCCCTGTCAAATAGATCGCGCATACGAGCGGCCCCTACACCTACAAACATTTCAATAAATTCAGAACCTGTAAGTGAAAAGAAGGGGACACCGGACTCTCCGGCCACAGCCTTGGCCAATAATGTTTTTCCCGTCCCCGGGGGGCCTACTAACAAAATGCCTTTTGGGATTTTAGCCCCTAGTCGACTATATTTTTTTGGGTCTTTTAAAAATTTTACCAACTCATAGATTTCTTCTTTGGCTTCTTCTATTCCTGCCACTTGGTTGAAAGTCACCTGGTTTTTTTCGCCTTTTTCCAATATCCGCGCCTTTGACCTGCCAAAATTAAACATGGAAGAGCCTCTGTCTAGTGTTCCACCTGCAACGCCCCGCATTAAAAAGAACCAAAAAAATATTAACAGTCCCATTAAAAAGATCCATGAACCAACATTTTCAATCCAGTTGGTGCGTTTGACATAACTTACTGGCACTTTTTGGGAGTCTTCAGTATTTTGTTGGGCATCTTTCAGATTGTCGCTAAATACTTCTATGGATCCGATATTGAAATAATAGTGCGGCCCTTTAATTGGATTGGAAGTGAAGAGCTCCCTGGGCACGTTCTCATATACAGGTTTTGACAGTTTTTCAGTCAGAATATATACTTCTACCTGATCATTATTAACAACTACGAGTTTTTCCACGTCACCTTGGGAGAGCATTTGTGTATCAAATTGTTTCCATGTGATTTCAGGTATTCTGGTTTGTCTAACAAGAAAATACCACCCTAAAATCATTGGAATAAGAAAATATAACCAACCCAGGCCACCAAATGGGTTGAAGGGAGGTTTGGTCTCTTTTTTTGTCTTTCTGTTCATCAACTGTGAGCCTTAATATGAGGTTACTGCAAAATTCGACAGTTGGATTTTAATGAACCATGACCTGGATCAGCAATGGGGAATAGTTGCGTCAATGATCAGGCCTGTAGTGTCTGTCAATCGGTGATCAATATCAAGTAAAGCTTTGATGATGGTCATTCATATTGAATCATATTGACTGTACCTTCAATTCAAAAACCAGGCAATATCATGAAACGAATACTTGTTCCAACGGATTTTTCAAAAATAGCTTATGAGGCGCTTAAATTTGCCCATGAGATATCAAAAGCATATGAGGCAGAGATAGTGGTACTCCATGTTGTAGAATTACCCAGAAACTTGTTGTGGAATTACCCATTTCAGGATGATATAATCAAAGAAATGAAAAAACAAGCCAACATCAACTATCTTCAGTGGGTTAAGAAGGTCGGATCCCAAAATACAAATATGGAATTCCATGCCGTGCAAAATTCTGTTGTTCCTGCCATTAATAAATTTATCAAAGAAGAACACATTGATTTGGTGGTTATGGGTACCCAGGGCACCAGTGGATTCTCAGAATTTTTTATTGGGTCAAACACCGAGAAGATCGTCAGGTTTTCGAAGGTGCCAGTATTCTCAATAAAAAAATCTGTAAAAATATCCAGCATTAAGAACATTATTTTTCCTACCGAACTGACTTTGCATGAATCTGGTCTTGTAAACAAAGTAAAGGAGTTACAGGCCGATTTAAAAGCGCATTTACATATTGTTTATGTAAATACCCCCACAAATTTCAAAATAGGAAATGAAATTGATGCCCTTATGGATGATTACATAAATCACTATGGTTTTGATAATTTTTCCACACATGTTGTTTCTGATATGTTTGAGCAGGCAGGTATAAATGCATATGCCAAGGATGTTTCAGGCGCCCTGATAGCGATGGGCACACATAGCAGAAAAGGGCTTTCTCATTTTTTCATGGGCAGCATTGCTGAAGACTTAGTTAACCATGGAGAATGGCCTATATGGACATATTCAATTGAAAAGTAATAAAAAGATTAACTGAAAAATTATGGAAGAGTTAACTAACACTATGGAAAATACCATGCCCCGCATTGGTGATACGGCTCCCAGTTTTGTGGCACAGTCAACTCAGGGAGAAATCAATTTTCCCGATGATTTTGATGGTAAATGGGTGATATTATTCAGCCATCCGGCTGATTTTACCCCCGTGTGTACTTCAGAGTTTATGACCTTTGCCAAACGGCAGAAGGAGTTTGAAAAGCACAATTGTCAGTTGATAGGGCTTTCTGTGGATGGCCTTTATAGTCATATAGCCTGGTTACGTACTATCAAGGAAAAAATCAAGTTTCGTGATATGGAAAATATTGAAGTAAAATTTCCACTGATAGAAGATATCACAATGAATGTTGCCAATAAATTTGGAATGATTCAACCAAATGAAAGTGATACCAAAGCTGTTAGAGCGGTTTTCTTTATCGATCCTAACGTTAAGATAAGGGCCATCATCTATTATCCACTTTCACTTGGCAGGAATTTCAATGAATTGATGCGTGTACTAATAGCACTGCAGACCGCAGATAAATATCAGATAGCCACTCCGGCTGATTGGCAGCCGGGAGAGAAGGTCATAGTTCCGCCACCTGGATCCTGCGGTGTAGCCACAGATAGGATGGAGGGAAAAGAAAATAATATGGAATGTCTTGACTGGTTCTTTTGTATGAAAGAACTCCCTAAAGAGGAGATGTTGGATTGATCAATATCAACCTTCTGAAGTATACGGATCATTTCCAAAGAGAAGTAAACAGTAGAACTTTGTTGTGATAATAATTTAAACAACTAAAATCATGAAAAAAGTAATAATGATGCTATTGCCACTATTGTTAACAATAGGAGCAGCATATTCACAAGATCAGCAACGCGACAGTGATCGCGATAGATTACAAGACCATTTAATGCTCAAAGATGGTGAAATGATCCAAATTAAAGACGGGGAGCAGGTTATGCTGCAAACGCAACTTCAATTGCAAAATGGTACAGTAGTCTACCCAGATGGTACATATCAAATAAAGGATAGAAAAAGAAAGCAACTCCGTGATGGTGAATGCCTTGATATGGATGGAAAACGCTATCGTAACAAAGAGCAATTCGAAAGCAGGATGAACCAAAGAAAAAACAGGGAATTGAGAATGAAGGAGCGCAATAAAAACAAGGAAAAAAATAGCAAAGTGAAAAAAAATGATGGCAGGGGAAAAGGAAAAGTTAACTAGCCGTAATTAAAGAGGGACTAAAGTGATTTTTAAATGGCAGTCTATAATTTGCAAATGTCTAAATCAGGCTATCAAAGAAAAGCCTCAAATCATGAAAAAGACGAGCTTATTTATATTGTTTGTTTTGGTTGGGGCTCAATTGTTCGCTCAGGCTGAAGAGAAAAGTGACCTGTCATTTGCAAAACTAAGTATCAACTACACCAATGATTATGTATTTATGGGGCGGACTGACTCTTTGAAAGCCCCATATCTTACACCTTCCCTGGCCTATTTTCATAAAAGTGGCCTTTTTGCCAAAGGATCTTTTTCTTACCTTACTTCTTCAGGTCAAAACAGGATTGACCTATCTGTTCTCTCAATGGGTTATGATGCTGATGCCAAAAACTTTTATGGCGGAGGATCCTTAAGTGCTTATTTTTTTAACCAGGACAGTTATGCCGTACCTTCGGCAATGGTAGGGTTTTTAAACGGTTATTTGGGATACGATTTTAAGTTTTTTGAACTTGCAACAGACGCAAGCCTTGGATTAAGTGATGAGTTAGATGTTTTTGCCGGAATCGAGGTTTTAAGAACATTTTACATCTTCAAAAATCACATATTAGTTTCACCATCTATTTATATCAATGCCGGTTCGCAGAATTATTACAACGAATATTACAGTACTCGAAGCTCTCAAATCACTCAGGGTGGGGGTTATGGAAAAGGGTCAGGCAAAGGAAATCAAGGCGGTGGTGTTACATCACAAACAAGCCAGGTAAAGGTTGAGGAAGTATCAAAATTCCAAGTATTGGATTATGAATTTAGCATGAACATCACTTTTAAATCAGGCCCGTTGCGTCTGGTTTTTATTCCAATTTATGCTATACCTGTCAATGCGTCCACTGTTAAAGTTGGTGAAGATATTGTATTTGAAGAGATATTGGACAATGTCTTTTATTGGTCTGCTGGTGTTGGCTATATTTTTAAATAATATTATTAAACATAAAGAAACTATGGTCATAATCGTCTTTGGACTTCCCGGGTCAGGCAAAAGCTACTTTGCTTCAAGGCTTGCCGCAGACCTGGAAGCAGATTATGTAAATACCGATAGGATAAGAAAGGAATTGTTTACCAGGCCTTCCTATTCTGATGAAGAAAAGATTTTGGTCTATAAAAAATTGTTAGATGAGGTATATCATCATGCTCATGCTAAAAAGACGCTCGTTGTGGATGGTACATTTCATAAAGAGAATGTCAGAAATGATTTTATTAAACTTTCAAAAGACCTTAACCTACACTTAAGATGGATTGAGGTTCTGGCAGAAGAAAGCTTGATAAAAGAAAGGTTAAGCAAAAAAAGAGAGTTCAGCGATGCTGATTATTCTGTTTATAAGTTGCTCCAGCAGCAACATGAACCTTTTGACAAACAAAATCAGCATCAATTAATACAATTGACTTCTACCAATACCAATATTGGTCAAATGCTTGAAAAGGCAAAGAAATATTTGCTTGATAAGAATCATTCCTAATGAAGACTTCACAAATCAATAACTTAATTCGGCAATCATGTTTTCCGGTCCATTGTGATAAGCCAGAACTTATTGAGACACATATTTCATGGGTGATTTTGTGCAATCAAATTGTTTTTAAAATCAAAAAACCGGTACGCTATAGTTTCTTGAATTTCTCGACACTGGAAAAGCGCCTGTTTTATTGTCAACAAGAGGTGCTATTAAATCGGAGATTGGTGGAAAACATCTATCTGGGAGTGGTCCCCATTGTGGAGCAGGATGGAAGGATAGAAATTTCCCTTAAAGAAAGGGGGAAAGTGATCGATTATGCGGTGATGATGACTCGGATGCCCACACAGCAAAGAATGGACAATATGCTGCGAAATAATGAAGTCACACTGGATCACATGGAGCAGGTAGCTAAAAAATTGGTGCAGTTTCATGAAAGTGCTCGAATAGTTTTCGATTCTAATTATTTCAATGTTCAACATAATTTTAATGATCTGAAGGATGAAAGTGACTATATCGCATCGCAGTTAGGCACACCTCAGGGTGACTTGATAAAATCAGCTATTAAAAGATCAGATGATTTTATGAAATCTTACCATAGGATATTCAAATTACGGTCAGAATTAGGCCATGTCAGGGACTGTCATGGGGATTTGCACTCGCGGAATATTTTTCTTTTGGATGAACCGGTAATTTTTGACTGTATCGAGTTTAATGAAGACATCCGGCATATAGACATACTTAATGAACTGGCTTTTTTTTGTATGGATCTGGAAGTATTTGGCCACAATGAATTGAGTGAGTATTTTATGGTTTGTTATACAAAGCTTACTTCCACTATACACAGCCAGGAAGAAAGTGACCTTTTTGTATATTTCAAAGCGTACAGGGCTAACGTACGTGCCAAGGTCAATGCGCTAAGGGCCAAAAGTACTACTGGTGAAGATCATTTAAAGGCATTATCAGAATGTGATAAATATTTGAAGCACATGAACATGTACCTTGAAAAATTACCTGCAGTACCAAAGTAACAACTTTGTTGCAACCTCATTTTCGGCTTTCCTGCTCTTTAAAAAACTCCCGGACTTTGGCTTTAATTTGAGGCAATGTCATGCTATCTGCATTTTCTATGAAAACAGGCCTGTCCTTAAGTTCATTATGTGTGGCAATTTCCCCAAGCAAAGATTTTTTAGTATTTGCGGGCCCAAAAATCAATAGTTGGTCGGGATTATTGATTACTGATATCAGTTCCTGAAAGTATTTTTTTTGTTGCAATTTTCTTCTTTCCAGCATGTGTTTTTCGGACACAACATCTTGTGGGCCATATGGGGTAGACGATCTGGCCCCACCTTTTGCATTGCCCTCGTCAATGTTAGAAGTAATGTGTTCTATTGTTTCTTTGTCATCCTCAATTTGAACAATTATTGCATTTCGTTTATCTAACCAAATTCCAGTGTTTTTCATGGTTCATATTTTAAAGTGTTTCAGGTATGGCCAGCAATGGGATTTTTGTATGAAAAATGATGCTCTTGCTATCACCACCTCCAAAAACCTGGTCATACAACGGATGCTTTCTTGGTACCAATGTTAGCAAATCAGTGTTATATTTTCTTATGTATTCATTTAACCCTTTTTCAACATCATCATTTTCAATGAAGTGGTAGCGATGGTTAATGTTTTTAAAATACCGTTCAAATTTTTTGGCTTCCTCAGCCTTGTCGTTGGCTAGTTTTTTGTCCCCATCCACGTGCACAATGCTTATTGTACTCCCAAATAATTGGCTAAGGGTTTTTAAAGGCTCCAAAGCACCTTCATCCATTTGTTTAAAATCGGAGGCCATTATTATGTGTTTGATATGCTTGAACGTTGCTTTTTCTGGGATAACCAAAACAGGGCAGTTGCATTCTTTGATGGTTGTATAAGCATTTGTGCCATAAATGACTTTATCAATACCAGAGGCTCCCGTGGTACCCATAACAATAAGATCGATATTAGAAGAGATTGATAGAGAAATGAGGGCATCAATAAGTGATGCATGCTGGGTGCGTGTGGTGTAGTTGATATCTTGTAATTCTGGAACCGCCTTTTTGATTAATTCAAAACCTGCTTTTATTTCTTCCTTTCGCTCCCAGGCTGTTTTTTTGGACACCAGCGTTACACCCTCTTCGTCATAGGCCTCACCTGCTACGGTGGCGTGCATAATTAATATTTCTTCTGATCTGATTTTTTTTGCCAGCTGTACAGCATAACGGAGTGCATTTATCGAACAATTGGAAAAATCTGTTGGAACCAATATTCGCTTGATCATAACCTTGTTGTTAAGTTTCTATAAGAAGCCCTACTGAATTAATGAGTGGTTAAGGCCTCTTTGATTCAGTAGGGCAATATAAACTGGAGCGCATTTCAACTGATTGAAATGGCTTTTTTATGAGTTTTGGTTGCCTCTGGCTTTTTAGGAATAGCCAATGTTAAAATGCCATCCTCATATTTAGCCTTGATTTTATCAGCATCAACCCAATCAGGAAGTAAGAATGATCTTGAGAAAGAATTATAACTAAACTCATGTCTGGTATAGTTTTCATCTTTTTCTTCTTTCTCTTCTTCTTTCTCACTGCTTATGGTTAGTTGGCCATTGTCAACTGTTATTTCAAAGTCGTTTTTTTTCATGCCTGGTGCAGCCAACTCAATGTTGAATGCCTTATCAGTTTCAATGATGTTTGCCGAAGGCAAGTTTTTAAATCCGTTGCCTAAATTCAATGATGGAAAACGCATGTCATCAAAAAAATCATTGAAAAATGTTGATGTACTTGGCAGAAGCGAAGGTCTTGTCAGTAGTGTCATAGCATTATTATGTTTTAAATTTTACATAATTCAAATTACGCCTTTAGATTCTACAAGCACGATGATGCCTATCAACTCGCATAGTGATGTTAATCAATCAGGCTAGTTTGTGCCATTTAGCCATTTTATGGGTCATACCTTGAGCCAAAATATAATTTCAATGATGATAGAAATCAGACCCTCTGGTGATAAGGATCAGAATAGGCACAGTGATTTCTGGATATCTTTAGCATGGGAAAAAACAATATTCATGGACGTTAAAGCAGCCCTCTTTGAGAAAATATGCCATTCTATCAACGATGGTATCTTAGTAGTTGATCAGGATGGTAAAATCCAATGGATGAACCAAACCCTTGAACATATTTTCGGATATTCAAATGACGAACTGCTTTATCAGCCGCTTGAAATCCTTCTGCCTCTGACATTAAGAAAAAAGCATAAGGCGTTGAGGTCAGGGTATTCTCAAAGTCCTGTAGAAAGGCCAATGGGCAGCAATATGGAATTTGAAGGTTTGCGAAAGGATGGCACAAAGGTGTGGGTGAGAATAGCACTAAGTTTTTGTCAAACAAAAGGCCAACATTTTTCTATTGCCATTGTGTCTGACAAAACTGAAAAAAGATCAATGGAATTTCAATCTAAAATACATGCCCAAAGAGCCCAGTTATTCTTTGACCTTTCTAAGGCCTTGTTTTTAGAGTTGGATAGAAATGGCTATGTACAAGCCATTAATCATGAAGGCTGTAGAATATTGGAGTATAAGGAAGAAGAGGTATTTGGCAAAAACTGGTTTGATAAGTTCATTGACCCGAAAGATGCTCCCGGAATAAAAAAAGTCTTTAATGACTTGATGGAGGGTAATGTAGTACAAACAGAGTTTGTCAATTCTCATATTATCACCAAATCAGGTAAATATAAGCTCATACAATGGCATAATTCCCTGCTTACCGATGATGGTGGCAATGCAATCGGTGCCATTAGCTCTGGGATAGACATTGCAGCCATTGAAGAATTGAAAAAAGTACAAACTGAAGCCATGCTGATAGGTACCGAAAACGAAAGAAAAAGGGTAGCTGCGGAATTACATGATGGCATAGTACAAACCCTCTCTGCTGTTTCCATGCATTTGAAATCGTTTGAAAACAATATGCATCTCCTTCCTGATGATAATCAAAAGGCGTATAAGGATGCCCTAAAATTAGTGTTGGATTCAATCTCAGATACCAGGGCAATCTCACATGACCTGATGCCAAATGCCATTATAAGAGATGGCTTGGTATCTGCATTAAATGACTTGGCGGAACGTACCGCAAAATATCACCATATTCTAGTTACTATTGACCCAGATCATGTAAGTGATGGTTTAAGCGAGATATATCGATTGCATCTTTACCGGATTGTACAGGAGTTGATTCAAAACACCCTAAAGCATGCTAATGCAAGTGCAATCAAGATAATAATTCGAAAAAAGAAGGATAAAATACATATCGACTACCAGGATGATGGGCATGGATTTGATGATTCACTTGAAGATATCCAACGTACTGGTTTGGGGTTGCAGAATATTATCACACGAGTTGGTTCTATGAGTGGCGATTTAAATATAAAATCTTCCGTAAAAAACGGAACAAAGGTAAATATTATTATTCCTGTAAGTAATTAGATCATAATTGCAATAAGTTCTGAATAATTCTTATCAACTTTATACAAGGAGGATTCACCAAAAATTGCGAAACATATTTTTATGGAATCATGCCATCATATCAATGTGTTTATAGTAGATGACCATCAGATAGTCAGGGATGGGGTAAAGGCTTTATTGAAAAATGTTGAGGGGATCAAAATTGTAAATGAAGCTTCCAATGGGCAGGAAGCTATTGACTTAATCAGACAAAATCCAAAAGACATTGATGTTGTTATTATGGATATTACAATGCCTGAGATGGATGGAGTGCAGGCCACCAAACTTATATTAAAGGAATTTCCTAAAATCAACATATTGGCTTTATCGATGCATGATGACAAGTTACATCTCATCAGTATGTTGAAAGAGGGTGCTATGGGCTATGTACTAAAAACTACAGGAAAGTCAGAATTGGTACACGCTATCAATAGAATTGCTGGTGGTCAGAGCTATTTTGACCGACAAGCTTCAGGCAAGCTTTTGGATTACTTGTCTAACAAAGACAAACGAAAAAAAACAGCGGAAGGTGAACTGACATCCCGGGAAAAGGAAGTGTTAATGTTAATCGCTGAAGAAATGACGAATGCCGAAATCGCTGAAAAACTTTTCCTTAGTCCCAGGACTATTGACACCCATAGAAGAAACCTCTTGCAAAAACTCAATGTAAAAAATACGGCAGGGTTGGTAAAGTACGCCCTGACACATGAGCTTTAGTACCTGTGCCCTCTACATCCTGTAAGGCATTCTTTTGGGAAATCTTATAAAATCAAATTCATAAATTATATTTCGGATTTCTTCTTAAGGGAAGCATCATCTACGCTTTTTAGCTTAGAACCTAGGTGTTTTTACTTAGCTTCCATTTTACGTTTTTCACGTCTACCGGAAGGGTTATAAAAGGACGAACTTCATATCCCAATTAGTATAATACTAACTAAACTAAAAAGATATGAACACTGTAATGATTTCTGATTTGTCTATTGAAAATGAGCTAAGGGTATCATATAGCAAGTTCAAAATGCCCCTCCATCGTTTGCTTGAACTTGCAGAGAAACTAACCTTTAATAGGGGACACATATTGTTTAGTAATGGCAACATTGCCAGAGGCATGTATGTCATTGATACTGGAAAAGTGAAGTTGAGTAAATTTGGAGTGGATGGTAAAGAACAGATCATCAAAATACTTCATCAGGGAGATGCTATTGGTCATGAAGCGCTATTAAATGATCAGCGATTTCATGAATATGCAGAAGTGCTTGAAGATTCAGCACTTTTTTACATCGGCAGGGATGATTTCGAAAGTGTATGTAATAAAGAAATTTCAGTTTTAAATTATTTCACCCAATTGCTCTGCGATGATTTAAACAAGGTGGAAGAACGTCTTGTTTCCACAGCCTATGAACCTGTTCGTGGTAGACTGGCGTCAATACTTTTAGAATTGATAGACATTTATAAGGATGATAGCTCCTCAGGTATCAATCTCAGCAGAGGAGATCTTGCAAATTTGGTAGGTACAGCCAAAGAAACTTCTATCAGGTTACTCTATGAATTTAAAAATGAAGGTTTAATAGATCTTAACGGTCAACATATTATAATTAAAGATATTGATAATTTAAAAAGGGCAGCATGCTTCTATAGGTGACTTGATCAGTATCATGCTATGCTTTGATAACCATCATCGGTTACAAATAACCATATTTTTAAATTTGGTAAAACCGTAAAAATATGAAGATGCATAATCACCTAAAAATCCACCAAGACCATTGCAGGTGGGAGTCAGACCTTGAAATGTGGTCATTGGATTTAAAAATGTGGGAAGAGGAGTCTGAAGCATTAAATGATACTTTGTCTTTCATAACCGAAGCCATAAAGAATCATGAAGAGTCACTGATGGATCATTTAAAAACACTAATTGATCATCGTAATAAGCTAAATCAACATGAAAAGGATATTACTTTTCTGATAGAAGGAACCCCTTTGGACGATAAGCTCAGGGAATCACATACTAATGAAGACAAGTACCATGAGATTTATAGAAATGCGCACGAACGTCTCAAGAGATACCATCACACTTTGATTGCTTTGACCAAAGGGTTGAAAAAGGCACTTGAATCTATTTAATAAAACAAGAATGATTGCAGCCCTAAATAGAATCCAAATTGATAATGTGCTTTACAGCCAAATTATTGGACGGATTGGGTGTTGTGCAAATAACAAAGCTTACGTAGTTCCCATTACCTATGCTTATAATGGAGAGTATATCTATTGTCATACAATAGAAGGTATGAAGGTTAAATTCATGCGTAGCAATCCACTAGTTTGTTTTGAAGTGGAAAGAATTGAAAATATGGCGCATTGGCAGAGTGTTATTCTTTGGGGAAAATATGAAGAACTGGAAGGTGAACTGCGCGAGGAAGGACTTCAAATATTGGTTAACAGAGTACATCCGCTGATGACAAGTGAAACCATCAGGCCTCGTTTTGGTTTGGATGCACCCTCAACCGGAATAAAAACCAATAAAGACACCATCATATTTCGTATTAAACCAGAAGAAGCTACCGGAAAGTTTGAAAAACGATAATTATTGTGCTAATCTTTATTTACCTTATTTGTTCTCTTCTTGGCCTATGGCTTGGTACTGAAGTATTGATAAAGGGAGCGCTGAAAATCGCATCATTCTATAACTTTTCCCACGTTTTTATTGGTTTGACCGTATTAGCTATTGGGTCAGATCTGCCAGAACTCTTTGTGGCCATCAAAGCATCCCTTATCAGCAATCAAGGGCTTGACACATCAGGTATAATTGTAGGTAATGCATTGGGTAGTAGCATAGCCCAGATTAGTGTGATATTAGGCATTGCGGGCATGGCTGGCTATTTGACACTCACCAAAAAACAACTGATGGGTGAAGGGCTGATTATGCCATTGTCCATAGTCCTTACCTTTTTGGTGGCATACGATGGTGTCATATCATTGACTGATGGTTTGATTCTCATTTTGGCCTATCTGGTTTATTACATTTCGTTGCTTCGGCTGGAAAAAGTGACCGCACATGAAACTAAGCAAAAGGGAAGGGCCTGGCCATATATATTATATATTCTGGCAGGTGGTTTTTTAGTGATATATGCCTCAGATTTGGTAGTGGAGAACGCCATTATACTTGCTGAAAGTTGGGGTATAAGACAGACTTTTATTGGAATTATTATTATAAGCCTCGGCACGAGTCTTCCAGAGCTTGCTGTATCGCTTAATGCTGCCATTAAAGGCTCTGCGGGCCTTTCTGTAGGCAACCTGATCGGAAGTAATATTTTTGATTTGTGGATACCTGTAGGTGTAGCATCCATCATTGCGCCTATACAGGTCAATATTAATTACTTGATTCCTGATTTCATTGTATTGTTAGCTGTCTCATGTTTGATATTGATATTTTTCAACAAGACTAAAGGGCTTCAAAAGAAAGAGGCCTTAGGCCTCATAGTTTTTTACATCGTTTACCTGGGTTACAAAATCGTCCAAAATGTTGGATGACATTGAACTAAAGAGGATTGACAAAGAACTGCATTGACCCCTAAGGGAGTGAGCACAACGAGGCAATAGTTGGTCAGGAAACTACAGAGCAGTTATAAAAATTGGCTTCTGGCACTTGAAGAAAAAAATAAAATTTAAACAATCCATTATGAAATACTACATTAATAAAATCATTAACCTGCCTTTTGAAGAGGTGGAAGAAAAAGTAACGGAGGCCTTAAAATCAGAAGGTTTTGGAGTATTGACAGAAATAAATGTTAAAGAAGTTTTTAAAAAGAAATTGGATGTCGACTTTCAAAAGTATAAAATACTAGGGGCATGCAATCCGCATTTCGCTCACAAGGCACTGGCTTCTGAAAACAAGATAGGCACTATGCTCCCTTGTAATGTAATCCTTCAGCAACTGCCAGACGGTACAACTGAGGTTGCAGCTGTGGATCCAAAGGCGTCAATGATGGCCGTGGAGAATGAGAATCTGGCAAAATTAGCTACTGCAGTGGCAGATAAATTACACCGTGTTATAGAACAACTATAAACTTTATTGAGTGCTGACAAAGATCATTCTGACTGTTAATAGGGATCATGTCACCTGAAGGAGTATGGTGGTACTTTTGACAAAAAAGGAGGCAGTTATGGCGCTACATAAAGTAATAGAAGTATTGGCACATTCCGATAAGAGTTGGGAAGATGCCGCACAAGGAGCAGTTACAGAAGCTGCTAAGACTTTGCACAATATTGAATCAATTTATATTCATGACCACAGTGCCAGGGTAGAAAATAACAAAATAGTTCAGTATCGTGTAAACGCTAAAATAACGTTCTCAATAGAGTCATAGATTTCTCCAATTTAAGTTAAGAAAGACATGATAGTGGCTTTATCAAATGTTGTTCAATTAAATGTACCAGTAAGGGGATCGTCAAGATTGGTGGCCACCCTATTGACAGGTGAGAGGCACCCGGATGTTCTCCTTGCTGGTATTCTTACAGCACTTAAACTAATAATCATGAATATTAAAAATAAAAAATTACTGGTTATTGGGGTTTTGATTTTCCTGATCATATTGTTTAGCATACTAAATACCCTAGGTTAACATGAAAAATTTACTTTTGCTCATTCTATTGGTGACTTCATGTGCTACAAATCCCGATGTTATTGTTGATTATGACCGGGAGGCAGATTTTTCTGCTTATCACACCTTTGACCTGGCGCCACTGGCCAGCGAAGTTCAATATGATTATCCACAGTACGATAATAGCCTGAACCGTAAAAGAATTATTAAAGCTGTGGAGAGCCAGCTTACTGGCAAGGGCTATGAAAAGGACACCATTAGCCCTGATTTGCTGGTCGATATTCACATTTTGATTCAATCTAAAAAAGAGGTTCGCAGTTATCCTGGTGCGGCACGCTACAGGTACTGGCAAGATTATAACATTAATATTTATGATTATGAAGAGGGGTCGTTGATTATAGACCTAATAGATCGAAGTCAAAATCAACTTGTATGGCAGGGGGGAGTAACAGGATCTATAAATATTAAACCTGAAGAAGTAGAATCCGCCATTAGCGGTGCAGTAGCACTAATCTTTGGAGAATACCCTTATCGGGCCAATAAATAGCCAGATGCCACTGCCCCATACAGCTACTGTTAAGGAAATTGAACTAACATTGGCAACAGACATTTCTTCTGGCCTAACGGCAGACGAAGCCAATAAAAGATTGATCATATATGGCCGAAATGAATTACAGGAGCCTACCTCATACAATCCACTAATAATACTATTAGCACAATTTAAAAATGCCTTAACTGCCCTGCTTTTCGCTGCAGCTCTAATATCCTTCTTGTTTGATGATTACCCTGAGAGTGTGGCCATACTTATGGTTATTCTCATCAATGCATTTATTGGGTTTATACTTGAGTTTCAAGCTCACCGCTCAATGAAAGCACTAAAAAAACTGGAGAAAAAGTGGGCCAAAGTTTTTAGGGATGGTCAATTGATGATTATAGAATCTTGCCTGGTGGTACCGGGAGATATCCTTTTTGTAGAAGCTGGAGATGTTGCAAGTGCAGATGGACGGATTGTGGAATCTGTACAGTTGGAAGTTAATCAATCAATGCTAACAGGAGAGTCGGTGCCTGTATCAAAAAACAAATACCCATTGCAAGCAGATATCATTTTGGCAGAACAGGATAATATGTTTTTTAAAGGCACATCGGCCACTAATGGAAACGGTAGAGTGCTTGTGACAAGTACCGGAATGAATACCGAAATAGGTAAGATTTCTGAAATGATTTCAGGCACCAAAAAAGAAGATATTCCACTTAATATAAAGCTAAATAGGCTTAGCTACAGGCTTATCTGGTTTACATTAGGCCTTATTGTTATTTTTATTACTGTAGGATATATATCAGGTAAAGAATTATACTCGATGATAGAAACAGCCCTGGCACTGGCTGTAGCTGCCATACCTGAGGGGTTACCCATCGTGGCAACCATAGCCCTGGCCAAAGGAATGTTTAAAATGGCCAAACACAAAGTGCTGGTGAAAAAACTGGCAGCCGTGGAAACACTGGGTGAAACCGATCTGATAATGACGGATAAGACTGGAACCCTGACAGAAAATAAATTGGAGGTTCACAGACTTAGCTTCATAAGCCATAATGATGATTTTTTGGTGGAGAACGGGCAAATTTTACCTGCGCAGGAAGATCCGAGTATGTATCGCTTATTGCAAGTAGCTGCATTGTGCAATAATGGATCAATTCGAAATTCTGAAGATGGTATAGGTGACCCACTGGAGATTGCGCTTTTACGATTTGTATTCAAACAAAATGCCCCTTTATTCAATACATTGTGTCAATATGAGCGGTACTATGAAAAGGTGTTTGACAGTGAATCAAGAATAATGATCACAGGTCATATGATAGAAAATCATCGACATTTCATTTCTATTAAGGGTGGGCCTTCTGAAGTTTTGGAAAAATGCACTATGTTTTTGGTGGATGGAGAAGAGGTGTCTTTTGGTGAGAATGAAATTAAGGAGTGGAAGGGAAAGATTGACTATTTAGCAGCCGATGGTTTAAAAGTATTGGGTTTTGGCTATAAACAACCTGCCGATAAAACAGTCGATCATTTATCAGGGTTTACCTTTATTGGGTTGATTGGCTTCCTAGATCCGCCCAGGGCTGAAGTGCCGATGGCTTTGGCACAGTGTCATGAAGCAGGCATAAAAGTGGTGATGGTGACAGGAGACCATGCTGAGACAGCGAAGGCCATTGCCCTGAAAATTGGTCTTACGAATAATGCCAATGAAACAGTTATGCATGGCAGTGATCTTGCAAAGATTGATTTAACCTCTACAGAAATATTGAAGGATATACTTATTTACTCAAGGGTTAACCCTGCCCAAAAGCTTGCACTAATGAAATATTATCAGGATCAGGGCAATGTGGTGGCCATGACTGGTGATGGGGTAAATGATGCTCCTGCACTTAGAAAGGCCGATATTGGTATCGCCATGGGCTTACGTGGTACGGATGTGGCACGAGAGGCTTCAGATATGGTATTGCAAGACGATTCCTTTAGTTCTATAGCATATGCAGTGCGTCAGGGAAGGATTATCATCAATAATATTAAAAACTTTGTAATTTATTTATTGTCTTGCAATCTAAGCGAAATCCTGATTGTAGGGTTGGCCGTTTTTTTTAACATGGCTTTGCCATTGCTGCCCCTCCAGATATTGTTTTTAAATCTGGTAACAGATGTTTTTCCGGCATTGGCGCTTGGTATGGGAGGTGGAAATGTGGGGATTATGAAAGGAAGATTTAGAAATTCTGAGGAACCAATCGTCACTACTGATGACTGGAAGTCAATAGTAGGCTATGCGTTAGTACTCACTATTTCTGTACTGGGGGTTTATATCTTTAGCATTCAGGTACTCCATGCCAATACTGTATTGGCAAATAATATTGCTTTTTACACATTGGCTTTTGCCCAACTAGTGCATCCACTTAATTTGATCAAAAAAACCGATTCTATTTTTAAGAATGAAATTGTTAGAAATCCACATCTATGGCTGGCGATAATATTTTGCAGTTTATTGATGATATTAGCTTATTGGATACCTCCAATAAGAGAGGTACTTGACATTGGTAGTTTTAGTCGTGAATCGGGGGTAATAATAGCTGTGGGTTCATTTGCTCCGGTAGTGGTTATACGATTATTAAAGAAACTGACTTGAGAAATTATGCAGCATAGCTAAACATCACAATTCCATTTTCTTTATCATTAATGCCTGAATGAAACCTGATAATGCTCCTATGCCTACTCCTTCAATAAGTAAAAATAAACCAATAATGATGGGATTAAGGTATGGCCCCATAGGAAGTACCTCTTTTAGAAAATTCATGTATCCTTGGTTAATCAGTGATAAATAAGCCGCCAAAAACAAAGCGAACAGTAACATTCCGAAAAAAGAAGTGGCTACTCCAAGTCCCAGATTTCTAAGATAACTATGGCCTTCGCTGGAGTGCAGCTGATAATAATGTAATGACCTTCCGACTATCAGATAGATAATAACCACATCCAAAATCCTTATAGCCAGCGACTGCACTAATAAAAGCACTTCCATAGCAAGAAATATGGCAATTAAAATCGACCCTAGAATTGCTCCAAATTTGACAGCGGTATTTCTGAAAATGTTGTTCTTATTCATAGCTGTAATATTTTATATTAAAGCTAGGTACATAGCCATCTATATGAAATGATCAGTATCAATAAGACGATTGATTGAGGGCATTTCACATGGCAAAAACCTTCACCAATTTTATAGTCTATTAGATTTAATAAATTTAACTGAATAGCTATGAGAACTTATGAAGATGAAGAAATGGAGGAGGATAATGATAGACTCACGTCATCATTTGTATATGCTTCACATTGGAAATCAGATCTGAACTTTTACAAGCATGAATTAAATTTTCTCACTACTTTAATAAATAAATATTTTATTTACTTAATTGGCGAGAATGACCTTCCAAGCTTGCCAAAACTGGTTGCCCGGCTTGAAGAGACTAAAAAAGTACATAAAGAACTTTCGAAAGACATCACTGATTATATGTCCAAAATAAAATTACTAATGACTAATGAGTTGAGTCTTGAGAATTTTTATCAAAGGAAAGAGCATATTATGTTGGAAACAAGTTTCAATATTTTCACCAAAGCGCTTAGGTCATTAAAGAGGCATATATTTGCCATTACTGAAGAGGTGATGCAGCACAAAAAAATGAAGCGACTTGTTCAGGCCTGATTTTAGTTTTATTTAGAAGTGTCAGTATCAAAATTTAACTAACTTACTACTGAATAGTAAAATGCTAAGTTGACTGGCAATTTCTATTAAAAATGTTAAGGCAAAACCAGTTAGGTATTACAGGCCCTTAGAAATTAACTTGTAATAAAGTGAATGGAAAGGGCATGGAATTACTACTATAACTATCTTTTTTGATGGCTGAAATTTTCGATTTGCATGGATTATCAGAAACCGAAGTTGCTAACAGTCGTTTAAAATACGGCAGAAATTCCATTGATACATCAAGCAAAAATCTTCTCTGGTCAGTTTTTAAAGAAGTTGTTACAGAGCCTTTGTTTGTCATTCTTGTGTGTACAGCTATCATTTATTTTTTACTCGGAGAGCAGCAGGAAGGTATTATAATGCTGATTGCCTTGTCATTCATTTCGCTCATTTCTCTTTTTCAGGAAAACAGAAGTAGAAATGCTGTGGCTTCATTAAAGAAGCTTTCAAGTCCCCATGCAAAAGTTATTCGGGGCGGTGTTACCATGACTGTCACTAAGGAAGACATTGTCATCGATGATTTAATGATTGCAGAGGAAGGCAATGTTGTAGCTGCAGATGCCAGGGTTGTTAAGCTAAATGACTTTACAGTAAATGAGAGTATACTGACAGGTGAATCTTTGGCAGTTTCAAAGGAATTATCCGAACCTAACAACACCATTTTTCAAGGAACCACAATCATGTCCGGTACTTGCATCGCTAAAGTGATGGCTATTGGAAGGGAAACGGAATTAGGAAAAATTGGTGAGTCACTTCAACAAATTGATAGCGAAAGGACTCCGTTACAACATCAAATAAGAGCGTTCATTAGGAATATGGTAATTTTTGGTGGTATTGCATTTCTTATTGTTTGGTTATTTAATTTTTATCTTACCAATGATTTGTTGCATGCACTTTTACATGGGTTAACACTCGCCATGTCGGTCATACCAGAGGAGATTCCTGTAGCATTTAGCACTTTCATGGCTTTGGGTGCTTACCATTTATACAAGAAGGGTGTCATTGCCAAAAGCCCACATACAGTGGAGACACTTGGTGCCGCCACAGTTATTTGTGTGGATAAGACCGGAACCATTACGGAAAATAAAATGCAGATATCGGCAATTTATGATTTTACCAACAATAAAACTTATGACTATACAACTGAACCCTATGGTTTTAATCAGGTTTTGGAATATGCACTATGGGCATCGGAAGTAGAGCCCTTTGATCAAATGGAAAAATCGATACATCATGTTTATTCAGATGTAGCTGTAATTGATAGGAGAAAGGATTTTCATTTAATACATGAATATCCCCTAGAAGGTGTACCCCCTATAATGACGCATGTTTTTAGTGATAACAAATCAGAACATATTATAGCTGTAAAGGGGAGTGTGGAAGGTGTTTTAAATCAAAGTGAATTATCCCAGGAGCAGAAATGTGATATTCTCATGCTAACCGATGGATTTGCAAAAAAAGGTTATCGCATATTGGCCGTTGCTAAATCGCTACGTGATATCAAAAATTTACCTGATTCCCAAGAGGAATTCGAATTTGAATTTCTAGGACTGATAGCCTTTAATGACCCGCCTAAAGCAAACATGAAAGAAATACTTCAAAAGTTTTATAAGGCAGGAATTGATGTGAAAATGATTACGGGAGATTATTCTGAAACGGCAATTTCTATAGCAAACCAAATCAAATTCAAACATAGTGCTAGTGTGCTAACCGGCCATGAGGTAATGCAGATGAACATGATTAAACTTCAAAAAACAGTTCAGGAAGCAGGAATATTTGCACGGATGTTTCCCGAGGCCAAGTTAAAGGTCATTGAAGCGCTAAAGGCTAATGGTGAGGTAGTAGCAATGACTGGTGACGGTGTCAATGATGGCCCTGCCCTAAAAGCGGCTCATATTGGTATAGCCATGGGTTTGAGAGGTAGTGAGGTAGCAAAAGGTGCAGCTTCTTTAATATTAATGGATGATAATTTGGCCCACATGAACGAAGCAGTGGCGTTGGGAAGACGAATATATGAAAATTTGAAAAAAGCGATTCAGTACATTATATCTATCCACATACCTATAATTCTGATCATCACATTGCCCTTATTGTTTTTTTGGAAATATTCGGAAATATTTTCCCCTGTCCATGTTATATTTTTGGAGCTTATTATGGGGCCGACTTGCTCAATTGTTTTTGAAAGAGAGCCAATTGAAGCCAATTCCATGCAGAAAGCACCACGGAAAATGAGTTCTACCTTTTTTTCTCATAAGGAGCTGTTAATCAGCATTGTACAAGGAGGTGTAATTACAATTTTTTGTTTGGGAGTAGGTTACTGGTTTATGCTTGAAGGAAGTAATGAAAGATTAGTGCGGACAGTTATTTATACTACCCTTATTTTCAGCAACCTCTTCTTAACATTCGTAAACCGCTCATTTTATTACTCTGTGCTAACAACTTTGAGGTATAAAAATGTGCTAATTCATATAGTTATAATAATCTCGCTGATTGTTCTTTTTGTATCCATTTATTTTCCTCTTGCCCAAAACATTTTTCAATTTGAAGCATTACTTGCCATTGATATTTTAATCTGTCTTATAGTAGCCTTTACAGGAGTGATGTGGATAGAAATTTATAAATGGATAAAGCGAAAATCTTTGAATAGGTATCATGGCTTATCCGTTTATAGTTAACCGAAATCAATAATATGACTGATAGTAACTGCCTGCTTAAACATATAATGAGTGCTCCAGCACCTTTTCTATGATAGGTTTAGAGTTTTTTCTATTTTTCTTTCCAGATTATTTCCCAGCCTTCATCACCAAATTCTTTATTGGCATCCACCACCATTATATGCCCTCAAAATTCTGATTAGAATACAGTCAACCGGTTATTACTTTAAGTACTATATTCTTTTTGCGTCTTTGTCATTGATCATTCTATTTACCGATCATCAATAACCTTGGAGTGTCAGAAGTGGTACGTCCAAACAGCCTTAGTGGTATGGTTAGCCATGTCTTCAGCAATACTACCGGCTGCCAGATGTGTCAGCCACTTTCTTCCATGTGTGGCCAAAGCAATGATCTGAGCATCATTGTCCTCTGCAAAATGCCTTAGTCCGGCTTCGATGGTCAGGTCGTTGTAGGATTGGGTGCTGGCATTTACAAACATATAGCGTTTTAATATTTTCTTCTTCAAAACATTTATTTCTAAATCCCGAGCGAAATTATTTGGTGTATTTATTCTAACCAGTATCAGGTGTGCCTGTAATAAGTCTTGCAATTGTTTAAGGCTTTGAACCACCTTATCATTGATTTCTATAAAATCGCTGCCGAATACGATGTTTTTAACATCCTTTAAATGCATTTCATGCTTGATAGCTATTACGGGGCAGGGAGAATTTCTTATTATTTTTTCAACATTCGATCCTATCAATGATTCCCTGATCCCCGTGGCACCATGTGTTCCCATTACAACTAGATCAATGGCGAGCTCATTTATTTTTTCTATTATATTATATTTTGGTTCACCAAACTCAACGATTTTTTCGACTTTTAAGTGAGAGAGGTCCAGTTCCTTCAACTGCTCGTTCAGTTTTTTATTGGCATCTACCAAGAGCTGATCAATTACCTTTTTTTCTATTTCAGTATTGTAAAATTCCCCCTCCATTTCAAAAAACTTCTGGATATTAAGTTCAATCACATGCAATAAATAGATTGTGGACTTCTCCTTTTTTGCTATGGCCATTGCTAATGAAATAGCGTTTTTTGCGGTAGCTGAAAAATCTGTAGGTATTAATATTCTTTTCATCATAACACTCTCCTTTCATTCAAAGTTGAATGATTTGGGTAGCAATACAAATGATATAAATCAGCATGGATACTGAATAAATACTGCTAATAAAACCATTATTTTGAGTATCATATTTATAAGCTGCTGGCGTGTATTACAGCATCAATATAAAGGTGTGGAGTATGCGGTCATTATTTTGTTAAAAGCAATACTCTTTGTTAGCAGGTATTCCTCTGGGAAATACATACTTAATTTTGATTATAGCGCTTGATGGTAGAAATCTGGAAATATCTAATGTGATTGGCATTATTATTAAGCAAATGTGTTTAAGTGCTTTTGAATTATTTCTCATGCCCATTTGTTGGATAACCTAAACAAGCATTAATTAATGAAGTCAGTTCTTATAGTTTTTTCAATGATGTTTGCGGTAAATCCGAATTCCGGTTTTGGTGTATGGTCAGCAACATCTACTTCAGAATTAACCCACGTTCATAGCTACACCAAATCGTATCACGAAGCAGGTGTTAGTGAGAAAGCATTTAATTTAGCAATAGATAAGTTGAAGGAAGTGGCAAAAAACGAACAGTACTCCGCATTGTTGACCATTATTGATTTTAACTTACCATCGACTGCAAAAAGATTTTGGGTTTTAGACCTTGATTCAAAAGAAGTTCTTTTCAATACATATGTGTCCCATGGAAGAAATTCAGGAGAGAATAATGCCATTAAATTCTCAAATAAGCCTGAGTCTCATATGAGTAGTCTGGGTCTTTACTTAACAGGGGATGTTTATTATGGCAAACATGGGTTATCCTTATACCTGGATGGTTTGGAACCGGGAGTAAATGATAACGCCAGGAAAAGATCCATCGTAATTCACGGGGCAGATTATGTTAGCCATGATTTTATTAAAAAGCATGGCCGATTGGGTAGAAGTTACGGCTGCCCGGCATTGCCATTAGAACACTACAAGGAGATTATAGGTTTGATTGCCAACGGCAGTTTTATTTATATCAATAAGCAAACGATATAGCCTCAATCATTTGATTTGTAAGGCTCAGGAGTGGACTTAAGTTCTTTGATCAACCACTTATCAATATCATATATATCGTCCCTAAAGCAAGTCCTTCCCTTCGTATCCACCCATGACGTCCAGTACAATATGTGTATTTTAATAGGTTCTTTAAAGTACAGGCTTTGTGTCTCACCACTATTTTTTATTTTCCCCATCATAATTTCCTTTGGGTTTTGTTCCATCTCAAAAAGCAACTTTGCAAGTTCAAAAGGGTTAGATACTCTAATGCAACCTGAGCTAAGAGCTCTTTCTTTTTGCGAAAAGAGATCTTTTGAAGGAGTGTCATGTAAATAGACCGAATATGAATTAGGCATGATAAATTTTATTTTTCCCAGAGCGTTCCAATCTCCAGCCTTTTGTTTTAAAATATAAGGAAAAGAAATGTTGTTTATGTAAGTGGCCCACGGTAAAGAATTGGGTGGAATTACAAGTCCTTTGTAGTCCAGTACTTCTATATGATTTTTGGTAAGGTATGAGGGGATGTTGCCTTTCAGTGACAGTATATCTTCATAAAGAATGGTAGGAGGCACTGTCCATTCAGGGTTGAGTAACACTCCAAAAATATCAGAACTTAAAACGGGGGTTTTTCTGTCGGGCCTTCCAACTACTACTTTCGTATTCCAAACAGAACTTTGGTTGACAATAACATCCAGTTCAAAATTTGCAATATTGACAACAACATATTTATATTCCAGTTGAGTAGGAAGCCATCTCCATCGCTCCATATTGGCTAAAATAGTGTTAATTCGCTCATCTAATTTTATGTTTAACGCTGCTAACATCGTGTTATCTACTTCATCTGTGGCCTCAAGGCCATGTCGCACTTTAAAACTAATAACAGCATTTGACAGGGCGCCAGGTTCTTTGCTGTGATTCTCACTTAAATCTCCATTTTCTATCAATTGGTCTTTAATTATGGGGTTTTCAGCCAAAGATTCTATTGATATAGGTAGGATGGCATTTAACTGACGATATTGACTCAAAGCTTTTTTGAGTTTGATATAGCCGTTATTCAACGGTAAAAGTTTAGTTATTTGCTGAGCTAGAGAAAAGTGTGTAATAGCATCTGACAGATAGGATGAATAGTTTATTTCCAATTCCTTGCATTCAGCATACCAACCTACATAAGGACAATTATGATTCACCTTACCATTATAGAGGTGCCTCATATAGGTCAAGAGCCCATCGGTAAGTAAAATTTCAAACTCCAGTTTATTTCTTTGTGAAGGTTTTTTTTTAGCAACTTCGTTAAGCACTGTCAATTTCTGATAGTGATAGTCATTGGGATCAAGACCATCTGAATATGCTGAGGCAATAAGGTTTAACCCTTCACTTGCCTGAGCCATAAGACTACCGTTCCACCACCATGCAGGTGAATGTTGTCTTTCTTGATAGAACCTGATGAGTTCTTCAGGTGATATAAAATTGGAACCACGATATGATGTTTCACCACTATCTATTTGAACTATTATTTTCTCAATTCCTTCTTTTAATGGATCATCTATTTGCCCAAAGACTTGAAAGTTGAAACACACGAGGTTTAAAAGCAGTATTAGAGCTATATTTTTCATTGGCTTAATAGCACCACATAAAATTGGTCTGTTTAAATTCATTATTTTTTACAGGGCTTCTCCACAATCGATGTCCAGCCTAAAATATTAGCAATAGGTTCAATTAGTTCAGAAGAAATGGTGACATGAATATCATACCACAATGTAGAAAATTGCCCACAGAGTAATAATGATGATAGTCAATTGTGAGGAGGACTTGTATCAATATAAAATGACTATCAAAAGCAAGTATTTATGTGATGTATAAATTGGTAGTTTTTATTTGTAATATCTACTTTTTTCCAAATACTGTTTTTTGTATTGAACTTTAATATAAAGGCAACGGGTAATTGCCATGTTTCCAGAAATTACCATTACTTCTAATTTTTTTACCCTAAATTTTACCTTTTTTATATAAACAATTGATAATCAAATAAATAATTAGCTCCCTATGGGCAGATAATAAAACACTGTAATTCAACGAGTTACAGCGTTTTTTTGTTTAAAATCCTACTCCAGATATTCAACTTTTTATTTAGTGATAATGTCAATGGGCATGTATTGATGGTGTTGACTGTTTCATGCAGGACAAGCGTTCTTTAAAGTGACTCTATTGACCTGACATCTCTGTTTTTTGATTAATGATAAATACAGTCAGTCCCATATCATCACTCTCAATATTCTTTTTAATCAAGTCAAACCCAATAATATTGACTTCGCTTTCAAAACTTTTCTGAGCTATATGAGCCATGAATGCAGTATATATCGAGTATTTTAGTCTTCTATAGTTGACCAATTCAATAATCCTTTATTCCACCCTCATCATTGGAATTAAATGCAGAAATAAAAGGATTATATGTATAATTTATATCAAATTAAGACCGATATCCTCCATTCCTTTTTTTGATAGCGGAATTAAAAGTAATCTAATATACTTAATAGCCAAGGTTAGCCAATAATTAAAAATTAAAGTTTCTGCCATGGATTTTTTTAAGATTTAAGTGATAAGGATTTGATAATCCATCTAAACTTATTTGGCAGGAGTAGTTGCAATCATTAGACTATAAGTTGGGTCATTCATTAATGTTTATATAAATATTGATAAATTAAAATAGATGAGTCTAAGGGATTCAATGTTAAAACATTATGTAATGTTTTGATGATTTATTTAACTTTATTAATTCGTAAAGCATTGAATATCAGTATTTATATTAAAATAGTTTTATATTTTATACTTACTGTTACATGTACTTTGTGTATGAATGTTGTTTTTTTATTTACAGCCTTTTAAACTACTCTTGTAAATATTAACCGACTATATTTAAACATTTACACAGTAAATACGTTGACTACAGAATTTTCGCTATTTCAAGCCTCTCTTAATTTGATCATCTATTTCAATGAAAGTTATTCTTATGATCTTACAAGAGACTTAATCAATATGCCCGTGTGGTTTCATATTGTAAGTAATCATAGTTCTAATAGATTTGAATAAAGAGCTATGTTAATAATTGATAAATTTTGGAGTGTTTTAAAACAAAAATTGAATAACAATTATGTTATAGTGTTATTTAATTTTATTGTTATTTCTAGTTATAGTTCAACTAGCGCACAGGATATTAGTACTTTTATCAATTTTGGCCTTGATAATAATGTGCAAGCGCCATGGAATAATACTCTATCAGCACCATCTTCTGGATTTAATATATCTAATCTTCTAGATGAAAATGGAGTTACTCAAACTATGTCTCTTGAAATTGAAACTGACAATTGGGGTGGTTCTCAATCGGGTGTATATGATGAAGGTGCTCAAACAGGAGATGATAGCGGAGTTTACCCAGATGCTGTAATGAAGGAGTACTATTATTTCGGGACTTTTGGCGGCAATAATCCTGTAATTATGAAATTAACTGGTTTAGACACCAGCAAAGAATACGATCTTATATTTTTTGGAAGTAGTATTTGGAGTGGGGAATCTGACAACGGCACAACTCAATATGCGGCAGGAGGACAGATAGTTTCTCTAGATGTACAAGGTAACACATCTCAAACAGCTGAAATTTCGGGACTTCAGTCAGATGTTAGTGGAGAAATTCTAATAACACTTAGCAAGGCAAGCGGAACACCGGTAGGTTATATTAATGCAATGCAAGTAGTTTCCCGTACTCCTTTGGCGGTTTCTCCTCCTTCAACTTTAGTCTTGAGCAACAACACAAGTTTAAGTGTTTCAATGAATTGGATTGATAATTCAGAGAATGAAAGTGGTTTTGAGATCTATAGAGCTTCTTCTAGTGGTGGGCCTTATGATCTAGTATCAACAGTAAACAAGAACGTTACGAATTTTACAGATTTTAATAGAACTCCACAAACCAGTTATTTCTATGTGGTAAAGTCTTTTAATTCCTCTTATCACTCTTCTTATTCTAATGAATTGGGAGTTACTACAGGAGACCCGGATAATGAGCCAAGATCTTTCTACGTAAATTTTAATAGATATAGTCCTGCTGGTACACCATGGAATAATTTCGATCTTATACCGCTGGCGGGCACTAGCCTTCAAAATATAATCGACCATGCAGGAAATACAAGTACAGTGTCTATTACTTTACTTGACGATTGGACAAACACTGAGGTTCAAGGGACAAGTACCTCAAATAATAGTGGTGTTTTTCCTGATAATGTGATGAAAAGTTACTATCGCATATATTCTGGAAGTACATCTATAAAAGTTAGTGGACTGGACCCAACAGGTCTTTATGATTTTGGTTTTTTAAGTAGTAGAAATAATGAATTTAATTCTTTAACATATATCATTATTAATGAAGATAGTATTCTTACAGATGCCGCTTATAATCAATCAGTGCTAGGAAAGTTGATGAATGTTCAACCAGATGTAAATGGGGACATTTTTATTACGGTCCGAAATGCTTCAGAGCATGGATCCTCTCAAGGTTATATAAATGGGTTGGAAATGATTAAGACTTCTTCAATGATACAACCTAGTATGAGCTACCTTATAGATTTAGGAAACCCAGCTAATCCAACTCCTGGTAATTGGAATAATGTCAGTGGAAATCAGGAAGATGGGGCAACTATTGCTGATTTGATTACCAACAATGGTAATTACAGCCGAATAAAGCTTGTTGTAGTAGATGACGCAGATAATGGTTTTGGGCAAGATGATGGCTATAATACCAGTGGCTATAATGGATCTGTATTAGGCTATCCTATTACTGCTTGTTCGGACAGCTATTTTGCCTATGGCCCAGGAGGTATTTATAAACTGACAGGTTTAAAAAGCTACATGCAATATTCTGTTAAGATTTTTGCATCAAGGACTTCATCAACGGGTGACAGAACAGGAAGCTACACTATTAACGGTACAACTTTAACACTTGATGCAGAAAACAACGCTTCACAATTTATCACCTTCAATGATTTAATTGCAGATGAAAATGGAGAGGTTATATTAGATTTTGAATTGGCACCAGGGTCTAATTTTGGATATATAAATGTATTGGAGCTTACTGAAACGGGTACTTTAGCTATTCAGACTCCTGACAATTTTAATGCGGCACTTAATAACCCCACAACTGTAGATTTAACTTGGTCAGATAATGCCAATAACGAAACTGGCTATTTCATTGAGCGCAAAGCGCAGGGAGAAAGTAACTTTACGTCTGCTGACATTACTGCTAATTCTACCTCTTATGTAGATACTGGTTTAGAGTACAATACAAGTTATCAATACAGAATAACTGCCTACAATGCTTCAGATACCTCATTATCTTCACGGGCTTTCACCATTCAAACAGGTAGTGATCCAAACGCAGCTCCAGCAACCACTTTTACTTATCTCATTGACCTTGGAGACCCTGCCAACCCAACTGCAGGAAACTGGAACAATGTATCTGCACATCAGGAAGCAGGTGTTGCAATTCAAGGTCTGGTTAATTCAATAGGAAATTACAGTGACATCAATTTTGAAGTAGTTAACGAAGCGCATCATGATTATGGCGAAGGAACCAATAGCGAAGGTCATGCAGGGTCCGCATTTGGTTATCCATCTACAGCCTGCTCAGATAGCTATTTTGCTTACAGTACTGGAGGAATTTACAAGCTTACGGGGTTAAAAGGTAATACAAACTATTCCATCAAAATATTTGGATCAAGAGCATCGACAACTGGGGGAAAAGTAGGTAATTATTTCATCAATGGAGTTTCCAAAACACTGGATGCCCAAAACAATGCTTCAGAGTTTATAAGCTTCGAAAACTTGATAGCAGACAACAATGGGGAAATAAAGATTGATTTTGGCTTGGCATCGGGATCAAACTTTGCATATATCAATGTTTTGGAACTTACAGAAACAGTAGTAGTTATGATTGATGCTCCTGAAGGGTTGGTTGCCACACTTTCGGATGCATCATCTATTAGTTTGACTTGGTCCGACAATGCTGATAATGAAATAGGCTATAGGTTGGAACGAAGAATAGAAGGTGAATCAGTCTTCGATACCATTGACTTGCCAGCTAATACAACCAGTTATGATGATGTAGGACTAAACTACCGGACTTCCTATGAATATAGAGTGACTGCTTATAGTGCAACAGATATTTCTTTAACAAGTGAAGTAGCAATGATTGAGACTGGGATTGACCCTGCTGAAAGTCAGTTTTCCTACCTTATCGATTTAGGTGATCCTGCTATCCCAACATCAGGAAATTGGAACAACGTGACTGTTAGTCAAAACGATGGAGCAACAATCTCCGACCTTATTAATAGTGATGGTATAAGCAGCCAGATTGCTTTTGTTATTATAGATGATGCTGATAATGGATTTGGTGATGGTAGTGGACATAACACACAGGGTTATGCTGGTGCAGTATTGGGTTACCCAGCTACTGCGTGTTCCGATAGTTATTTTGCCTATGGCCCTGGAGGAACCTATAAGTTTACCGGATTAAATGAAGAGATGGTTTACTCCGTTAAGATATTTGGCTCAAGAGTCTCCACTTCGGGAGACCGAACCGGGAGCTACCAGATTAACGGGTTGACCCAAACATTAGATGGAGAAAACAATGCTACAGAATTTATTGTATTTGAAGATTTAACACCAGATCCAAATGGAGAGATAATATTGGATTTCGGTTTAGCAACCGGATCCAGTTTTGGATACATAAATGTTATTGAGTTAATAGAAAGAGGTGTTGTGGAACCACCTTCTTCAGGACCCATTACATGGACTGATCTTATAGGTGTTGAGGTTCAAGCTGATAATTCATTACTGAAAACAGCAAGTTGGGGTACCAATAATGCGGGGGCTGCTTCTGAGGAGGTTTTGGCTGCTAATACAGACGGTTGGGTAGAGTTTACAACCAATGTAATGGGCAGAGACAGGTTTATTGGGTTAAGTAATACAAATCTAAACGCTTCCAATTCTATTGATTATGCTATTAGGATTACAAGCAGCGAAGAATATATAGTTACTGAATCAGGGAGTTGGAAATTTACAGGTGGAACGATAGAGGATGGAGACATTTTCAGAGTTGAAAGAATAGGTACAACAATTGAATATAAAAGAAATGGTGTAATATTTTATACTTCATCTAAGCCTTCCACAACTTCATTAATAGTAGACGCTGCGCTGTATCACTCTGGTGGCGAGATTAATGGAGCAGTGATTTCCTTTGGTACATTATTGAATAATGGCGAGGTTAACGATCTAGCAGAAATACAAGCCCTCCGCGACTTATATGAAAGTACTGATGGTGCCAATTGGACAGATAATTCAGGCTGGCCAACAACGGCAGCAGAATGGGAAACTATTACTTCTATAGATCAGATGATTGGATGGAAAGGAGTTACTGTTTCTGCTGGAGATATTATTTATCTGACTCTTACAAATTTAAATTTAAAGGGAGAAGTTCCATCGTCATTAGGGAATTTGGATAAGTTGATACGATTACATTTGAATAACAATAATTTATCCGGTACAATACCACAAGAATTAGGAGGAATGAGCTCACTGTTACAATTGCATTTGAACGGTAACTCCTTGACCGGTTCCATTCCATCCAGCTTGGGAAATTTAGCATTGCTGAATTCACTGGAATTGGGCTACAATCAGTTGGAAGGAGAGATTCCCTCAGAGTTAGGGAACCTTTTAAACATGACGTCTTTGAAAATTGAGTCCAATAAGTTTTCAGGTTCAATACCAAGTAGTCTAGGAAACTTAACCGAGTTGGTATATCTGCAAGCAAACTCCAATGAACTGACAGGAGAAGTTCCATCGTCATTAGGGAATTTGGATAAGTTGATACGATTACATTTGAATAACAATAATTTATCCGGTACAATACCACAAGAATTAGGAGGAATGCGCTCACTGACTCAATTGTACTTGAATAATAATTTGTTTAACTCTATCCAAGATTTTAGCTCATCGACCACTGTTACGATATGGAATGTCAAGGTAGAGTACAATTATATTCCGCAAGATCAAATAGGCATCAATCAAAATATTTTCACCTCCTATACCCATAGCCCCCAGCTAGTGATTAACGGAAATGCAATTGATGTTATCGAAATTGCAGCCCTCAAAGACCTCCATGAAAGTACAAACGGAGCTAATTGGACTAATAATACTAATTGGCCTTCTACAACAGCAGAATGGGATGCCATTACATCAATCGATCAGGTAGATAGTTGGCATGGTGTTACCATTTCAGATGGGGACGTTCAGGAAATTAAAATGATTAATAATGGACTTGTGGGTCAGATTCCAGCGAGTATTGGTAATTTCAGTGGATTAAAGTTTTTACGATTACAATCCAATCAGTTGAGTGGCGAGATTCCTGTTACTATAGGTAACTTAGAATCTTTAGAATGGCTTTATCTATCCAACAACAATTTGAATGGGGCCATACCCCAAACGATTGGTAATTTGACTTCATTAGAAAGATTGGTACTGTTTCAGAATCAACTATCAGGGTCAATTCCATCTTCTATAGTCAATCTTACCAATTTGGTTATCTTGGAATTGTATCAAAACACGATTAGTGGAGCTATTCCTAATGAAATTGGTCAACTGACAAATTTGGTAACACTGCATTTATCCAATAATCAATTCTCAGGAAATATCCCAACAACAATTTCACAGCTAAGTAATATTCAAAATTTCTATGCTGCAAATAATTTATTAACAGGGGAAATACCTAAGGGTATAGAAAACTGGACTTATATAAAATATATTTATCTAAATAATAATCAATTGTCAGGTGAAATAGATGTTGAATTTAGCCATCTTACTAACCTTCGTACAATCTTCTTGAACAACAATGAATTAAGTGGAAGTATTCCCAATGGATTGTTGAATGCTCCTTATTTAAATTTTATTAATGCGGGTTATAACAATTTTACTACTTTGCCAGATTTAACCCTGCATTCTAATGTAAGTGGTTTGAAATTATATGTTGGAAGCAATCAACTCACCTTCGATCAAATAGAAAAGAATCTTACAGGACCTGATACTCATCCATTTGCTATTTATACCTATGGTGCTCAAAAAAGCCCGGATAATATAATTCAGCTACCCGCTGGCTATAATCAACTACTGGTAAATGACCGATTTGAAGGAGCAAACAATAGCTTTCAATGGCAGAAGTTGGTTGATGGAAGCTGGCAGGACATTCCTGAAAATGCCAATAATTTGAATTATACAGTTTCTGAGACTTTTCCAGGAGAAAAGTACAGATGCTTGATGACCAATAGTTGGGTTTCTGGGGTTGAGATTTATAGTTCCACTTATGAAATTACAGATTATGTCTCATTTGTCTACTATGCAATTGCAGATGGTAATTGGAATGATCCAGCGATATGGTCTTCAGATGAATCTGGTGAGCCTGCTAATTCGGTCCCTACAGTGCATGATGTGGTGGTTATTAACGACCATGCCATCATTGTCACAGAAAGTGTTGACTGTAAAGAAGTAAATCTAATTTCTACTGGCAAAGGCAACCTCACTGTTTCTGGAGAGGAATCTGTGCTCAGGGTTTTAGGAGAAATGCGTGTCAGAAATAATGCTTCAAACAAAGCAACATTATTCAGGGTGGTTGAAGGTGGTAAAATTGAATGTGAATAAATGAAAAATATACTAACAGTAATTGGTGGCATACTAATCATTTCTGTTTTCAGCGTGGTTTATTCTGATTACAAAAGCAAAAAGATCGGATATGTGAATAGCCAAGAACTGATATATGAATATAGTGGCACAAAGGAGGCCATGGTAAAGTTCAATAAAAAGAAGTCTGATTGGCAAAGTAATGTGGATACTTTGAAAATTGACTTTCAAAGGGCTGTAGATCAGTTTAATAGAGACTTTAAAAACTTGTCAAATGAGGAAAGAAACAAACGTGCAGAAGATTTGACAAGAAGGGAGAATCAGCTGAAATCATATAGCGTGGCCATAAGTGAGAAAATTGAAGTAGAAGATCAAAAATTGATGCAGGAAGTATTGGATCAGGTCAACGTTTTGATAGAAGAGTATGCCAGGAAGAATAATTATGATTTGATATTAGGGACTACCGATGCCGGAAGCATTTTATATGGGGATGATCAATTAGACATAACATCTGATATTCTGGAGGAATTAAATCAAAAATATGCAGGGAATGAGTAGGGTATATATTCTTCTTTTACTGATTTCACTTGGTTGTAAACCATTAAGTGAAGTGAAGTATGATGCTGATGATTATATGCATTGGTTTGCCAATAGCTCTCTGGTAAAGCAAAAACAAACAAAGTATACTAATCTCGAGGCAAGGTTGCTGCCAGTAGAAATTCTAGCCATTCGCGAGCTTGGGTCTGATAAATTGGGTGCTGCAGGTCTTGATTCAGTAATTAAATCATATCAGGATGCCTTATATTTTGAACTCAAAATAAGTTCCACTACTAATATCAATCTTCTGAAATCTGAAACTTCAAATTATGAAGAGTATAAGGAGCGAATCCATTTTCTAAATTTCGAAGCAGGAGATGTTTTTTCACTGAAGGTGGGAGATGATAGCAAGGATAATCTACTCTATCATTTTGAGGGTTTTAGTGAATTGAGTAATACCCTGAACTTTTTAGTTGCCTTCGAGAAACCTGAAAATTTAAGTTCGAATGACAAAATAACCTTGTCATTTGAAGACCCATACTGGCATTCTGGCATCAATAATTTCTCCTTTGAAATTGATGAATATATTAACCATCCAAAATTGATTATCAACTGATGTTTAAAAGAAACAAGCTCCGTAGGAGAACGGCATTCCTATTACTTTTAGTATTGCTTTTTGATATAGTAGGCCCCTCAGTTAGTTATGCATTAACTTCTGGTCCCTCACAGCCTGAGTTCTCCAGTTTCGAGCCTGTGGCTACCACTAATATGGTAAATGAGTTTACAGGAGATTTCACCTATAACCTACCAGTTATTGAAGTGCCAGGCCCACATGGCAGTGGCTATCCACTTTCATTATCGTATCATAGTGGAGCTTCACCAGAGGAGGAAGCTAGCTGGGTGGGGTATGGATGGTCGCTTAATCCAGGGGCTATTAACAGAAGTACTCGAGGTTTTCCAGATGATTACAATGGAGCCGAGGTTAAATACCATAACAAAATGCCTAATAACTGGACTGTTTCTGTGGGTGGATCAATAAACCCTGAAGTCTGGAGTTTGGATATCCCTTTGTCAACGCAAGCATCAATAAGGTATAATAACTATCAGGGATTTGGCTACAATGCAGGAATTGGGGTGGCCTTAGGGAAAGGTATTGTCAACTTAGGTTATAACGTTTCTAATGGTCAATCGAGCTATTCCTTTAACATTAGCCCCGGTGCAATAGTTAGTAATTTGCAATCTGCAGAAAAACGAGCTTTAAAAGAGCTCAATGAAAAGTTTGACTTTTCTGGAGTACATCAAAATGTTAAAGTAAAGGCAAAACTGGAAGTTGGTAGTTATAGTGCTGGTGGAGCCTATGGCTTTGCATCTTTTTCTTCAGTTGAAAGGTCACTTAATTCTCAAAATTATATTGGAACATCAATCAATGGGTCAGTAGGTCTAAATGCAACTCCAACATTTTTAGAAGCGGGATTAACTGGAAATATATTTGGAAATATATCTGTACAGCTGTATAAGGATACGGATAATCTGAACGCATTCGGCTATTTGTATTCTAACAACGCTGGAGAAGAGGATATCATGGATTATTATTATGAGAAGGAATCATCTTATAATAAGCGGGATGTGTTTTTAGGAGTTCCATTTACCAATAAAGATTATTTTGCTGTAAATGGAGAAGGCATTGCCGGAAGTTTTCAGTTTCATGATAAGTCTATTGGTCATTTTAAACCGAATAGAACTGTCAGTGAGACTATAATTGCGAATGTAGGAGGAGAGGCAGAATTAGGGTTCAATTGGGGGGCTGGTGCAGATGTTGGATTAGGTGTCTCTGCCATAACAACCCGCGGTTGGAAAGAAGGTAGAGGAGGTTTTTCCTCTATTGACGATAATAAAAATGATATCTATTTAAAATTTTTAAACGATCCGGGAGGAGAAATAAAACACCAAAGTGAAGATCAACTGGTTATGGCATCATTATCCGGAGGAGGAGTACCTGGAGCTAAGAACTTTAACTATGCCTTGCCTGGTGGGAGTGAAAACATGGATGAAGATGTAGTGGGCAGGTCTTCTTTTATTAATTATAATACTAATGCTGAAATAGATGCATCGAGGGCTTCTGCAAATCATTACAAAAGGTATTCGTTGAGAAGTGATATTTACAATTCAAACCTAGAGTCCAGAAATGTAGATGCTAATAAAGTAGCTGACGGAATAGGAGAAATGGCCATTTTCAATGAGAATGGTCTCAGGTATGTGTATGGCATTCCTGTCTATTCCCGCAATGAAAAAAACTTACAGTATGGTCTGCAAAACATTGCCGAAGGTGCTGTAGAAAATAATTTTTATGTTTTCGATAAAGATGATAAAACTAAGCTGGGAGAAGAAAGACAGTCTTCCTATGCAACCGCTTATTTATTAACCGAAATAACTACACCAGACTATATAGATAGAACATCAAACGGCCCCTCAAAGGACGATTTAGGTGGCTATACGAAATTCAATTATACCAGGCATGCAGGAGGCAGTTCGGAAAACAATTGGTACCGATGGCGATTGCCCTATACCGGGTTGGCTTATTCCAGAAACTCTTTATCTGATCCAAAGGATGATTTGGGAGCCTACAGTGAAGGGCTTAAAGAACTTTATTACCTGCAATCAATAGAAACTCAGACGCATGCTGCCATTTTTGTTACATCAGAGCGGGAAGATGGAAAAGATGCTGCTGCCGATGCCATTCAAAATAAAACTGCAGCAGGTTCGAAATCACTAAAAAAGCTCGATCGTATCGAACTCTATAGTTTGATAGATGTTAAAAGGGTGGGCAATGAATTGCTTCCCAAAGAGAGTGCTAAGCCTATTAAAACAGTACACTTTGATTACGACTATCATTTAAGTCAGAACCTTCCCAATGGCTCCAGCGGTAAGTTGACTTTAAAAAGGTTATGGTTTGACTACGAGGGGATCGCATCAGCCAAAATCAGCCCTTATCGTTTTGATTATGATTATAGCTTTGATAACTACCCTTCAAAGTATCAGGATATTCTGGATGAAGTGTCTGGCTATACAGTTGCCCAACAAAATCCTAATTATGATAAGTTTAATCTTGATGCCTGGGGAAATTATCAGATGGATGGTGCTTCCAGGTACGATGAGATGAAAAAATGGGTCAATCAAAAGAATGAAGTTCAGTTTGACCCGGCTGCATGGCAATTAAAAAAGATTACGCTACCTACAGGAGGAGAAATTCATGTTCAATACGAACAGGATGACTATAGCTATGTGCAAGATCAGGAGGCTCATGCGATGATAAGCCTTAATGAGGGTTCAGGAGGTGTTGCAAACAGATACTACATTGATACGGGTGCTGATTTGGAATTGACCGCTGAGGAACTCTTAACAATGAAAAGGCTGATTAATGAGCGGTATGTAAGAGATGGTAATAAATTGTATTTTAAATTCCTCTACAAACTCATTAATGAAGGCATTCCATCATTGGAGAGTTGTAATGCAGAATATATTACCGGTTATGTTGATGTTACTGATGTTGGCATTGATGAAAACACTGGTCAGTTATATATGAGTCTTTCAGACGATAAATCCAAAACTCCAGAAAAGGTATGTAAGGATTTTGTTAAGACGCAAAGACTGGGAAACCTGAACCCTTCAGGCGACTGTGATGCTTCCAGCAATGGAATAGATCCAAACAGTGATGTGATTTCAACCTTGGAGAAATTAGCCAATATGGCTAAAACCATTGCTGTACCAGATGTTCTTTGTAAAGATGTTGCCTATAATCTTTCATATTTCAGACTTCCACTTCCAATAAGTAAAAAGGGTGGAGGTGTTCGTGTTAAGAGGTTGATGATGTATGATCAGGGGTTGGAGAATAATCCTGTGTTGTATGGTAATGAGTACATCTACGAAAGTTATGATCCTTTGACGCAGTCGGTACGAAGTAGTGGGGTGGCACAAAACGAACCCGTAGCTATCAGAGAAGAGAATATATTAGTGGACTACATTGCCAGAGATAAGCAGGAGTGGTATGACAGGATCATATCAGGTGATGATAAAAAGCAATCTGAAGGGCCACTGGGAGAAAGTATTTTGCCCGGAGCATCTGTAGGATATTCTCAAATTGTTGTGAATAACATTCATAGTGGAAGAACAAATACGGGTTTTAATATCAAAGAATATTATACGGCTAGAGATTACCCATTCAAAGCTGAAAAGACCAATATTGAAGGTAAGACTGATTATTTACCTGCTCCTTTTGGGCTGATTAACATATTTGTTAACAATCATTGGGCGACCCAGGGTTTTGTGTTTAAGCAAAACAGCATGCACGGACAGCCAAAACGTGATGCCAATTACTCAGGTATTTATACACCAGAACTAAATGAAGCTACCGTAGTGAGTGAGCAGGAGTTTGTATATTTTGAGCCTGGAGAAAAGGTTCCAATGATCAATGATCTTGCTGCTGGTATTACCATGGAAAACCCAGGTAAGGAAGTACAGCTGACCTTTGCTGATAAGGCGCTTATAGAAGAACAGTATGACGCCAATTTAGAGGGAGATGCAAGTATTGGAATAATTCCTTTTTTCCCATTCCCAATTTTTGTTCCACAAGCTACTATTGCCCCTAGCCTTACCCATACCAGAATGGAGATGCACACCCATGCTACTACAAAAGTGGTTAGCTATCCTGTGGTAATTAAAGAGGTAATATCACGCCAAAATGGAATAGAACACCGAGAAGTGAATTTGGCCTTTGATAAGAACACGGGTAAACCAGTTTCTGTCAGGTCTTATGATGAGTTTGTGGGCTCCTACCTGAAACAATCGATACCTGCATCATGGCATTATGATAACTTCAACCAGATGGCTACCGAAGAGGGTAAGATTATTGAAGCTGCTATGGAATACACCTCTGATAATGGGGATAGTAGAATTACATTCACCGATGCAGAGTCATGTCTGGTATTACCTCAGTTTACAAAAGGTGATCTTTTACAAATAGGGGAGGATAACTACTACCATGTTCGTGGTTTCGATTACCTGACAGATGAAGTATTACTGACGCCATCTTCTGTAAACAAAACCAATGCGCCAGCTAGCTTTAGTTCAGTAAAAGTATTGCGAAGTGGTAATAACAACCGGTTGAATGACCAGGCTGGGGAAATAACCTTCCATAGTACTAGCGATGATATTGAGCTTCCGGATGCTAATGATGATTCGAGATGGGTGAGCAATGATTTTACTAATGATTTAAATGCTGCCATAGGTGCGAACACCGAATTTACACTAGCAGGGCCATATATAGAAATGAACATGTCATCTTATATAAGTGCTGTACCCATAGGTTGTGAGTTGGATTTAAGAGATGTAACGGTGCGAAATGCTCACTTTGTTTATTTCGACAAAGAAGGAAGTCTTGATTTGTACCTTCTTGAATTTGAAATGTTGTGCGCAGATGGCACCTGGAATAAAATAGATGCCGAATCGATTTAAATTATGAAAACGATGAAATTATACATATCAACCCTGTTATTCATAATAAGTTCGATGAGCATATATGGCCAGGAAGGGAATGTGCCTGACGCTGTAGAGTATCAGGCATTGGTGGATCTATATAATGCAACTGATGGCGCCAATTGGACAGATAATAGTAATTGGCTACAAGGAACTACAAACGTTGATTTTGGAACTTGGCATGGCATCACAGTCGAGAACGGTGATGTGACTAGTATTGACTTATATTTCAATGGTTTAAATGGGGATATATCACTACTTGATTTAGGTACACTTACTGAGTTGCAATTTCTTTTATTAGAAGCAAATAACCTTTCCGGGAACCTTGCTTTTGATTTTTCTAATCTGATACAATTAAAAATTGTTAATGTTCATAATAATGATCTGTCAGGCAGCCTTCCTGAGTCATTGTTTCAATTAAGCTCGATTGAGGAAATAAGATTATCAATTAATCATTTTGAAGGTACTATACCTGATTTTTTTAATTCAACAACTTCCCTCAAAAAATTACTTTTACATTACAACTATACTATAACCGGAGAAATACCAAGTAGTTTTTATCAATGTTCAACCCTTAAGGAAGTTACACTTGGAGGCAATTCAATGTTTGGTGGAGTTTCTTCTGATATAAGTGGAATGACTTCATTATACCACTTTAACATTAATGGTAATAACTTTTCAGGTCCGCTGCCAGAAGAATTAGGGCTACTACCAAATATTGGTGTTTTTACTGCTTCCCAAAACGAATTTACTGGAAATATTCCAGCTAGCTTTGGTACATCAAAATCATTAATAAGATTATATATAGATCAGAATCAACTTAATGGATCAATTATAGATTTTAGAGAAGCTTCCAACCTTCAAATTCTGAATCTATCTGAAAATGACTTTACAGGAACTATAACTAACCAGTTTGAAGGTCTAAGTTCATTACAACGATTATATCTCAATTTCACGAACCAGTCAGGACCAGTTCCAAGTTACATTGCTAGTCTCGAGTCTCTTGAATTTTTATATTTGATAAGTAATCATTTTTCAGAGATACCATCATTTAAGGGATTATCGAATACCTCTGCTTTAAAAATTTATGTTCAAAATAATGAACTGGATTTTGGAAGCCTGGAATCAAATTTTGATGCTATTAATACAAATCCCTTTAATACATTTTACTATTCTCCCCAAGCAGAAATAGGTGAAGAACAAACCCTAAGTTTTGCCAAAGGCGAGCAATTTGAGATACCTTTTTCAACCTCAGGTTCACATAATTCATATCAGTGGCAGAAGAAAGATGTCAATGGAAATTGGCAAAATATTACTGGAGCAACTTCAACTAATTACATGAAGGCAAGTTTTGAGTCTTCTGATATTGGGGAGTATCGTATAGTTGTAAATAATGATTGGGTTACAGACTTAACATTATACAGTAAAACCATAACTATCGAAGAAACTTCTGTATGTAACGGAGGAGTTGTGGATGATGCCTTGGAATACCAGGCGTTAGTAGATTTGTATAATGCTACAAATGGTGAAGGATGGACTGATAATACAAATTGGTTACAGGGTAATTGTTCAGAAGATTTTTCGGCTTGGTATGGTGTGACAGTCGAAAATGGAGATGTGGTTGAGCTTGTTTTAGCCGGCAATAATTTAAATGGTACGTTGCCAAGTTCATTGGTCAACCTAACTCAATTGAGGGTACTTAACCTTAGCAGTTTATTCGAGAAACCAAATGTCCTCGCTGTGCCATTTCCAGTTGACTACATGAGTCTCACTAATTTGGAGTCGCTTTATTTATCTTTCATTGGATTAACCGGCTCGATCCCCTCCGAAATTGGACAACTTGTAAAACTTAAGTACTTATCGCTTAGCCAAAATGCTTTGACAGACACTGTGCCGATAGAGCTATATAATCTATTGGATTTAGAGTTGTTGGATTTAGGGCACAATGATCTAGAAGGAGAAATACATGCAAATATCTCAAATTTGAGCTCGCTTAGAATATTGCAATTACCAAGTAATAAATTCACTGGTACCATTTTAGATAAAATCACCTCTCTTACTTTATTAGAGCATCTTTTTATTCCGTCAAATCAATTCACAGGATCTTTCACAAGTGATTTTGGAAATTTAATAAATCTCGGATACTTCTGGGGGGGTAATAACACTTTTAGTGGTTCCATTCCTCCATCTTTTGGCAACTTAAGTAAACTTTATGAATTGAATCTATATAATAATAATTTCTCTGGTCCACTTCCCGAAGAGTTATCCCAGCTTACAGCAATGAAAAGGTTTTCGATTAATTACAACAACTTCTCAGGTGTTATACCACCTATTTTTGCTGGAATGACGGATTTATATAAACTAAATGTTGAATCTAACGAATTTGAAGGAGCATTTCCAGGGGGTGTCTTGAATTTGGCCAATTTAGATGGAGTATGGTTGCAAAATAACAAATTTACCTCTATTCCAAATTTTAGTGCAGCTCTTAAAGTACCTGACTATGATGTCATTATAAATTATAACCATCTTGATTTCGGCTCTATTGAACCTTTATTTACGGGCGTTGATGAGTATAATTTTGATTTGTTTAGCTATGATCGTCAGGCTGAAATCGGAACTGAACAGACCATATCGCTAGACATTGGGGACATGATGGAGCTTTTTGTACCGACTGGAGGTACTCGAAATATTTATCAATGGCAGAAGAAGTTCTTGACCAGATGGGAAAATATTCCCGGGGCTACGTCTCAAAACTACTCGAAGACTTTTCAAAATGAAGATGCCGGTGAATATCGCTTAGTTGTAAGTAATGAGTGGGCCACGCTTCTAACCCTCTACAGTAAGGTGATTAAAGTTGTGGGTCCAGATGCTTGTGATGTGCTTATCAATCAGCAAGTTATTGACAATTCTTGCGAGAATTCTGTAACAGTCAACCTTTCAAACATTAAAGGTGATTTTTTTGTCACCTTGGTTCATCGCAGCCCAAGTGGTTTTGAGACCAAAGGCTATTATTCAGAGGTTAGATCTACTGATAACCGACAGATTAAATATTTTGTTAACAAAAACTCAGGTGATGGTAATTTCGTTGTATTAGTCCAGCAGGTAGGATGTTCAGTTATTTATAGCGAACCCTTCGAAATTCATAATTTTGATAACGGACTCAAGCTTGAGAGTTTTTGGACTCATCCAGATACTGGTGGTGGTGATGGTTCTATAATTACACAAGTTTCAGGAGGTACTCCTCCTTATAGTTACGCGTGGTCCGGAGGGTTGGGTAACTTTTCTCGTCATGTCAACAATGTGACAGCAGGAAGTTATGATTTGACTGTTACTGATAGTCAGGGGTGTTCAATTCAACTTGATCAGTTTGTTGTAGGTAGCCTGGATTGTAATGATCTCAATCTAAGTACTGTAGTTACTCATAATAGTGACCCCCTTAGAATAGATGTTGAGCTGATTGTTAGTGGTGGATTTCCACCATATAACATTATGCATTTCCCGGCAGGCCTGACATCCTTTAGTCCAACGAGTTATTTTGGTCGTTATAAATTAAGTTATTCAGGTAGTGTAACTGGTATTTTCAAATATATTGTTACTGACTCTCAGGGGTGCTCTGCGATTGACGAATTTTATGAGCCAGGAGATTCTGAATGTCAGTTTAATTCGACTATTGATTATGAAAATTGTTCAGGTCAATCAATACTAACTGTGGATATTCAGTCAGGAGTTGGACCATTTACTTTGGTAGGCATACCAGTAATATCTGAGGCGCCTTTTTTGTTTCAAAGTATTCCGTTAGGTGTATCAACTATACCATTTGATGTTGCACAACATGGAGATCTATTCTTCTTTCAAATAAATGATCAGGGGTGTAACCCGTCCAAGACTCAGCTTTTTAGTGTAGAGCCTATTGACATAACATCTACACTTACACTTGAATACCAAGTTATCCCGGAAACCGGTACTATAGACCTCACTGTCACTGGTGGCACCGCACCCTACACTTATGCATGGTCCGGAGGATTACCTGCTCAGGAAGATCAAACCAATGTTCCCCCAGGTATCTATAATGTTACTGTAACGGACGCTAATGGATGTTCTCAATACCTTGATAACATAGAAATAACAGCAGGTTGCGGGCAGGAGGAATTTACCTGTACTTCAGTCATGGCTATGAGTCAAACTGGAACAGGTCGCTGGACCCAGGTTTCTGGCCCATCGCAGTCATTGATAGCCGAACTTAACAACCCAACTACCGAAGTGACCTTAGGTCGTCCCGGCAGGTACAAACTCAAATGGACATCACCTGATAGTGAATGTGATGGAAATGTGGTTACCATCAACTTTGATCCTGGGTTTGAAGTAAGCATTACACCTACCGATAGAAGAAATATCCAGACACTTTCACATGCTAAATTCTATAGCCCATCAGGCGGTACTGATTCAGGCGTTGACTATCCCAGAGAAGGGGGGGCTTCCTATGATGGCGTATTTTTTGACCAGACATCCAATCATTTATACGTCACTAACTGGTCAGGGGCTATTTGGGTGCTTGATTTAAATACTAATACAGGTAGCAATATAAATGTTAACACTGTAGTGTTGGGGGATAAATATAATTTGACCAGCACTTCTCCACGTAGCATTCATGTAGACACAGACAATCAAATACTTTATGCCGCTGGTTGGCCTGGCAGTGCCGCCAATAAAGGCGGAGCTATGTGGAGGTATGATCTGGTAACGGGAGTAGGGAAAGCATTTTACCCGGGTATGATACCAGAAGGAGGAGGAGACCCATTTCCTAAAGGTATCGGAGATTATATTTCACAATACAAAGACAATATAATTATAAGTCTTACAAGATTTAGATCGTCATTTCCAGATGGTGGAATATATATATATAATGAGACTTCTAAAACGGGTAAGTTTCTTTCTCCTGAAACAACTGCCACAGGAGGAATTTATGAGGTAAATGGCCCTCCAATTATAGAGGAGTCTACACAGACTAATCTCATGTTTGAATTTGATGGTAATGAGTATTTATATGCTGGCTTTACCTATGAGGGAATATGGGTTTATAATGTAACAACCAATACTTCTAAAATTTTGAGTGTTGAAAGTACCTCAAAGGGTGGTGAACATGAAGTTTTAGGAGACCCACTCCAAAATAATGAGAATTATGCATTAACCCGTGTAGGCACTAAGCTGTTTATGAACAGTTGGGAAGGTGGAGCCTGGGTTTATGATTTTGCTTTTAACAGAGGAACACTTCTTTCAAAATCCACTACTGCAGTAGGAGGTACTCATGAAGTTAATGGAGATCCTTTACCGAGTGACTACGGTGCTGGTCTGGCGTATGACTATACAAACAATATTCTTTATTTAGGACAAAGAACATCTTATGGCGTACCTGTAGGAACCATTGGCGGACTGTGGAGGTATGACCTCAGAAAGAATTATGCAGAAAGGTTTGGTATTGCAGATGTTGGAAATGTAATTGATAACAATGCTACCTACCCGGTAGCCTTTGACCCAAGAAGTAACAGGGCCTTTTCTACATCACATGTTCCTTTTACAGGGGGTGGTCTTCTTGTATCTACCTTCACAAAAGGGGTTAAACTATGCACAGGAGGATCTATTACCCTCAAAGCCAATACATTGGGAAGTGGTGTAAGCTACCAGTGGTATGAAGATGGGCAGGCCATTTCAGGAGCAACCTCTTCCACTTATACTACTTCTGCTGAAGGATACTTCACAGTAAAAGTTACCGGTGGAGGCTGTACGGTTGAAAGCGATGCCTTTATTGTGGCAATTGAAGACTTTGAGAACCTTCTTATTACACCTGATGCCAGTCTTTCATTGTGCCAGGGCGAAGAGGCAGTTATTTCTGTCCCATCTGGTTATGCCAGTTATCAGTGGTATAAAGATGGTACACCAATCACCAACACCAATAAAAATGTTTATGCGGTTGAAGCCAGTGGGTTTGGTAGCTATACGGTAGAGGTGATGACTGCAGAAGGTTGTCTGGCAGCGGCTCCAAATAGCGTAGTTGTGACAGGCAATAATTTGGGAGCAACTTATACCACACTTTTTAATGATGCTTTAGGTACAGGTACTATTGACGTAACCGTATCTGGAGGTGTTGAACCTTACAGTTATTCCTGGTCATCGGGTTTAGCCGGTACCCAAGATCAGGTAAACTTGCCTTTTGGAACTTATGATGTTACCATTACTGATGCAGCTGGTTGTTCCATCAGTTTGAATAATATACTAGTAGGATTTTCTGATTGTGCATGGGATGCTGCTATTGATGTAGTTCAGGATGATGGCAGTGGCAACGGTTCGGTTACAATCAATATCACAGGTGCAGGCGGAGCAATCACATACACTTGGTCTGGTGGGTTGCCACCTACAGCTTCTCAATCTGGTTTGAGTGCGGGTGTTTATAGTGTTACTATTTCTGATGCAGGGGGATGTTCAGAAATTTACCATATTAATATTGATGACAATTGCCCTGCCATTAGTGCCTATAGAGTAGCAGATATTGATGTTAGCTGTAACGGTGCCAGTGATGGAGTTATCGCTGCATTTGTTGTAAACGGTAGCGGGCCATTTGATTTTAATCTTTATGATTTTGAAACTGGTGTAGAGGTTGATGTTGAGCCTGAATACTTCCCTCTTTTGCCAGGAGTGGCATATTTCAATCAGTTGTTACCAGGAGAATACTTTATTACCATCGATCAGGCTGAATGTCAGGTGATTGATATAGTGGACTATTTAGGAGTATCAATTCAGGAGCCAGAAGAGCTATCGGCAGCCTTTACAGTTGTTGATGACAGTGGCATTGGTGATGGCAGTATTACACTTGATGTTAGTGGTGGAACAGCTCCTTATACTTTTGTATGGACAGGTGGATTGAGCCCCGTTGAAGATCAGAATAATACTGTTGCAGCCGGTTATTACAATGTTACAATAACAGATAGCCGGGGATGTGATTATTTATTAGATGACATCTGGGTGAATGGCCTGGTCGATTGTGATCCTGAACATCCTCAGAGATTCCTGATGTCACTTGTTTCTACTACAGAGTCTGTTTGTAATAATGGTTTAGATACAGGTGAAATTACTTTTGCCTTGGACTTTATCAATCAGCCTCCATTTGCAGGCGTTACCTACAATTTTAGATTGGTTAGAAAAGATGGGACTTTTAATCCTTTCACTGGTACTGGTTTTTCGGTAGTTGATGAAGTTGCAGGGGTTACAATAGATCAAAAGAACTATCAATACACTTTCACCAATGTAGCCGCATCCTCTTCCCCTTATTCCATATTTGTAATCTCAGAAGGGTTGACACCTCCTCAAGCAGAATTGTGCTCGTATACAACTTTCAATTTTATCTCAAATATCAATATTGAAAGCGTAGAGCTTCCTGACGCTACTTTCAGCATTAATGAACCGTTGGTAAAGGAGGGAGACTTAGTGATTGCGGAGCCAATAAATTTCAATGGAGCAAACCAGTACCAGTATGATTGGGGAGACGGAGCCGTTACCAATACCAAATTTGTAAAAGCAGTGCATAGATATACTGCTGGTGAGTATGATATTGCATTGACTGTTACTACACCGGAAGGGTGCACTTCGCAAAGCATAGAAACGGTACGGGTATTTAATTACGTCTGTGAATCTCCTATCCCCAATAATGGAGGAAGCTTCTATGTAGATGAAAAGACTGGTAAAATTGTGTTTAAGAGGGACAACTGTCCAGGTAATTATGTATTCTCTTGTTTATCGGCAAAAGCAGAGCCAAGCATCTTTGATAGAGCGGTTTCGGCTTCAGCAGTTACTTATTCAGATGAATGGCCCTACGAAAGGGAAGAGAAAAATGGATTAGTGCTTTCAGAAAATTTCAATCAATTTGAAACTGGTGAACAAGGAAGATGGAGAGCAAAAAATTACTATTCCTACAGTACAGATCTTTTTGAAACAGATAAAAATTACAGTAGTGGTACTTTTAAGGTTGAGGACTTCTCCTGGAAATATGAAGACGCCAATAATCCGTCTAAGTGGCTGAAATCAACTACGGTAGAACGTTATTCTCCAAATGGCGAAGCGATTCAGGAAAGAAACATTCTTAATATTCCAAGTGCTGTAAAGTTTGGCTATAATGAGTCATTGCCATACCTCACCATTCAAAATGGCGAGTATCAGGATGGTTATTTTGAAAGCTTCGAAAACAACTACAGTGGGGTTTTAGAAGAATACATTGCCATAGATGGAAATGGTATTACTCTCAGCAACTTATACAGTCATGCTGGTAAAAAATCAGCACTGCTTTCGGGCGATTTTAAACAAGGTAAGATTTTTATCAGTGAGCAACTGATTAACAATGGCCTTATGCTCCGTGCCTGGGTAAGGCCAGACCAACAAGACCAGATTGATAATATTGCATTTAAAATCTTTGACAAAGATGGAGTAACGGTGTCTACATCGGTAGCCACAAGCGTGACAAATGTAGAGGATTGGTACCTGATTGAGTCGGTAATCAATGACTTTGGATCGCTACAAACTGGCGATTTAAGAGAACACTCGGATGTGCTACAAACCGCTATTAGCTACAATGGTGAAGGATCTATAAGAATAGATGATATTAGAATACAGCCGGGTGATGCTCAAATGACTACTTATGTTTATGATTCAAGAAACCTTCGCTTACTTACCATCTTTGATGATCAACACTTCGGCCTGTATTATCAATATGACCGTGAAGGCAAGCTCATAAGAAAGGAGATAGAAACGGAAAGAGGGAAGAAGACAATTCAGGAAACACATTACAACACACCTAAAGTTGGAAGAGATGAGTAGATTGATTTTTGTCTTCCTGTTTTTTAGCACTCAAGTTGTCATGAGTCAATCCTGCAAGCAGGAGTTGCTTAAGGCATATAAGATATACGCTGTAGATAATTATGATCAAGGCTTTCTTCTTGACTATAAGATCGAGATTGACTACAGGGAGTCCATTCCAACTGCCAGTGATGTTGTGAAGACTTATGGTAATAAGCATAAAAGTGTTTTGAGGTCAAATGACTACGTTGTTTTTCAGGATGACAGTCTAGTGGTTTCAGTCATTGAAAAGTCCAAGGCTATCTATATATCAAAGCGAAATGCCCAACCTATGGAAAACACACTTGCTACAGCCATGAACTTGCAGGATTCGCTTATAAAATCTGCTCAATCAGTGACTTGTGAAAATGTGATCAAAGGTGGTAAACAATCCAAATTGTTTAAAGTGATTCCTTCAGAAGAAGTTACAAATCAAACAAAGGTTTCTGAGTTTATATTGTGTTTCGATCCTGAAACCAACGGGTTTTTGAGTTCTGAAATATTTTATAGTGAGGGTGTAATGAACAATATCAGAGTCACTATCAATGAATATCAACTTTCATATAAAGGGGAGGTTTTTAGTGGAAATGCATTGGGGCAGGTAATGAATGCCAAGGAAATAAAGAGTCAATATCGTCAATATAAACTGGTAGATACCAGAAAATATAATAACCAATGAGTTTAATGATAAGAAAAGGAATCTATCTGTTCATCTTATTTATATTAGGCAACCTCAATACGGTATATAGCCAGAGCAAGCCGTGTGAAACGCCCCCGCTTTTTCCAGTGGAAAAGGCATTCATAGCCTCAAAAGCTATTTTAATCGATGGTTCTCAAACATTTTATGTTGGAGAGACCTATCCATTTTGGTTGTTGGTACCAATTAATGACTCAGAGGTTATTGAAGTAGCACATTATCAGTGGCGTATTGACGGACTTGCGATACAGAAAAATAATGGTGAGAGAAACATACTGATAACCATTCCGCCTCTTTCTTCAGGTGAACATTTGTTGAGTGTTGTTCTTTTTAATGAATGCAAAAAAACTAACCCTAATTATGAGCCTATCGAGAGGGTAATTAATATAAGTACCATCTGTGAAGAGGAGGTGGCCCTTGCAAGAGTTGGATCAGGGACCATTTGCCCCAATGCAGGCAGTTATGATTTTGTTTTGGACAATGCCACTGAAACATATAATTGGGAAGTATCTAACGGAGCTACCTTCAATGTAAACACTAATACAATCTCAGTAACCTTTCCTGCCCCTGGGGATTATACAATTACCAGCACAAAATCAGATCATAGCGAATGTACTTATTCGTTATCGGTCAGTGTGGAAGCTCCTGTCACTGATATTGCATCGGTTTCCGGACTCACCAATACATGTGTGGGAAATGTCGAAACCTACATCATTGAAGGCTCGGAAAATGCAACGTATTTTGACTGGGGTACAGCGCCTGCAGGTTTGTCCTATGCATTTAATGATGCGGCCCAGCGTAGTGTAGACATAACTTTTAATGCAGCAGGTAGTTATCCCATTAGTATTTCACCGCAAAACGATTGTGGTAATGGTACAGCATTTTCACTTACACTGTTTGGAGAAGATAGCCAGTCCAGAGTAGATGAAATAGTTTTTGGAAATACAGAGCTTACAGCAGGGAGCCCAATGTTATTGGCCTTCAATACATGTGCTGAACGGTCTTCTGACTGCCGTTCAGAACTCGTTAGCTTTGATTTAAAAGTGGGTTTTGATTTAGGTATTGACTATGATTTCGGTCAATATGAGTTCTCAGGGACTGTTGATTTAAGTATTGAAGGTATAGGAAGTACTGACCCGGAAAATTCCCTATTTACAGAGCAACGAACCTTGAAAATCACTAAAGACAAGCCAGAAACGCTGATTGTACTTACCCCTGATATTGATTTTAGTGATATAAGAACGGTCAGCATTGAAGTCAGCAATTATAGCATTGTTGGGGGAGTAGAGAACGTTGTCCGGTTATGGGCCAAAGTAGAAGACGAACTACTTAATAGTATTGAAGAAGTAGTACTGTCTGGCCAACAGGCAACACCATTAAGTGCTGACAGCTGGGATGTTGATTTTACTTGGAGTTCAAGCTGTAATCTTGTGGATGGCTATCAACTCAGGGTACTCAAAGTTTTTGAAGGAGAGTCTGTTCCCGAAAGTGCCAGTAAGAGATGGGATAATGCTTTACTATTTAATTCTGAAAATTCTGATACAGACGTTGTACTTACCTTAGCAGAAGGCAGTGGTCAGTATGCGTGGCAGGTTAGGCCTGTAGGTAGTGCTGTTGGTGGTTTTAATAACAATAATAATTTTAATGACTGGCCACCAGCGGTGCAAACATTTAATTATGTGCAACCTGATGAGGACAAAAACTTTATTTACAGTAGAACCTTTACTGAAAAAAATAAAATTAGCGAGCAGCTAACATTTGCAGATGGTCTTCAACGGATAAAACAACAGCAGACCCGGCTGAAGTCTACTTCTACTGTAGTGGGTACCCAAACGCTCCAAGATTTTAGCGGCCGTGATGTGTTACAATCATTACCTGTACCTATAAAGGGCAAAGGCGGATTGGGCTATGAAGGTAATTTATTGACCGATGGAACGGATAGCTATAGCCCTGAAAACTTTGACGAAGACACAAACCTAGATAATCCAACTCCGGCCTATCTTGATAAAACAGGGTCAGATTCGGGTTATTATGGTAATGCTGATAATGGCATTAACCAAAATGTTGCAGATGCCAATGGCGTACCCTTTACCCGAACTATTTATACCAATGATGGAACTGGCCGGATCAAGAAACAATCGGGTGTTGGAGCTGAACATGGCATAGGGGGTGAACATACAATACGTTATTATTATGCTGGAGTGGCGCAAGATGAGCTTGACTTTATGTTCGGTAATCAGGCCCCGGTGGCGGATAATACCACCAAATCTATTATTGTAGATGCTAATAATACCGCGAGTATCAATTATCAGGCTAAGGATGGTAAAACGCTGGCTACAGCTCTTGTTATAGGCACTGGAAACGAGAACCTTGATGGTTTAGGAACCAGAGATGAGGCCACAAAAACCGTCACAGAATCAATCACTGAAAAAGCACCTTTTGGCACTAATAGCAGTTCCAGTCGCAAGGATTTTGTTTTTACAGTACCCACAGAACTGAGTGTGAATTATACGCTGAGCCCGGCTACAATAGCAGACATTTGCAGCAGCATCTGTAAAACCTGCGACTATCAAGTGACCTTCATTTTACATGATCTGGAGGATCCTTCTAAAACAAGCACACTTACTGAATATACCATAGCGCCTACCTCTGTGGACTGTGGCGCAGCAGTGCCGTACACTAAAGAATTTTTTCTGGATATTGAAGCAGGTAACTACTCTTTAGAGAAGCGGGTAAGTACTGGTAACCGATCTTCAGATACTGGTAATTTATTTATTGATGATCATCTGGCTGCAGTGGCAGATGACTATAGGGCAGAGTTAGCCGCCATTTTTGGCCCTATTGATACTTACATTCGTAACGGGCAGACAGACCTGGACGCATTGTATGCTCATTTGAGCAGTGAGGGCTACCAGTTAGATGCAAATGAAGAGAATTACTTAATACCACTGAGTTGTGATGGTGAAATTATCAAACTGCCTTACCTTGTTGATACCTGCAATGAAATTATAGACTGTACCACACCTGAAGGACAGGATTTTGTTGGATATTTTATTGACTATTGGCGTAATGACATAGTCAAAAGACCACGTCCTATCAATTCGCCACCGCTAAGATTACCTCTTGATGATATCGACCCTGATGATACCTTTGACTGGTTGGCTTATAAGTACAGTCCTGTGCACGAGCCGATAAACTTTACAGTAGGGGAGTTCAATGGTATGATGCTCAACTTGCTGCAGGAAACTGGTGGCACAGGTACAACCCTCTACGACTGCCAGATAGTATGGGACGTATGGAAGCAACAGGTTCAAAATTATGAGTACCTGAGCAACATGACCACTGACAATGGTGATGTTGAAATTCCTGAGGATTTCCCTGATCAGGCTTATGAATACAACCTGATCGATAACTTTTTTAGAACCCTTGATTTGAAACTCAAGGAAATTGACCTGCTGGCCCAAGGTGAAGATCCTGACATTACCACCGCTATTGGCTTGAGGAAAACAGGCTTTTACACCTCTATACCTACCACTGCACAACTGTCTGAGGCATACAAATTATTCTATTACAATGCCAGTGACGAGCAAATGAACAATTGCATGGAAGGCAGCCTTGACTTTTATGACAGCGAGCAGGGTAATGCAAGCATTGATGGTAATGAAGCTGCTAGGTATGCAGCACTACCACAACTGGAAAAACAGCAAATATACAGCTGTATCAAGTTTGGTGACTATAATAGCGATGGAGATGAAACGCTGGATGACGAAGTATTGCTTCCATTAGTAGGCCTGTGCGAAGAAACTTGTGAGAGTAAGCGCGATGCTTTCCGACAGGCGGTAATTAACGATATTCATGGTCAAGAACTGTACGTAGAAGGTGATGCCAGAGCATTGGAGCAAGACCCGTTTACAGGCATATACCTTTCTATAGGTGCCCCACGCGATCCTGCAGTATTTGATTTTGACCTTTGCCAAATAGAGGCCATGACTGAAGCGCTGGTAGAAAACTGTAAAGGCTACTGCCAGATAGAGTTTATTACTGATGACAATGGTAATAAAGTAGGGATTGGCACCGCAGAAAATATTGCCAATATCCAAAAGGTAATGACGTCTACTTTTGAGGTGAATGTAAAGCAAAATGGTGGTGGATCTTGCCCTGATGAAGATGGATGGGACTTTTTAGATTATACATCTTTTCCGGTTGAAGAAGGAATTGAGGTTATTCCAATGCAAAGACAAAGTGCCAGCTTCGCTTCAAATAGTTATAAAAATAATGAGTTCAATGAACTTGAATTGCAATATTTAGAACAATTAAGAATTGAAGACTCGATTAGGTATGCAGAAGAGTATAATGCATATATTAAAGAGAGAGAGAGTACATTAAAAAACAATTTTGCTCAAAGAAGTGCAACTGGAGCGCCATCTTCCTTCAATATGGTTCCTGATGATCTTGAGTATATGGCACTTCGTGCTATTTTTGAAAGTGCTGGAGGAATAAATTGGTATACTATGGAAGGGTGGGATTATCCCAATTGGAAGGACCCTACAACAGTTACATACCAAGACTTTACCGGTTGGGCTGGTGTTCGTGTTGCAAATGGTGATGTTGTAGGATTGTTCAGAAGTGCTCCTATTAGAATTTCAGGTACTGTACCTGAGGAACTCTCCTTATTATCAGAGCTAGTAGAATTGCATCTTTGGGCGGCTAATGGAGAAACAGTCTTAATTCCATCTGAAATAGCTTTTTTATCGAAGCTTGAAGAATTAAAGCTTAGTGGAATGACTGGAATACTTCCTGATTTAACCAATATGTCAAACTCTTTAGAACAATTGGAGATTTGGAATTGTGACTTGACTAATAGTACAATTCCTACATGGCTTGATGATTCATTTGTTAATTTAACAGATTTAAGTTTTATTAATTCCTTTCAGAGCTCCATTCCTAAAGAGCTAGGCGAAATCCCTAATATTTTATCAATATATATATATGAACCAGAAGTATCTGGTGCAATTCCTCCGGAGCTCTTAAATCATTTAGCTTTAGAAACTTTGATTATGAGTGGTTGTGACTTCAATTCGCCATTACCCATAATTACTATAGATAATTCTCCCTTAGAGTTCTTACAAATTGCCAATAGCAAAATCACTGGAAACATCCCTCAATCCTTTAATAAATTAACTTCATTGGAAACACTTAACCTTGCTAGTAACCTAATTGAAGGAAATATACCCGATATTTTTAGCGGTATGACAGAGCTACTAAGGCTTAATTTATCGGAGAATCGTTTGGAGGGAGATCTTCCATCCTCTTTGGGTAGTTTGACTAAACTAACAAGCCTTACGCTAAATTCCATTTATAATGGAGATTATCAATTTACATCTTTTCCTTCCTCTTTGACTAATCTAGAGAATCTAGAAACTCTGGAAATGAATTACAATAATTTCCAACAAGAATTACCGGCTAATCTAGGCGAAATGATAAGTTTGAAACACATAGCTTTTTATCAATCAGGCCTAATTGGCAACTTACCGGAATCTCTTGGGGAGTTAATTGATCTTGAATTTATTGTGTTATCAAGCGGAAATGAAGAAGTATTTAATGCAAATCATCTTAATGGAGATTTTCCTACTACTCTTTCTGGTTTAACTAAACTGAAACGTTTATTATTAAGAAATAATAATTTGACAGGATACATTCCGGAAGAAATATTCTCTTTTGAGAACTTGGATTATTTATACGTCAGTGGCAATGAGCTTTCAGGATACATTCCCAACCAGTTTTCAAACGGCATAAGTATTGATTTAAATTATAACAACTATAATTTCGGTGAATTAGAAAACTTATTTGATCAGTCAGGAACAAAACTAGTCAATGTAGCCTACGGTGCTCAAAAAACCATACTAGGTACGCCTCAAGAATTTACCTTCACACTAGGTCAATCATTCACCCTTCCTTTTACCACCCCTGGCATCAACAATCGCTATCAGTGGGAGAAATTTGATGGTGAAATCTGGAATCCCGTTGGATTAGTAAGTAGTAGTAGCGACCTAGTTCTAGCGTCAACCACAGAAGATGATGCCGGTATATATCGTTGTAAAGTAACCAATACTGTCGTAACAGGCTTAACACTCTACAGCCACGAACAAACCCTTGTTGCCGAGGTAAACAACACCTGCTTCACCGCCTCCCTCTGCTTCCGTTTTGATGAGCCAGCTCAGGAAATCGAGGTGCCTATTGGGCTGGAAGATTACGTCTACACCGGTATTCCTTACACCTGTGAAGAGTTGAGTGCCAATAGTATTATTTCTGCTATCGATTATCAGAAAGCAGAATACGTTAATAAGTACACCACAGCTTTTGAAGCTGCCTATGAAACCAATTGCTCACCTACGGCTGTCAATGACGACTTCACCCTAACCTATAACCTGGGGTACCATCACTACACGCTGTACTATTATGACAGGGCGGGCAACCTGATGCGCACCGTGCCTCCTGTTGGTTTTAACACTAGCAATGCTGATGATCACCAAATGGTGACCAAATACCACTACAACAGCCTTGGTCAGTTGGTCAGTCAGGAAAGTCCTGATGGGGGTGAAACCCAGTTTTACTACAACACCATTGGGCAGCTGCGCTATTCTCAAAATGCAAAACAAAAGGCAGACGGCACCTATAGCTATACCAAATATGATCCCCTTGGGCGTATTGTAGAAGTAGGCCAAAGCAATGAAAATACCAACACCATCGGTGTTACCAAGGTGATCAACGATCCTGCTTTACCTGAAGTAGGCGCACAGATTACCAGAACGGTATATACTACCCCTTTTGAGGGTATTATAGAAAGCGGAAGGGCACAGGAACCATACCTGCGCAACAGGGTGTCTTATTCCTATCTGGATGAAGACGGCTCGGATGCCACAACCACAGACAGGACCTATACCATTTACAATTACGACCCGCATGGCAATGTCAGCTGGTTGGTACAAGACGTGCCCGGCCTTGGTCAGAAAACCATTGAATACGCCTATGACTTGTTGAGTGGTAATGTACTGCAGGTGAGTTACAACCCTGGTGAGGTCGATGAGTATTACCATCGCTATGATTATGATGCCGATAATCGTATTGTAAAAGTAGAAACCTCTAAAGACGGCTTCCTTTGGGATACTGATGCCTCTTATGAATACTATGCCCACGGCCCTTTAAAATCCGCTGTGATTGGTGAAGACAAAGTGCAGCAACTAGACTATATCTATACCATCCATGGTTGGTTAAAGGCCATCAACAATACAGCCGATGGTGAAAACCAAAGTAATGTTGGTGCTGATGCTTTTGCCATGGCACTGAATTATTACAGTGGCGACTATAGCAGCGCTACTGGCAGCTACGGACTGCTGGCAGCGGCTCCACAGCGCGATCTTTATAATGGCAACATCAGCGCATGGGAGGTAGCCACCAAAGCGTCTGATGAAAGCTGGATGCGTACCGGCTTCCAGTACCAGTATGACGAGCTGAACCGGATAAAAGATAGCCGCTTTAATGTTTACCGAAAAGATGATGGCGGTAATGAAACTTTCTACGACCGTGGTGGTTTTGGTGCCCAATTCACATTAGATGCCAATGGCAACTTAGAAACATTGAGCCGTAATGATATCGATGCAGTCAACTTTGATGCATTGACTTATCACCTACAGTCAGGTAATAACCGTCTCGACTTTGTAGATGATGACATAACAGATGAAAGCATCCATAACAAAGACATAGAAGATCAGGATAATGCTAATTATACCTATGACGAAATAGGCAACCTTACCCGTGATGAGCAGGAGGCCATGGCCATAGACTGGACGGTATATGGCAAAGTAGACGCCATCAATAAAGACAATGGTGCAGGTACCAAATTTATCTATGATGCTGCTGGTAACAGGGTAGCCAAGAAAACGCTTGACGAGTTTGGTAACCAGTACAATACCTTTTATGTGCGCGATGCTTCGGGCAATATTATGGCCACCTACCGTGGTTCTGCTATAGAGGGTGCTGTAGAAGACCCTAAACTGATAGAAATGCCAATATACGGCAGTGACCGATTGGGTGTTTACACCCCGGAAGGAGCTACGGAAAATAACCAGGATGGTAAAGCTACAATTGATGCCGATCAGGCGGTAGATGCTTATGAGGGTGTAAACTATGAGTTGGAACAAGGGGTAGTGCTCACCTTGCAGCCCGACTTTAGCTTTGAGCAGGGGGTAGATGGTGATTTCTTTGAAATAGCTGCTGCCAGTGGACCAGAAGATGCTGCAGCAGCCAATGTGTACACCCGTGTGTTGGACAGAAAGCAATATGAGCTAAAAGACCATTTGGGCAACGTTAGGGCAGTTGTGACCGACCGTAAGTTAAGCACGATTGATGGCAGTACCCCATCAGATTTTAAACCAAATATTGTCAGTGCTTCGGCTTATTACCCTTATGGTATGGACTTGCCAACCGTGCGTTGGGAGCCCGATACCGTATTGGCCACCATGGAGCCGGGCAATATCCTTAATGAGATAGATCAATTTGACAATTATGCTGATCAGACCATAATCAATGATGTAAACTACAATCACACTGATGCTGTAGATGCAAGCTATTCATTTGTGCTTAATGGGGTTGACTATGGTGAAACGTTTGAAGACGGAGGCCTGTCAATACCAGGAAGTGGTATTATTGGCCTGGCCAAGAGTTATAAGGTACAGGCAGGGGATAAGGTGAGTGCTGAGGTTTATGGCAAATACTTTGTGCCTGAGAACAATAATGCCACAGACATAGCGGCTTCCCTTACCGATGCATTTATTGATGCCTTTACTATACCGGGTGGTACAGAAGGGCAGGCCATTACTGATTTTGTGAGTGATGTGCTGGCACAAGGACTTGTTCTTGCCAAAACAGATGACCCTAATAGTCCGGAGTTGATGGCAGGTATTAATTTTCTACATTTTGACAATAACTACAATTTTGTTGACGGTGGGTTTAAACTGCTGAGCCCGACTGCTGAAAACAACTTTGAACAGTTACAAACCGAATACATAGCTTCAGAAGACGGCTACATCTTCGTTTATACCTCCAACGAGAGCGACTTAGTAAGGGACGTGTATTTTGACGATATGATGGTGATCCACGAGAAGCTGGTACCCGATGCCCCTTACAACCCGGATTTAGTGGCTTACCGTTATGGCTTTAACGGTAAGGAGAAAGACCAGACAGGAGAATGGGGCTTAAATGCCTATGATTATGGCTTCCGTATTTACAACCCCGCGCTGGGGAGGTTCTTGAGTGTGGATCCTTTGGCAGCCTCATATCCATGGTACACTCCTTATCAATTTGCAGGGAACACACCAATACAGGCAATTGATTTAGATGGATTGGAAGAATATAAAATACATTCTAAATGGTTGAGTGATTTATTTTACTCTACTAAAAGGACAATGGATAACTATGATGTTTCATTTGAAACACAAAAATCCGTTTTAACCGCCATGTTAAAAAGGTGGGAAAATAGAAAGCCAGAAAATCCAGAAGCACTTCGACAATATGGATATGTTGATAAACTAGTGACGGTTAGTGATCCTAATGCTTTCTTTAGTGTAAAAGGACCTCTTACAGGTCAGGATAATCTACTTCTTGTTGATGAAGAACTTGTTCTTAGAGTAGCTGACATTGGGCGAAGAATTGAAGAGAGTAAAGAAAGAACAATTAGTCATTTAAAGAATATGCATAAAATATTGGTTGAGCAGGATAAGGTTGAGAGGCAAGCAAAAACTTCTATTGCCGTTGTGACGATCGTGGCTAGTGGGGGGTCTTTTGTGATAGGAGCTGCAGGAGCAAGTGCTCTTTCGTTAACTGTGTCTTTTATTGCAGATGGGTCAACAATAATTTTTTCTGCTGATGATATTGTGGCAATTAACAGCTCAGACAGTAAAGGATTTCTTGAGTCAAGATTTACTAAAGAACAGATAGAAGCGGCAAAATTTATTGGAGGTATTTTGGATTTAAGAACTAAAAAAGATATGTTAAACCCAAGATTTAAGTTTAATGACAAGATTCCTGAGATACAAAAAGCTATTGAAGCTTTGGATGCAGTATTTGATTTGCAAACAGTAAACGATACAAAAGATAGCTTACCCGAAAAGGAAAAAATGAAATAAATGAAGCCATTGTTCAAAAATCCACCCAATTATGATTTTGTTATTTTTGCAATAATCACGTACTCGCTTTTTCTATATGCTGTTATAGGGTGGTTCTTTCTAGTCCCTTTTGTTTACACTCTATTAGTAATTATTGTAGTAATTATAATTTTTTTGCAATTTTCATTATATGAAACGAGTATTTTTAAAAATGGTATAAGTCAAAGATTTTTACTACGATTTTATTCTAAGTCCATAAACATTAGTGATATTTCGATCCAAAAAATTGAATTTAGATCTACAACCGGAGGAACTGGATATTTTCATATTTATTATATGAAGCAAGGAAATGAAAGATTATATAAAAAATCTATTCTGGCTAAAAATGTTATTTCTAAGAAGAAAAGTAGGGAAATCGTAAATGTATTGCAGAAAAATGGGATTGAGATAGATGGATTAAAAGTTTAATCCCTCCGTTGCCGCCATGTTGTACATGGTGGTATGTTAAAGAAGGATAGGCCTGTCTGGGTATTTTGTTTGTAGGAGCTTTCTTTATGCTACCAATATGTTACAAAAGTGTACTATAAGTGGCAAAAATGTATTGCTTAAAAAAGTATTAATTTAGAATGAGTCCCCGTTCCCGCCATGCTTTGCATGGTGGTGAGGTAAATAAAGTATAGTGAAGTATATATGGAATAACAATGCCACCATGCACAGCATGTCGGCAACCCCACCTAGGCGTAGTTTAAAAAAGTAACACTAGGCATAGGTTTCAGCTATGCCTTTGTTATCATGTTGTTATCGTAGCAACATTGCAAATAATCTATTAGAGATAGACCTAGCTGGCCCTAACTGGCGCACGCGTTTCGCGTGTGTCCCTATCCCGTCCTATCCATCAGAAAACATAAGCGTGTCCATAAGTTACTAGAAAAACATATCTTAGATATGTGAGTCGCAAGTATAAATTTCATGACAAAGAGGGTTTATATTTTGTAAGTTTTGCAGCAGTTTACTGGCTAGATATACTGGTCAGGGAAGCGTATTTTTCCATTGTAGTTGAGAGTCTTGACTATTGTAGAAAAAACAAGGGACTGGAAATTTATTGTTGGTGTATTATGCCAAGCCATGTTCATATGATTTTTAGGGCCAAAGACGGAAATCCTGAAAATGTGCTTGGGAGGTTTAAAGAATTTACCTCGAAACAACTACAAGCAGCCATAAAAAACAATAATCAGGAAAGCAGAAAAGAATGGCTGTTATGGATGTTGAAAAAAGCAGGTGAAAAAAGCAGCAATGTAACGGGTAGTCAGCTATGGCAGCATAATAATAAACCAATAGCACTATGGAGTAGTGATGTGATAGACCAAAAGGTGAACTACATTCACAATAATCCAGTGGTATCAGGCTTTGTCATAGAACCATGGCATTGGAAATACAGTAGTGCAATTGATTATTGTGGAGGGAAAGGAATAATAGAAATTGATTATGTTAATGGTTGAGTGTAAAGGACACGCGACACGCGTGCGCCAGCCGTGGTGAGAGCATGGCTGGAACAATGGCTAGTAAATAGTAAGCACTCGTTGCAAACGAGCGCTAGTAAAAGGGAAAGGATTGATAAACATAAGCTTGATAGAATAATTTATGTTCGAGGTCCAAGTCGCAAACTTGAACCAACTCAGTAAATTTAAATACACAACAAGAAATATATTGCCGATTTTATCTCCATCAATACAAAATGCTGCTTTTTTGAATATAAATCGGTAATATATTCCCTAAATAGATTAAATATTGAATAAAAATTACTACTATTGCCAGTAATGGGTAATATATTTCCGATATGAATTTAGTTGAGCTAGGTGAGCGCATAAAACAAAGGCGTAAGTTTCTTAAAATCAGTCAGCAAGAACTGGCCGATATGGCCCGTATTTCTGACCGTACACTGCGTGCTATAGAACAAGGCAAGGCCAATCCTGAGATAGAAACCTTGTCCCAGCTTTGTGAGGTGTTGGGGTTACAGATTAGCATTGACCTTAAGCAATAACAAATGCAACGAGCAGCAGTATATATGGGGCAGCAACTGTGTGGTTATTTAACCAAAGATAATGGCAGGTATACTTTTCAATATACCGCAGAGCATTTAAATGATAATAACACCTACGCCATTAGCCTGACCTTGCCCAAGCAGGCAGAGGCTTTTAATGCAGATCATTTGTTTCCTTTTTTCTTCGGCCTGCTGGCAGAAGGGGTCAATAAAAAAACACAATGCCGAATGCTCAGGATAGATGAAAATGACCATTTTAAGCTTTTATTAAAAACAGCTGGCGCTGACACCATAGGAGCCATAACCATTAAAGAGTTGTAACCATGCCGTGCCTGTCATGTCTTAAAGAAAACATTGATGGCTACTGTTTAAAATGCAGGAAGGAGCTATTTGGAGGTATAAAAATAAGCCCACAGCTCACTTTTAACTCACCTTACTCGGTAGACAATCAGGTTTATAATACCCATACACAGCATATTTCAATTTCCGGTGTGCAAATAAAATATTCACTAAAGCTGGTTGAAGGTCAACTGCAATTAACAGACGAAGGGGGAGAGTACATACTAAAACCAATACCTACCGGTACCTTTCAGCAGCTTGATCAGGCACCCGCTAATGAGCACCTCACTATGCAGTTAGCAAGGCAAGTGTACGGCTTAAATGTTCCGCCTAACGCAATTGTATACTTTACTGATAATACGCCAGCCTACCTGGTTAAACGATTCGATCGTAAAGCAGATGGTACCAAGTGTTTGCAGGAAGACTTTGCCCAAATCGCCCAAATGACATCAGAGTCTCATGGCGAGAATTATAAATATGACTTATCATATCAGGAAATGGCAGAACTCATAAAACGGTATATTCCGGCCTATCCCATAGCCCTGGAAGCATTTTTCAGAATGATATTGTTCAATTATTTGTTTTCTAATGGTGATGCGCATGTGAAAAACTTCTCTGCCATCCGCTCAGAAATGGGCGATTATCAGCTTACCCCGGCTTATGATCTGCTCTGTACAAAGCTGCATTCACCATCAGAATCAGACCTTGCTTTAAACTTGCTTGCAGAGGGTTATCCTCAAAAGTTTTTAGAGGTGGGTTTTCATACTTATAATGATTTTATGGAGTTCGGTGTGCTGATAGGTATTTTGCCCAGGCGTATGGAGAAAATTTTAGGGGAGTATAGGTTGGAAAAGAACAAGGTGAAGAGTTTGCTTGATAACTCACTATTGTCATCAGAGGCTCAATTGACATTTTACAATTATTATAAAGATAAGCTGGGTAGGTTGAATTTGTAATTGGCCTTATTGATCAGCAAATGAGAGCTATTTAATTATAGATAAAGACGGATTTCGATATGAGGTAAGGCTACCGGTAATCAAAGCGTGTCAACTCCATTTTAATTACATAAAAACAGCATAATTTTTCTTCAAATCCTTACAACTAATATATAAAGCCGTATATTGTTTTTACCTTTACGGGCTAATTCTTTTTATGCGTCTATTCATCCTGTCTTTACTGCTTTGTTGGCTTAGTGTTCAAAATGCCTGGGCACAATTACCAGATTCAATCACCACTTCATTGGATACCTTGGTGGTAGACAAGAAGGATTCCATTCAGATTGACATTTCTAATGGCATAAACAACCCTCAAGATTCTGTAAAGGCTAACATTGCAGAGGTAAAAGATAGTTTAAATAGCATAGCTGTAGTAAAACAAAATGTGTCAGACTCAGTAAACGCTGTCAATAATAAGTTAAATGCTATAGTTAACAAACCGAATGACGTTGTTAACAAAATGAACACAAAAACGGATAGTGTAACGAATGCTCTTACTGGCAAACTTGCACTACCACAGCCTAAGCAGAATACCAAGCTGGATAGTTTAAAGCAGAATACAACTTCGAAATATGATAGTATTCAAGACAAAGTAGATGTCTCCAAAAAAATAGATGCACTCAACACCAAACTGGAGACCAAACAGCAACAGATTATAGATACATTAAAACAAAAGGTTGAAGATAAATTTGCTGTTAAACAAAAAACTGACAGCGTTAAGCAGAAAGCCAATGCCAAGATAGAAAATGTGCAGCGCAAGGTTGATGATAAGCTATCTGAGGGCCAACTACCTACTGATAAACTTCCCGGAGACTTGCCCAATGACGGCCTTCCTGATGTAGCACCTGATTTAGAAGATGCTGTTGATTTACCACAAACAGGTTTGGGCGGTGAATCTCCACTACAGGATACCGGAATACCTGATGTTACTGATGAATTTAATGTTAAAGATAATATGCCTTCAGTTGGTGATGAAGTCAGAGACCTTAAAGATGGACTCAAAGAGGATTTGTCAGTGGAGGGAGTTACTGATTTTAATCTTAAAGAGGAAATTGAAAAACCTGTTGGGGATGTGAAAAAGGAGATAGAGGCACCTGTGGCTGATATAAAGAGCGAGATTGAAAAACCAGTGGCTGATATTAAAGAAGAGATTAATGAACCCATTAATAACTTGAAAAATGCTGGTGAAGTACAAGATTTGAAAGAGCATGCAGGCAAGGTAAAAGAGGTGAGCAACGAAGTGGGAGAGTACAGTGAAGAGATCTCCAAAGTACAGTCGGGTGATACCTCAGGTCTTGAAGATAGACTGGCTTCTGAGGATTTGGCTGGTGATAATATAAAATATATAAGCGATCAGAAAGCTTTAATAGAAAGTCAGAAGGGGGTATATGAAGCGCAGCTTAAAGGAGCGAGGGAGTTGCAGGATGCTGAGATTTTCAAGGAAAAGCTGGAAGAGAAGTTAACAAATGAAGCTTTGCCGCTAATGACAGGAAATACAGAAGTAGTAGCAAGTGCTCAGAAAAACCTTTTTGCATATAAAAGAAAATACCGTGAAGTATCCAGTATTAAGAAACTAGAGGAAAAGGGAGTGAAGGCAGAGACTAAAAAGCAACACGGATTTATAGATAGGTTCTTCTTAGGGTTGGACTTTGAGATCATCAGAGGTGATGAAAATTTTGTCGATGTAATTCCATATTTAGGTTATAAACCTATGAAGCGGCTTGAGCTTAAGTTTGGATACTCTGAAAGGATTGGGATTTCTAAAGACGAACAATTTATAGATAAGGCCACGCGGGCCTATCGAGGATATGCGATGTATGAGTTCTTTAAAGGGTTCTATGCATCGGCAGGTTATGAGCATTTTTTAAGCGTCTCAGAAGAGGTGTTAGGCAGTTTGGAAGATGAAAGGGCTCAAATGTTACTGGTTGGAATAAGGAAGAAATATAAGATCTACAAAAGGTTTTATGGAGCAGGTCAGGTTTACTATAACTTTGCCTTATCAGGAGACTCGCCATATAATAACAGAATAAACCTTCGTTTCGGCTTTCTAGTTGATTTTAGAAGGAAATAGATGTCTAACCTCCAACCTTTTATTAGAATTTATAGATGATCATAGATTATGTTCGGTTTTGTTTTACCCTAAATTTTACTTTTTCTGTTTTAAATCCTACACCAGATATTCAACTTTTTATTTAGTGATAATGTCAATGGGCATGTATTGATGGTGTTGACTGTTTCATGCAGGACAAGCGTTCTTTAAAGTGACTCTATTGACCTTTGTCCTTGCACCTCTGATTTTTATTAACTGACTTATTGATAGGTCTGGCGCTTGGCTTATCGACTTTGAGGATTTTTATATTGCATCTATCATTTTATTCGTATTTGATTTCACCCAGATAAGCCAAACAGGATGCTACTGATATAAAGTGCCAAACAGTTACAAAAATGAAGGTTATTGAATGTGGGTAGTGACTATTGACCTCGTATTGGGTAGATAATTCCACACTAATTTAGAATGGGTAGCCAATTGCTATATTGAGTAATAAATTGTCCCTGCGCCAACTGCTTGACAGTGGGTCTATCTCATCAACCACCCAATTTACTCCGGTGGGTTGTGGTTTCTTTAGCGGAAACGCTAGGTCAAACCTTAGAATAAAGAAGCTGAAATTGAGCCTTAAGCCAGCGCCAGTGCCCATGGCTAGCTCATTAATAAAATCAGAACTGAACTGACCACCTGGCTTTTCATCTGGGCCTTGCTGATCCCAAAGCCACACATTACCAGCATCAACGAATAAAGCTCCTTCCAATACTCCAATAAAAGGATATCGATATTCAATACTGCCTTCTATTTTTATGTCTCCCGTGTTATCAACCAAAGCAGCTCCTTCATCAGTGTCTAGAAATACACCTGGGCCTAATGATCTGGCTCTAAATGCTCTTACACTATTGGAACCACCAGCTGAAAATTGTTTTATAAAGGGAACTTGAGTGGCATTTCCATAGGCTGTAGTCCCACCAATCAATAGCCTTGTAGCCAGTTCTTTTTTAGAACTTAGTTTTCTGTAATACCTAAAATCGAGCTGCACTTTTGTGTATTGTGAGTATGTGATTCCGGTGTTATCGAGCATCTCATTATCGCCTAGTGTATTTTCGGCCAGGTTGATCAAATTTCCGGAGGCATCCAGCATACCTGAAAAGTAAAAGTGGTTTCTTTTGTTATTGGCATCTTCGGCATTTTTGGTGTTTAAAGTATAATCGTATAAGATCCCTGCAATAAATTGATCTTCTAAGCTATTGTCCAGGTTCGGGTCTAACCTTAGCCGCTCTTCAAATTCTTTTGAGCTTTGAGCTAACTGAACAAAGGAGAAGTTGATAGGGAATAGGCGATGTTTTTTAGTAAGGCTTTCTTGCCATTGATAGCCAAATTTTGCCTCAAAGGAATTGATTTGAAAAACACTGATTCTTCTCTGGAGGCGAACCCCTAAGCTCATAATTGTGCTTGGTATAAAACGCGCGCTTCTATAGTTGAAATTAAAAGGGGAGATCAGACGTGGTATGGTAAGGCTTCCTTCTAAATTTAGCTCATAGGCAGTTAACGGTGTATCGCTTTGACCGCCAATCTGTACCTCATAAGAGGTATTTAATTTCAGTTGAAACAACTCAGCACCTCGGAAGGAGTTCCTGTTTTGATAAGATGCTGAAAAAGCAGGTCCAACAAAGTTGTTGGACTTAGATATTGCCTGCAAGTCTAGTCTCAAGGACTTTTTTGGTAGTGGTGTAAGAAAAATTTGAGAGTTGAGTCTGGCTGAATCAGCCCATTTATACTTGAGGTTAACAAATTTATAAATGCCCAATGCCATAAGGCGTTCCCGGGTTCTGGACATGGCTATTTCAGAGTAGGTGTCACTGGGCTCAAACACTATGGTTTTGGTCAAAACATCCGGCTTGATATATCCATTGTCATTGATAAACAGGTAATTGTCATAATACTTTTGCTCAGCTTTTGTTTTTAGGGTGTCATTTGAAATAGAATAATCAGGATTGACTTCTACTTCGTTTAAAGTAAATATTTCTTTTGCTCTTTGCGGGGTATCTTTTGACAGCGTAAGCCTTAAATCCACTTCATAATTACCAGCACTGCTATCAGCTTTGTAGAGCAGGTAGTTGTCATCAAAATAATAGAAACCCTTGTTTTCAAGGTAATTCTCAATCCTTTTTTGCTCTTTTTGTAATTTGTCTAGCTGGTATCGATCCCCCTTTTTCAACATGCTTTCAGCAATCAGTTCGTTTATCACTTGAGTGTATGTGCTGTCTGATTGTGGATAGTTTATATCCCTTAATTTATAGGCAGGACCTGTCTTTATAATGTACTCTACTTTTGCTGATTTCTTGCGTTTCTTGACGTTTTGGTCAACTTCCGATCGGAAATAACCATCATTAATTAAATAGTTTGTGAGCCTATTGGACATTGCTTTGACATCAACATCTGATAGATAAACGGGTTTTTTACCAAGTTTATATTTTACCCAATATTTAAATCCTTTCTTCTTTTTGGGTTCTCCGGTGATATGATAAAACCATACTGCAGGGCGCGATCCAAAAACTTTCCCATTGGCCTTTGGCTCCAATATTTCCTCCAGTGACATTTCTAAATTTTTCTTCTCCACTTTAACAGTGTCCTTTAAGAATTTAAACTGAGCACCTTCATAGTACCTTTCTCCTTCCGGAAGATACCTGCTACCAGTACAGCCTGCCAGTAAGCATCCAATACAAAACCATATAGAATTGGCTACATTACTCTTCCTCATCACTTTTTCTAAATAATTCTCTAAATGTATTGTAGTCCCTTACATAAATAACACCTGCACCTGTCTCCACAATTTCTCCACTAATAACGTCAAAGTCGCTTCTTCTAAAACCGGTTATTCTCAAGCGACCGTCATCTGTAACTTTATACTCCAAAGCCAAATCACCTACATAATCGCTGAAATTCTTTTGTTCTTCACCCTCCAGGTTCACATTACCAGAAACTTTAACCTCTAGCTGATCATTGAAAAGTGATTTTGAGAGACCTAATTCTAATTTTGTGGTGCCCGATGTAGTACCCTCTCCGTAGTTTTGGTAAGACTGCAGGTCAAAATTGATTTTGACAGCATCAATGTTATTGGTTAACCTGTTCAGTTGATCGGATAATAATCGACTAACACTTCTTCGTGTTTTATCCTCCACGTCATAGCCTCCTTCGCTTTTTAGTGGATTCTCAGAGATAAACCTTTGAAGCATAAGTAATGCAAATACTTGCTTGTTAAGATCTGATTCTCTGGTGTTCAAGTCCAGTAGTCTTGCATATACACTCCCACCCAGAACATTCTGCTTGTCTTGCGGCATATCAAGCTTAAATGTTATCTCAGGCTTGGCCAGCACACCATCAATATTAAGATAGACTAAAATTGGCAGCAGTTGTCTGTATTTTTGTAGATCAGCGTTGGTCGCATTGTTGATTTGGTTGATCATCAAATCAATGGGTGGGGCTTCAACTTTATTGTATGCGCTGATATCCAATATGGCTTCAAATGGATCACCCGTCCAGGTGATAGTACTGCCCTTGTCTATTTCAAATTCCCGCTTGATCAATTTGTAAAAGCTGAAATTATACTGACCTTGCTCAACGGTATACTTACCGCTCAGCTGAATATCGCCTTTTCTATCAATATCAAGATTTAAAGTGGCCGCTCCTTGAACTTTAAGTTGGTCTTGGGTTATTGGATCAATGACAACATTTAGAACAGCAGCTTTATCGATTTCAAGCTTGGCCGATAGTTCTAGTCCCAAAAACTTGACGCTATCATCAAGAATGTTGGCCTGTTGCTGAACTTCCTCATTGGGATTCACAAATTCCACAATATTCTCTGAGCTGGCCATATAATATTCCGTATCCGGTACTATATAAGTGATGTTGCTCTCTTCAAGTAATTTAAGGTTTGCTGAAATTTCAGGCCTCGAGGTTGACCCTTTTATTGTCACCTTGCCATCTGTTTTCAAAACACCATAAAAGAGCTCATTGTCTTCTCTTGTTGTATTGAGGAGCATAAAATTTTTAGCAGTAAGACTTAAATCAAGGTTGTAAAAGGAGAGGTTAACCATCTCAATCTGGCCATCAATAATGGCACTATTGCCTTTTTCATCTTCCAGTTTGAATTGACTTAACATTATTTTGGAGTCTTTAAATTTTATGGTCTCTTTTTCAACTTTCAGGTTATTATTAAGTGATGAAGGATTGACAGACAGCTTGTTAAGTGTAAGGCTTCCGTTAATGATTGGCGTGGTAAATCCATTTTTGAGGTCTAACTTTCCTTGTAATGTGCCTTCCAATTTTTTTGCACTATTTTTTACAATTGGCGCAATTGTGGTTAGGTCAAACTTTTCAATATTGGCTTTCAGGCTAATATTTTCGGTCTGCTTTAAATTATACTCACTTGTAATTGATAGTATATTCAATGATGATTTTAAGTCTACTTTAGCTAAGTAATTACCATTATTAATAGGGGAGATATTTAATTTGAAATCACCCCATTCTTTGCTCATTATCCTGAGGTTATCAATATCCAGATCGGCAATAAACCCGACCTCATCAGATTTAAATAAAACATCAATATTTCCATTGAGCTTCCCATTGAGCAGGTCTTCTTGCTTCTTTAAAGCAGCTCCGATTGTGCTCAGTGCAAAATTGCTGAAACCTATTTGCAGTGTTGAGTCTGACGGTGAGGTTTGAAAGGTAATAGCCTGAGTGCCCTTTAATAGTTTTAGCGCAGTAGGCTGTTTTGTACTACTATTTCCTATAATAAGAGGTTTGTTTTGTTCGACTGTCCATGCGTCATAGTTTAATATTAACCGACTGTCATCGAGTCTCAGCTGATAGGAACTGTCCACGCTATGAACCACGGCCCCTATATAATATTTCCTTTGTCCTATAGAGTCATTAACAAAGAGTGACGTTACTAATTCATTATTCTCAAGAATGGCTTCAATATTAAAATTCTTTATCTGAGCATTTGAGGAAGAAATCTGTTCAATAATCAGATTTGAGATTAATTTTTGATTAGAAGAGGAGGTCTTAAGTTTGAAATTATCAATAACGATGTCTGAATATTTTAAATGATGAATGTCAAAATCAACATCCAATTTGTTGGCAGTACTGTTGAAGGCAGCTTTGAAATGCCCTGGCTCAAACTCTTGTAAACCAGGAAAAATTATTTCTGTCAGTAGGTCTGTATTTTTAAAGTCTAAGTCGAAAGTGAAATTAATATCTGTTAGACTGTCATTTGCTACATTACTTGAGTCATAGTAACTATTAACATGCTGCTTCAGGCTCTTTCCAACAGTGAACAAGTCAATATTTCCCTTAAATTCACCTTGCATAATATCCGAATCAATGGTGATATTAGTCAATTCATCTTGTTCAATACTGGCTACTAAAAGTGAGTCTACAGTGTAAATATCAATATCATTATCGGCACTAAAGTCACGAACGGCTATGCGGCCATTAAATTTTTTAAAGTCCTTGGTTTCAAAATCTGAGATTAATTTTCCTCTTAGTACAAGTGGCGTGAGTGAGAAATTAAGGGCTTGAAAGTCTGCTTTTTCGAGATTTAAAGTGATATGATTCTTATGTAATTCAGAACTTATATCTACATCTCCCTTCAAATCGAGGCTTAAATTATCATCACTTACATTTAGAGTTCCATCAATTAATCGCTCACTAATTTTCGCATCCAGAGTAATTGAGCCGTATGTATAATCGTTGTAATGAATATTGGAAATGACACCTTTGGCAGATGACTTTAATGTGCTCAGTTCCATGCCAAAGCCGTTAATTTTTAAATCGAAATGCAAACTGTCCAGATTGCCATTCTGCTGCTTAAATGCTTGACCAATTGAAATGCCTTTTGAATTTAATGACATGGCGTAATGAGGTATACTGTCTTTCAGATACAGAGAGTCAATATTTAGTTTTAGATCTCCATAAGAAGAATTTAAAATTAAATGGCCTTGAAAACTTGTTATACTACCCTTGCCATCTGCTTTGATTCTGAATGCTTCAGGAAGTGCCAATTGAGCTCTGAGACTATCAGGAAGGTAGGGTAGGAGCTCATCTGCAGAGCTTTTTACTTCTAGCCTCTTGATGTCATAACTCAGGTTTTCTGTTCTGGTGAGCGATTTAAGATTACCGGTAAGGGCTAGTTCAGAATGAGGGGTAGTCATCTTCAGCTCGGATATATTTAGATCGCCTACTAAACCAGTAAACTGGCCTTCAATATTGATATGGTCAGGTAATTTAGTTTGTGATAAGGTCGGTACAAAATATTCTAAATCGTTAGAATAGATAGTTGAATTACTGATAGTAAGATCGACTTTAGTTAACGGGTCTACAAGGTGGTTTAAACTATCATAATTTAATTTAGCGTTGATGTTGATATTACCTTTGCCAAGCTGAACTAACCCATCTGAAAATAACATGTCCGACTTATGCATGGTGAAGCTCCCCTTAACTTTTAAAGGCATTTCATCTGATATAAAGGCCAGGTTTTCAATTTCTGTGTAAGTTGAATCTGCTGAATACCATGTGTTAGAAATAGAGGCACCCAGCTTACTGATGTTGATGTATTTTGGATCGAAACTATCAGGAGAAACTTCAGCAGTATCGATTTGAAATTCTACTTTGTTATTTGAAAATTCAACATTTGAAGCGCTTATCTGCCATTTGTTTTGGGTGGGAGTAGTGCTGGATGAAGTTGAATCTGAGGACGAAGTTGATGATATTTTAATTTGTGAATTCTCTAGTAATAAGTTGTTCACTGCTATCCGCTGCTCTGGTAAGCTCATTTCATCTAACTCAAGATTGAGCGTACTCACTTTTACTGATAGATTCTGCCCTGGCGTTTTATAGTCAAAATTTGAATTAGATACATTGAGCTCATTTAGACTGAAGTCAAAAATGGAAGCATTATTTTCTTTAGGCCCGTTCTTGTCAATATTTGATTTGGTCTGATCTTGAATATAACTAATGTTGGCTCCTACCAGATCAATGTTATCTATTGCCAAAGAAGGACTCTCGAGGTTTAAGTCATCAACATCAATCTCTAAGTCTTTTAAGGACGCATTTAATTTTATGCCAGCCACCTCATCATTCATTACAAAACGAATGGCCGACAAGTTAATGTTGTGAATTTTGAATTTCCAGGGCTTTGTGGTAGTCTGCGGGGTGGTATCTGTGGTTGAAAAGGCATCAATAATAAATTGATAATTAAACTCTTTAGTCAATGAGTCCCTGTTGATTTTTCCTGTAGTGTTCTTTAGATCAAGCGAGTTGATTTGTATTTCATTATCTAACAAAGCCCACAAGTCTGTATCAACCTCTAAAGAATTGAAATACAAAAGCGTATCGCCTTTAAGGTCTTCTAAATAAAGGGATGATAGCTCAATTGATTTAGGGAAATTAAGGTAAGCACCACCTATCGTCACTTTCGTACTTAATTTTGTTTCAAGAAAACCTTCAGCTTCGCCTACGAGCTTACTCTGAACATAAGGTGTCCTGATCGAAAGTATTATTATAATTAACAGGGTTAAAAGGATTGTCAATGTCCACCCTAAAACTTTAATAATAGCCTTAAATATCTTTCCTACACCTGGTTTTATCATCTCTGCTACTATGTTAAAGATTATGCCAGTTTCATAAGCCGTTAATTGGAGTTTTTAATTTAAGACTATGAATGACATACACAATAATTGTGTAGAGTAATTTCTACACTTATTCGCATTTCAAATATCAAAATACTTGCTTAAAGGCCCCTTTAAGCAAGTATTTTGATGTGATTATTTCCTTTCATGAGTGATATTAAAAAGCTTATGGATTTATCATCTCATAAAATGCTTTACACATTAGCTTGTGCCGCAGCTTTACTAATCCTCATGTGCCTTGGTGGTATTAATGTCACTGACTATGGCATTATTCCTTTCTTTCATTCTTTATACGGTGGTTCAAAAATTGGATCATTGAAGTCGCCACGAGCAACTGCTGCAATACTCACGCTAATGATTATTGTAATCAATAAAGTGGGTGTTTTTTTAATTATCGGTACAGATCATGTCTTCTTCTTTGGCTTTTTGACTGGTTTGTCGGCCATAATACCATATGTAGGCACCACAATATGAGCAGGAATTCCTGTATTATTTATGCCATGACTTATGATGATTATCTCGCGCCTCTTAAATCAGGTTAGCTTTCTTAGAGGTAGCAATAGTGCACAGCACGCTGATGTGTGAATGAATAACCTTCTTTTTAGAAGTGTAAAATCACCTTCCCTTAATTGTTTTAATAAGAAGAATCGGGCATTATTCCTTACAATGCCAAGGCACCCCCCGTTTTATCTTCAGAAAACCGATTGTTAATTAGTTATAATACGATATCATTGGACTACTTTAATGACATTCTTAAATTTCCACATATGTACAGACCCAGGTTTTTCTGGTTGGAGATTAAAGAATAATTATTAAGAGAATTTTTAACAATACAAATTATATGCAACTAGAATTAAAGAGCACTGAGCGTCACGATATATTTCAGGAAATAGCCGAATATCTTAAATCATTAAAAATTAATGTGGTGTCACAGGATTTCAACAGACCCTGGGGTGGCTTTTTTGTGATAGACGAAGATCAGGCACAGCAGTTTGCTGAATTGTTTTTTCCGGGTATAGAATTGTCCTCGTTGCGTATAAGCGGTAAGCTCAGCCCTAAAATTTTGGTGGTGGAGCCTGGCAAAAGACTGTCGTGGCAGTACCATAACAGGCGTGCAGAGATTTGGCGCAGCCTTTCTAATAATGTGGGCGTAATCACCAGCTCTACAGATGAAGAAGATGAAGTAAAAACACTAAAGGTCGGAGATGAAATACGATTAGCTCAGGGTGAGAGGCACAGATTGGTTGGCTTGTCCAGTTGGGGAGTATTGGCAGAAATCTGGCAGCATACTGATGAAAATCAGCCTTCTGATGAGGACGACATTATCAGGGTACAGGATGATTTTGGGAGGTAAATGATTAGGTCGATTTTCAATAATATCGATATGCCAATTTTGAGGGAGACGCTTGCATCAAATAATTGAACAATTAATCAATCATCATATTTTTAGCAATGATCCAAAACAAATCCACAGCTTGAGTTGGTCTGTCGGCAAGCTCTGAAAAGACTATAATGTTACTGAGAAAAGAATTTTCAGCACTAGTATCACTATTGAATTCTTGAAAGGCCATGCTCCAACCTGAGAACATTCTTTCTTTTTTACCACCTTCAGTTAAAAGGTTGACATTTGAATGCCTTTTATCCCTTTTTATAGAGAGATATAAATCCTGAACGACCTTCTTATCACCTTCAAGTATTTGTAGAAATTGGTTATTATGATAAAGCAGACATCCGGTGATACTGTTTTTTGAGTTAAAGTCCCTGGAAGTATTTAGGATATTGGTTATGTCTTCTGCAGTTAAGTTTGGGTTGGCAATGGAATTGTAAACTAGTTCAAACATGTTAATGGTAATTACTCATAATGATCCTCCCCTGTTAGAAGCGTTATAGAACCTTTTGATCACATAGCTAATTTAGCAAAATTAAAACTCAACTAGTTAGCAAAACTACCTTCTACTTAGAGTCAATTAATCTGGATAATCACCATTTTTATAGCTGGCAAGTCAAAAAAAGTAAGACAGAAGATAAATACTCAATAGCAAAAGCAGTTTTTAATTATAATTCATTATCAATGTCTGTGTTAAAAGAATAAGAATCAATTTGTGGTATTATAAAAATAAATCTCATGTTTAATTTTTTGTACCTTTGTTTTTCTTTAAGGCGACAAAGAATCAGGCCCCTTTTTATATCCTATACCAGTCGTTTGATAATTGGCTATCAATCAGAACATTAAATAATATAAGACATCCTTTGCAGCATCTGAAGCAATTCAACCGCTGGCTGAGATGGGCTAATTCATTCCTGATTTCGGCTCTTAACTCAATTAGGTAAAAACAACTAATTTGATAGGTGTTTTTACCTAATATAGCTTGTTGGAATTCTATTATTTACATAATTATATTGACCGGATAGAAATAATTATATTTTTATTTGAAATAATTAATTCTTACCTTAATCTAACAATTTTGATGAACACAAGGGCTGGGGTGATTTGTCATAATTTAAAGTCTCATCAAGATTTATTTTAAGATTAGTTGAAAGCTAGTCGTCCATTTGAGGTTTTTCCTTAAATGATTTAGAAAGGGAGGGTTCAATTTTGTTGTCCCACATAATTTGCTAAAATGAAACTATGACACCTTATGTTCACGAGGCTTTTTTACATTACACTGCTCGTTTTGATTGCTATAAACTGTTGGGGACAACTGGATTCAAAAGCTATAATTTGTAGTACCAATCAACAGGTAGAGGCACCACTAACAGCTGATGTATTCAATTATGATGAAGCAAGCCAATTAGGCTCTAAAATCGTAAATCCTGCCATTGATGAAAATAATAGCCTTTTTAATATCCTTGATACCAGCCTATGGCCGGCAAGATGGAACTGTGGCATTTGGACGCCAGCACATGGTTGGCTTTATATATCCTCTGATTTGGCTATATGGTTGGCCTACTTTACGATGCCATTTATTTTGGCCTACTTCTATTATCGCAGACAAAGTGAAATACCATTTAAAACAGTATTCATCCTTTTTATTGGTTTTATAGTAGCATGTGGGCTTACTCATCTTATAGATGCGATCATTTTTTGGTGGCCTGCTTATAAGTTAAGTGCAATGCTGCGTTTCGGAACGGCCCTAATTTCATGGACTACGGTTATTGCCCTTGTAAAGGTTTTGCCAGAGGCTATGGAATTTAAAAGCCCCAGGTACCTTCAAGATCAGGTGGATATCAGGACATCTGAGTTAAAAATAGCCAATGCAAAGCTTCAAGAACGGATAGAGGCCGAAGTGAAACTGAAAAAGATGAATACCGAATTATTGGAAAAAATATCCAAGCAAAATGAAGAGTTGATTGCCAAAAACAAAAATCTGGCACAGTTGCACGAACTTTTTGAATCGGTACAATCTGCAGCTGAAATGGGTGTATGGGAAGTCAATCTGGATGATAATTCTGTTTATTTGTCAGATGTAATCTATAAAATTCATGAACTGGAAATTGGTGCACCTTTTTCATTGGAAGAAGGATTTAAATTTTATCACCCGGATTATAGAAATATTATTGAACAGGCTGTAAATAAGGCCATAAACGATGGTACAGGCTGGGATTTGGAATTAATATTGATAACAAGTTCGGGAAATGAAATCTGGGTTAGGGCAATTGGAATGCCTGTTGTAGCCGAAGGCAAAACAATTTTACTGAGAGGATTATTTCAGGACATTACCGATAAAATACTTATTGATAAAAAGAAACAAGAGATCAATAAATTGCTGGAAAAGAAGGTTAAACAGCGCACCATTGAACTGGAATCCATCAACAAAGAGCTTAACGCCTTCAGTTACAGCGTTTCACACGATTTGCGATCCCCATTGCGCAGTATTAGTGGATTTAGCCAGGCATTAAAAGAAGATTACTTCGATCAACTGGATGCTAGCGGAAAAAATTATCTTGAAAGGATTTCCAATGCAGCCATTCGCATGGGTAAACTTATTGATGATCTTTTGAACCTCTCACGTATATCAAGATCAGATGTGGTTAAAGAACAAATCAACCTTACCAAGCTTTGCAAGAAAATAATCAATGAAACACTTCCTGATCCTAAGTATAAATTTAAAATAGGTGCAAACCTCACCGTTACAGGTGATATTAAATTGATTAAAATCATGATGGAGAACCTTATAGGAAATGCCATTAAGTACTCATCCAAAGTTGATCAACCGCTGATTGAAATTGGCGAGCAAGTAGTGGAGAACAAGGGAGAAACCTTTTTTATAAAGGACAACGGAGCAGGATTTGATCATGAGTATTCAGGTAAGTTATTTGGCGCATTTCAAAGGTTGCATTCGGCAGAGGAGTTTGAAGGAACAGGTATTGGTCTGGCAACAGTTAAGAGAATAGTCAATATGCATGGGGGGTCTATTTGGGCAGAAGGCAGCATCAACAATGGAGCAACTTTTTATTTCAACCTAAACGATTAAATATGCTATCGGGAAAAATATTACTTGTTGAAGATAATGAAGATGACGTTTTGTTGACGTTAAGGGCGTTCAAACAAAATAAGATAGCAAATGAGGTAGTGGTGGTCACAGATGGTTTACAGGCTTTGGATATGTTGTTTGGCACTGAAAACAAAAAGCCTTTTAAACCCGCCCTTATATTGTTGGATTTAAAACTTCCGAAACTTGGTGGCTTGGAGGTACTTAAGAAGATAAATGAAAATAAAGCGACCAAAGGCACTCCCGTGGTGATACTTACAACTTCAAATGAGGAGGATGATGTGGTGAAAAGTTATGAGTTTGGAGCCAATAGTTATATAAGAAAGCCAGTAGACTTTGACCGTTTTGTGGAGGCTGTAGGACAAATGGGCCTTTATTGGCTTGTGTTAAATGAACCCATGAGGTCTTACAAAACACGGACGTAATCAATGCATGAACCTCTAAAAATATTGTTTATTGAAGACGCAGTTGATGACTTTGACTTGGTGCTTTTGGAACTGAAAAGGGCATCCTTAAATGTTGTGCCAACAAGGGTGGAAACAGAGGACAAAATCAAAAGCGAGCTTAGTGCGTCAAATTATAATTTAGTAATTAGCGATAACCAATTACCAACGCTGAATGCTAAAAAATCATTGGAGATTGTAAGAAACATGAACTCCGATATACCATTTGTTTTGGTCTCAGGATCTATTGGTGAAGAGTATGCTGTTGAACTTATGAAATTAGGTGTAAGTGACTACATTCTAAAGTCAAACTTAAGCCGTCTGGCACCGGTGGTTTTGAGAGAGTGTCAGGAGTATAGCGCCAGAATCAGGGAAAAGAACAATAGCCGTAAATTGATTTTAAGTGAACTTAGGTTTCAAAATCTTACCGAAAGTATAGCAGACGTGTTTTTTGCATTGGATGCACACTTAAATGTCATCTTTTGGAACAGTGTGGCAGAAAAAGAATTTGATAAAAAGGTACTGCCGGGATCTAAACTCTTTGCGCTGTTTCCTAAATGGACCAATGATCAGATTGGCCATGCCATTAGCAGCACTATGGAAAACTTTGAGCCTAGTACTTTTAAGCTACAGCATAAAAACGGTGAGACCGCTCAATATTTCGAAGGTACAGTATCAAAATCTGGTCAGGGGGTTTCGGTGCTGTTAAGAAAAGTGACCGAAACGTATTTGAACCGTCAAAGACTTGAATTGCTTAATACGGAGCTGGAAACCTTACTCTATAGAATTGGACATGATTTGAAAGGCCCAATATCCTCAGTACTTGGGTTACTCAACATTATGAAAATTTCCGAGAAAATCGAAAAAACGGAATTTATTGAAATGATGGAGACCAGAATGAATAATCTGGAATCTATTTTGAAAGTTTTGAAAGATGTGGCCCAGATAAAATATTCCAGTCCTAATGCTCAGCTTTTGAATTTAAAGGATTGTCTATCAGCTATTTGTGATGCGATAGTTTCTGAAGAAATGTATGATAATGTCAATATTAAGCTAAACGAGGGAGAAGAGATTAATTGTTGGGGAGAGCTGGCTTTATTTAAAAGTATTATCCAAAACCTTATTGAGAATGGCATTAAATATGGTGAAAACAAGCACGGAAAAGTTGAGATAGACATTGATTATAAGAAGGTTGATGATAAAGTGGTTATATCAATTTCAGATTATGGCAGGGGCATACCTGAAGATATGCACTCTAAAATATTTGAAATGTTTTATCGGGGTAATGAAAAGTCGCAGGGTTCCGGTATGGGGCTCTATATTGTTAGGCACGCACTTGGACGTATGGGTGGAACAATCCTTATCGACAAGGAATATAAGCAAGGGGCATGTTTCAAAATTATTATGCCCATTTTGAAAAAAAAGGAAGGCAACGGACAATGACAGAGAGGTATGGGAAAAAGAACTGAAAGTGAAGTGATGGAATTGAAAGTCCTTTTTGTTGAAGACTCAGTTGATGACTATGAGTTAATAGTTAACAAGATGGTAAAGGCAGGCCTAATTGTAGTCAGCAAGAGGGTAGAAACACCTGAGGATTTTGAATATGAATTGACCAATGAGGAGTGGAACCTGATAATAAGCGATAACAGCCTGCCCAGATTTGACTCGCAAAAGGCTTTGAAGATAACCCGAAGCCTCAGGCCGGAGATTCCATTTATAATTGTTTCCGGAACCATTGGTGAGGAGAATGCCGTCAAAGTCATGAAAATGGGTGCGGATGATTTTATATTGAAGGATAACCTTTCAAGGCTTATTCCTGCTATTAGAAGGGAATGGGCTGATTTTCAAAATCAAATGGAAATGGAGCGCACCCAAAAACTTCTGGAAAAAAGCAAGGAGTATTACCAGATTCTTGCTCAGAATGTCCAGGACTTAGTGTGCATACATGATAATGAAGGTGCATATTCCTGGGTCAGCCCTTCATCAGAAAAACTATTGGGCTATACCCCAGAAGAATTATTAAAAATGCATCCATTTTCAATAATACATCCTGATGATAAGTATGCAGTGCAAGAGGAAATTTTCAGGCCAATGATTTCTGGAAAAAGCAGAAGCTTAAAGCGGTACCGGTGCAGAAGGATGAGAAAGGATGGGGTGTATATGCACTTTGAAACCCTTGCTGAGCCCATTTATGTCAATGGCAAACTAAGCCGGATAGTCAGCACCACAAGGGACATTACCGAGCAAGTACTGGCAACTTATTTATTGGAAGAGAATGAGGCAAAATATGAGAGCGTGCTTCAATGCATGTCTGAGGGTATAGTGCTATTGGACCGTGATAAAAGGGTGATGAGCTTTAATACAAGTGCCAAGGAACTTCTTTTAATGGAAGATGTAAACGGTAAATCATTTTCAAATTTAGTATTTGATAAATTTTCCATTTATGATGAAGAGAACAATAAATTAAAGGAGGATGATTTTCTGTGGAGGAAAATGTTATTCAACGATCAGTCCCAGAATAATATCATATACAGGCTCAAAAGTGAACATGATGAGAAATGGTTTTCTTTCAACAGGGTGCCTTATGTTGTTCAGGGTAAAAAGGAGGGGTATGTTATTTCCTTTCTGGACATTACCGAATCATATAAAAGCAAAGATAAACTTGACCTGTTAGCAAAGGAGTTAATATACCTGATCGAAACAGCCAATGCCCCAATCTTTGGGATTGATGCACAGGGAAATATTACCGAATGGAACAACTTTTCTAAGGGGATCACCGGTTATTCAAAGTCAGAGGCCATTGGCAAAAATTTCTTAAAGGATTTGATCTTTTCCAATGACCAGGAAAAAGCAGCTAAATTTATTGCCGAGATATTGAGTGAAAATGTGTCTACCAATTGCGAGCTGTCATTGGTTACCAAAAAAGATAGAACAGTAACCTTGTTAATGAGCGGTAGTGTTAGAAGAGATTTTAATGGCGAAATTTTTGGGATACTCTGTGTTTGTCAGGATATAACTGAGCTGATTGACTATAGACGGCACCTCGAATTTAAGGTAGAAGAACGTACAAAGGAGCTGAAATTGGCCCTTGAAAAACAGAAGGAACTGGTTCAATTAAAATCCAAATTTGTATCCATGGCTTCCCATGAGTTTAGAACGCCTCTTTCTACCATAAAATTTGCCTGCGATTTTATTAAAAAATATTTTGGACAGATTGACCAGGCAAAAGTCAATACAAAGCTGGACAAAATTGATCAGCAGGTCACTCATATGACATACTTGCTTGATGATGTTTTGATTATCGGCAAAGGCGAGTCTGGTAAGATCAAGGTTGAGCAGCAATCGATCGACCTGAAATTATTTTGCGAAGAATTGAAACTGGAAATTGAAAATCACTTCGAAAGATCACACGAAATAGTTTTTACCTTCTCTTCATCTCAAAAATTCATTGTCACAGATGCGAAATTGATGCGAAACATTTTCACCAATTTATTGAGCAATGCCATCAAGTTCAGCCCTGAAAGGGATATCGTAAAATTTAATGTGACAAATGATAATGACCTTTTGACCGTGGTTGTTGAAGACAGGGGCATGGGAATACCTATAGAGGAGCAAACACAGGTTTTTGACGCTTTTCATAGAAGTGTCCGTGTATCTGGCATTCAGGGTACAGGCCTTGGCCTATCAATTACAAAGAGGGCTGTGGAGCTTTTAGGTGGCATGATTGAACTCACAAGTGAGATAAATAAAGGAACTAAATTCACTATTAAAATCCCAACCAATCGTGAAGAAGATATTGTTGATTGATGATACTGTACAAATCCTGGAAGAGCTTAAGGATATTCTTGAGATGGAGAATTATGAAATTGTTACCTCCAGTAGTGCCGAGGAAGGGTTGAGTCAAATCGTATTGGAAATACCTGATCTTATCATAACTGATATTCAAATGTCAGGTATTTCAGGGTTAGAGTTGGTGAGAAACTTAAGGAGTTATGATGGGTATAAAGATATACCAGTAGTGATTTTAACGGCCAATGTGTCTAGGGCCAATGTTAAAGAGGCAAAGTCCCTCAATATGCAGGGTTTTTTGAAAAAGCCATGTTCGATAGAAGAATTATTAACCATGGTTGACAGAGCAATTAATTAAATCATGAATAAAATAAAAATACTGTTAGTAGATGATCATCAGTTGTTGCTGGAAGGAATTGCCGCCTTACTTGATGATATCGAATTTATTAGAATAGTTGGTAAAGTGTCGAGCGGTGAGTCAGCTATTAATGAAGTATCTTCTTCCAAGCCAGACATAATACTAATGGATATTATGATGAAGGGTATGAGTGGTATTGAGGCGGCTAAATGGATAAAGGATAGCAACCAGGAAGTTAAAATCATTTTGATTTCCAGTGATGTAACAGAGGAACTGGTTCATTTGGCCATTCAGGCCGGAGTAGATGGGTACTTGCCCAAGAAGGTAGATAAAGAGACCCTGGTAGAGGCAATAAGGACTGTAAATGCGGGAGAGCGCTACTTCTCTAAAGATATAACAGATATTGTAATGGATACCATGTTTAAGGCTAAAGGGAACATAAAGGCAGCTCCAAGCTCTGATGGTAAACTTTCCAAAAGGGAGTTTGAAGTGTTTCAACAAATAGCATTGGGCAAGACCAATCAGGAAGTGGCAGATGAATTATTTATTAGTATCAAAACAGTAGAAACACATAAGACCAACATTATGTCAAAACTTGATTTAAAGAATACTGTAGAACTAGTGAAATACGCCATAAAAGAAAAGATTATTGATTTATAGTTGCTTGAATTAATGACCATCTAAGTAGATTCCTGATATTCATAATTCAGAATTTCCCTGAAGGAATCCGTTGCTATTGACTCCATATTTGTATCAAATTAATATAAAGTATATGGAAGTGTCGACTTGGGAGGAAACGGAAAATATGAAAAGCAAGGATGAAATTGAAAACAACAAAGATTACCTCTTCATCTCTTTTAAAAAGAACGGGCTGGAACACAGGTTAAAGCAAAAGGGGTTCAATCAAATTGATTTAAGGGAAGTTCTTTCCACAGCTATTAACAATAATAAGAAATATATTGCCTCTATAAAGGTTGACATCTCTTATAGTATTCAGATTACCGGGAAGTTTTATTCTAACCCAAATTATATTCAATTCATTTTTGATCAGCTCATTCAGAATGCCATAGGCACCATGGATATCAGCAAATCAACTCCGTTTATTCATATAGAACTAGTTGCAGACTCTAAATCACTGAAGCTGGAAATATTGGACAATGGTAATGGCTTAACGCCAAACAAGTTAAATGATGATATCAATATTACAGCACTTAGTGCATCTACAGACTACGACATTGGGCTTTACCTGATAGAGCAATTTATCCATAGGTTATCTGGTAAAATTTATTTTGATTCTGCATTAAAGACCGGCACCCTTATCCAGGTTGAAATACCTAATATTTAAAATAAACGTTTGCTTAATTGCTTAAGAAAGCCCGGCCTTCCAAGTGGAGGGCCGGGCTTTTTTAAGGTATCTCTTACCATGTCTAGGGAATTTCCCTACCTCTGGCTGGCTGTTTTTATTAGGCCTTGTCTAAGTGCCTGATTTCACACCCTCAATATGTGGTTAAATGCACCTAATTGACTTATTTAAGGCCTTTTTAGTAAGGTAAACACCCGTTTTTCAGATTCAGTACTTCCCTGATTTATAGGGGTGTTTAATCCATGATATTTGACCTATCAAAACAAAAATAAAAACCATGAAAGCATTAGGCCAACTATCCTCAGCACTTATAATCTTCACATTAATGATTGTAAATGCCAACGCACAGGATGCTCACTTTTCCCAGTTCTATTCTAACCCTGCCTACCTTAACCCATCACATGTTGGTATGTCTGGCGCTAATAGGATAGTAGCGGCACATAGGCAGCAAGGGTCAGAATCTTATGGATACGCCAGTTCTATTTTCTCTTTAGATGCGCCAATGGGCAGCAATTCCGGATGGGGTATCCAAATGGTCAATGATAATCAAATGAATCAGGTACTGACTTCTACTTCATATGCTGCTTCTTTAGGACACAGGGTGCAATTGAATAAAAATTCAAAACTTGGTTTTGGTGTGCAGGTAGGAGTATATCAAAAGAAGCTTGACTGGGGGTCATTGACTTTTGAAGATCAAATTGATCAAAGAAATGGCGTTGTTACAAATACCCAGGAAAGGTTTGGCAATAACAACATCACGCAGGCAGATGTCAATGTTGGTGTGTCTTATTCTTCTCAGCTAATTTTTGGTGGGGTTAAAATAAGTCATATCAATAAGCCTCGTGAAAATTTCGCCATAGAATCTGAGACAACCATTCCTTTGAAGACCACCATTCATTTTGGTGCGCTTTTGCCAGTGGTTAATTTCAGAAGAGAAGACCATTATCTTTCACCCAACATCATTTACGAACAACAAGGAAGCTTTAGTTACCTGCACTTAGGCGTTTATTATGGTAGTGATATTTGGACAGTAGGTATGTGGTACCGGGTTGACGATGCAATTGTTGCTTCGCTGGGTATGAATGTTTCCAAATTCAGAATAGGGTATAGTTATGATTATGGCATTAGTCAATTCAAAACCATGTCTGATAATGCACATGAGCTCTCTATAGGATACCAGTTTGAGTTTCCAAGAAAGCATAAGATAAAGAACACTTATAAAGGCAAGTGTCCAAAATTCCAGAGAAACCTGTTTTAAGCGTTGGGCAAATAAGACTAATAATACTATGAAAAATATACAAAAAATTATTATATTGTTGATATGGTTGGCGCCTATGGTCACAAAAGCTCAGCAATATGAAAATCAATCTATTAACTACAGAATTGTTGCAGTAAGCAGTGAAAATAACGCAATTGAGAGTGTTTCAAATGAGGTGAAATTATACCTGCCAATGAAAATTTACTTGCCTACTGCATTCACCCCAAATGGAGATGGCCTTAATGATACATTCGGTGCGGTTGGAGAAGGTATAGAAAAGTACAAATTAGTTGTCTATAACCGATGGGGGGAGTCCATTTTTGCAACGCAAAATGTCGAAGAAAAATGGGATGGCATGCACAAAGGAAAACCTGTTCCATTTGGAAACTATAACTACAAATTAGTGGCCTACGGAAAGGAATTTGGAGAAGTAAATAAAACAGGAACGTTAACTGTGCTCAATTAAAAAGCCCTTTATGAAAAAATGTATAATATTATACCTCTTATTAGGCTTTGCTTTAAATAAGATTAATGCCGCGGATATTACCGCTACAAAATCAAGTGGCTGCGTCCCTTTCAGCTCAAAATTTTCCTACGGAGAAGCAGGCATAGTTTCTTACTACTGGGAGTTTGGAAATGGACAAACCTCTACTGTAGCCTCACCTACCATTTTGTTTAGCAATCCAGGGTTATTCAGTGTTAAACTGACCATCTCTAAAACTAATGGCACTTCTACAACAGTGTTTTATGATAAGAATATTGAGGCAATAGCAGATCCGATACCTGCTTTTGAAACTGATGCTACGTTGCTATGCATCAAAAACACTGTCCATTTTATCAATTTATCAACAGGATCAACCAACTTTCTTTGGGATTTTGGAGATGGTAACACTTCTACGCAATTGAATCCTGACCATATATTTGAATCATCAGGGAATTATACTGTTACATTAATTGCTTACAATGATGCGAACTGTTCCGAGATCTTATCAAAGCCTAACGTCATTACGGTGTTGGAAGTTGAAGAGATCGGGATAATAGCGAATAAACAAGCTGCATGTTTGAGTGACGCTAATATTATTTTTAGCACATCTGCATCATATCACACTTATTTGTGGGACTTTGGCGATGGTTCTACTTCTGCCTTACCGTTACCTGCTCATAAGTATTCTGAATCTGGAACCTATACTATCTCACTTAATGTAACCAATGCAAATGGCTGTTCAGAGGTGAAAACAATGGCTGATTTTATTACCGTTCATGATTTACCGGCACACAATATTGTTATTAGTGACTCACTTATTTGTGAGGGAGGCACTATTACTTTTGGAGGCGATTTCAGTGCAAAGGAATCTGTGGAATGGATTTTTAGTGATGGTTTCACATCAAATGAAAAATCATTTGAGAAGGCTTTTCTTAAGAGTGGTGAATACAACTTTACCGTAAAAGTTACCAATGAGTTGGGGTGCGAAAATACGATTGATGGCTTGAGCCCTTTAAAGGTTATTTCAACAGCAGCAACAAATATCAACTTTGGTGAAACGGAAGGGTGTGTGCCTTTTACTGTTCATATTGAAAACAATACTTCGGGTGTAGATAGCTATCAATGGGAGCTGGATGGTAAAATTTTAACAGGCAAGATGCTGGACTATACGTTTGTAAAAGAAGGAAAGTATACTTTGAAAGCATTGATGAAGCACCAGACAGGGTGCAGCAATGTAGTCACGTTTGATTCTTTATTTATTGTTAAGGATTCAAAAAACAGCATTATTGCTTCCTCATTGAAGGAGTGTAGCCCGGCAACAATTTCATTTGGCCTGGCCAATAAAAATGCTACTAATATTAAATGGAACATTGGTGGGGTTATTATTAATAATGAAATGGCACCATCGGTAGTACTTACCGACCCTGGTGAGTATAATGTTGAGGTTTCTTTTAACAACGAATTTGGTTGTCCGCAGACATTGGAATTGCCCAAAGCAATAACGGTTTTTTCAAATGAAATAAGTTATAAAAAACCTGACCCAATAGTGACATGCCAATCGTCAGAAGTCTATTTTAATGGTGGCATTGGTAAAGATTTCTGGCACTGGAATTTTGGTGATGGATCTTCATCAGAGGATAAAAATCCATCTCATTTTTATAAAGCACCAGGCACCTATAGTATATCACTGAAAACGAATAATGCAAATGGATGCGAAGTGTTTATAGAGGACTATAATCGCATTATCGTTTCTAACATACAAGCCTCATTTTCTTCGGTAGTTGCAGATACTACACTTGGATGTCCTAATTTCACTATGAACTTTGAGAGTGTTACACCAAATGCCACTTCCTATTTCTGGGATTTTGGCAATGGTATAACGTCAACATTGGAAAACCCGTCTCTTGACTTTTCAACTAATGGCCAATTTCCTGTCAGCCTTACTGTTATTGACGAAAAGGGTTGTTCGAATACTGCCATTGAATTGGTTTCTTCCCCCTGGCTTTATTGTGTTCAAGATGATTTGTTGGATGGGCAGAGCCCAATCCCGGATTCTATTTTTTATAGAAAACATGTGGTACGCATGTGCAGTAGCCCGGCTGAAGTGCAATTTGCTAATCCACGATTACAAGCCAAATCATGGTTTTGGGATTTTGGAGACAGTACTCAATCAACTGAAATCCAACCCAAGCATACGTATTTGGAAAATGGCATTTATTATGTTGATTTAATCTCGTTTTATGAGGATGGCTCAATTGATACACTTGATAATTTTACTGAAGTAATTATTGAAGAACCAGATGCCAACTTCGAGTATTCGCAGGAATATATTTGTACAGGATATGAAGTTGCTTTCCAAAGTATAAGTCAACATGTGCTTTCTTATCAGTGGAAATTTGGTGATGGGACCTCATCAACAACTATTGAACCTACACATGTGTACACTGATCCGGGCGTGTATCAGGTTGCACTAATGGCTCAGGACTCTGCGGGTTGTCAGAAGAAAGTCATTAAAAATATTATTGTGGGTAACGGTTTTATTCAATACGACTATCAATCAAATCTATGTGAAGGAGACACCCTATCAATAACCCACAATATTCAGGGTTATGATAATTTTCTTTGGGATTTTGGCGATGGAAACACCAGTACAGACACTTTCCCCAAACACTTATTCTCAGACAGCGGTGAACATGAGGTAAAGTTAGAGACCTCATCCAGTGTGGGAGGGTGCAAAGAAAATTTTGTCTTGCCAGAAATGGTCGTTCTTAATCAACCCAAGGCTGATTTTGGTGTGGTAAATAATAAAATAGGTTGTAATTCCTTATCTGTTACTTTTGATAACAGGTCTAGTGGTGCCAACAATTTTTCATGGGATTTTGGTAACTCAGTTACTTCCGATCAGTTTGAGCCGACTACTACATATAATTCAGGAGTTTATGATGTTTCGTTAGTATCCTCAATAAATGGGTGCCAGGATACTATGCTTTTAAAGGAGATTATTAAGGTAGACTCTTTGATGGCCGATTTTTCATTTACACTTGAAGACATATGCCTTCCCTTGCGTGTAAATTTCTCAGATAGAAGTGTAAATGCTGTTTCCTGGTCGTGGGATTTTGGGGATGGGGGTTTATCATCATCCCAAAATGTAGAACACACTTATAATACTTACCCGACTAAGCCTGTAACGTTAAAGGTTACTAATGCTGAAGGGTGCAGTTTGACCAAATCTAAAACATTAGACCCTTTGCTTAAAGTGGATTTTGACATCAGTGCCAAAAACAGTTGTTTAAATGAAGAAATATCCTTCAATAATAAATCATCTAATTCCACTTCCTGGACATGGGATTTTGGAGACGGCAATACGTCTGAAGAGAAGTCCCCGGTTCATCACTATTCCACCTCTGGTGTATACACCGTAAGCCTGATATCAAGAAGCGCAGGTGGGTGTGAAATGCGTATGGCTAAGGAAAGCTTGATTACAGTCCATGATGTTAAAGCCAATTTTTCGACCCAAATAGATGAGTCCACTTGTGCTCCATTATTGGTAAAATTTATCAATAACTCTGAAAATGCCGATAGTTATCTGTGGTTGTTTGGTGATGGATCTACATCAACTAATAAAGACCCAATTCATATTTATAATGAGCCGGATCAATATAATGTTAGTTTAATTGTCAAAAACGAATTTAACTGCTCAGATACTTTATTTATTGAAAATAGTGTTACTGTGACAGGCCCCAGGTCTAAAATCATTTTGTCTGATTCTGTAGTTTGCCATCCTGATAGCATCCAGTTTGATGATAAGTCAAATACAGCAGTAAATTGGGAATGGTTGTTTGGAGACGGTAATACTTCCACAATTAGAAACCCTAAATATCAATATTCCGCACCTGGCATATACAATGTGTCACTATTATCTACTGATATTGAAGGATGTCAACAACTGGTTCAATATGACTCGTTGGTCATTATCCCAACACCGGAGGCGGCAATCAATGTGCAGGATTACAATTATTGTTTGCCTGTTAGTATCAACCTCGTTAATGAAAGTAGTGAACTACAGAATGCAACATATCAATGGTCATTTGGTGATGGGACTACCTCTAATCAGTTTGAGCCCTCTCATGTATTTAACAATCCTGGCGAATATCAAATATCATTATTGGTGACAAATGAAGGGCTTTGTAGCCAAAGTGTGGATCTAAATAAACCTATCATGGCGTACGATACTACCAGGTTAATTCAGCCCCAGGTATTCAAACTCTCGGTTTTTAATGAAAACGCTATTGAAATGGATTGCGGCCCCTACACTTCAAATAATTTTAAATATAATGTGGTATACAGAAAAAGTGACTTAGCCAATAACTATGAGCCTTTTGACACGCTGAAATCTGTAGACTTTATGAGCTATCGTGATTTCGAGGTTAATACAAGCGAAACTTCATATTTCTATAAACTGCAATCACATGTATACTGCCAGGAGCCTGCCGGACTGGATGCCCTTACACAGTATAAATCAATATATGTTGAAGGAAGTATTATTGATGGTGATATTCAACTAAGCTGGGAGCATTATCAGGGACATACCTTTGACTCGTACGCGATTTTTAGAAAAAGCAGTACGGATGATTGGAAAGAGATATACCGAATTGACAGTAAATCAAGTCAGTTTCGTGAGTCTGAGGATTTATGCCCCGGAGAATATCACTATAAAATAATGGCAGTCAATTTAAATGGTAAGGACTATTTTTCAGAAAGTAATTCTACCAAAGTGGAACTACTTAAGAATGTTTTTCTGGATCAAAAAGTAGAAATAGCAAGAACTACGGTAGTAGATGATAAATACACTTATACCGAATGGAAGGAGCCTGAAATTGGACCGGACAAAGTGGTTTATTATGAAGTATTACGGGGAGACTCAGATGACTTTGAGATTGTTGATCAAGTACCATCTGGTATAACCAGTTATTACGATGAAAGTGTAGATGTACAGTCAAGAAAATATTCTTACAAGGTGAGGGTCGTAAACACGTGCGACATAGAAGCGCAGCTAAGTAACCTGGGAAGTTCTATCTTGCTCCAGAGGGAAACCGATAATTACAAAAGCAGAATTTACTGGACACCGTATGAAGGTTGGAAAAATGGTGTTGGGAAATATAAGCTCCAGAGGTTAAATCAATTTGGACAGTGGGAAACAGTTGAAGAATTGGACAGTTTAAAATTTGAGACCATTATCGACCTTTCAAAGGAGAACTAGTTAAAACGGGAAAAATGGTTGACTAATAATAGTTTCACCTTAATTTTTCATTAACCACAGATAATCAAGTGTATTGATAGATACTTTCGAAATGTTCTTAAAACGCTGTAAACCCTTGGAATACAGCGTTTTTTTGTTATCAATTGTCCGTACCCGTAAAAGCCATTTCATAGCAAATAGCTAATTGACAAACTCACAAAATAATTACTGGTTAGTTAGATGGTATTACCACTTTGAAATATGATGAAAGCTGATGAAATTGATAAAAAATATAGCAGCTTATTTGATTTACCAAAGACATCATATAACTGCTATTGCCTAGTCAATTAAGGTAAGTTACGTATTAATGTGACAGTTCTAAATTAGGTGTCTAATACTAATTTATTTGTCGACCCTGTATTCATACTTGGCAAATATCTTAGAAACAGCTTCTCGAATCTCTCGTTGCTTATCTTCTGTATTAGTTTGAAGAACATTTGGGGCATAACCCTGCCATACTAACTGGTGTCTGTCCTTATCAATCAATTCAATTATGAGAGCTCCCTCTCTTTCTTGCGTTGTGGTCATCGATCCTGTATTATAACCCCTGTAAAATCCATAATATCCATAATAAGGATAATTATTTTGACTCGTACTTTTTTGCTGTACTACAACATGAGAGTTTATGAGCAAATCAGGGTCTTTTGCATTCAATTCATACCCTCTTCCTTTCATCTCATCAGTAATGGCCACTTTTAGCCGCTTCTTTATCAGCGTATTGTAGAAGAGGGGGTCATTAGTTTTTCCATTTTCGATTTGAAAATCATCAGACCAATAAAAGGTTTGATAAGAATTGAACTGGGCATCTCTATCATAATCAGTGATGACGGAGGTTGTGGTGATTGAACATGCTGACAACACCAGTCCTATTACTAAACCTACCATAACCTTCTGTGCTAAATTTTTTATTGTTGCTTCCATAACATAATAATATTTAGTTGTTCGAGCTTGTTTTTGTAGAAATCAAAATCATGCCAAATCACATACTCACTGTAATAAGAAGTATAGGGTCATAGCAGTGGAAAAAAATCACACTAAATAGGGTGCAGAATCCACAATTTTATGATAAAACAATTTTTTACGAGGTGATCGAACGGAGGGGGTTTATATGTTTTTGTAATAAATTCAGTATCAAAATCTTTATTCGAAACGTCAATGAAAAATTTGGTTTATGATAGTTAAATCATAAAAGAGATATCAGTTTTTAAACATAAACCCCACTTCAATATCTTTCTTAGAGTTTAATTCTATGGGTGTTTTTAACTCGAAGTAAAATAAACTGCAAAAAGTATAAAAAAATATTATATTCTTATCGAGAATATAAATTGAAAATGATCTATTTTAGAAACAATTAAATATCGGAATAGATATACAGAAAAACACTAAACTAGTTGTTACTTCTTTAAACCAAAAAGAAGTTGATTACGATATGAAGAATACTTTAATAGACCTGTTAAAATTATCATTTCTTTTAATTTCTACATTTTTTTTCGCAGAGCTGAATGCACAAGAAATCCAATGGTCTTGGGAGGGAGGAAGTGAGGTTCATCCTTACACAAGTATATATGGAGTTAAAGGGGTGCCAGATTCGGATAATGTGCCTGGGATTAGGCAAGATGCTGTTAGTTGGGCAGATGCCTCTGGTAACCTCTGGTTATTTGGAGGTCAAGGCTATGATGCTTTTGGGGTAAGTGGCTATTTAAATGACCTTTGGAAGTACGATGGGACAAATTGGACTTGGGTTAGTGGAAGTAATGAAGTTAAGGCTAGCGGCAATTATGGAGATATAGGAGTCGCTGATTCCAATAATTTTCCAGGTGCTCGACTCGGCTCAGTAGGTTGGCTTGATAGTTCAGGAGACTTTTGGCTATTTGGCGGATATGGCTATGATTCAGACGGATTTCTAGGAAGGCTAAATGACCTTTGGAAATTTGATGGAACGAATTGGATATGGATTAGCGGTAGTAAATTTCGAGGCGAGCCTGGAAATTATGGTGTTAAAGGTACTGGTGATACAAATAATGTGCCTGGTGGAAGAAGTTCCTCAGCGGGTTGGGTAGATGATTCAGGAAACCTATGGTTATTTGGTGGAGCAGGTTATGGTGAATCTAATTCATCTGGACGCTTAAATGATCTGTGGAAATTTGATGGAATTAATTGGACATGGATAAACGGAAGCAGTACGGTAAATAGTGTAGGAGTTTATGGGACAAAGGGTGTAGCAGATGCTAATAATGTTCCCGGATCAAGAAGTTCTTCCGCTTATTGGAGCGATGGATCTGGGAATTTTTGGCTTTTTGGAGGTTCAGCCTCAGGAATTATAAATGACTTATGGAAATTTGATGGAGCTAACTGGACATGGGTATCAGGAAGTAACACCACCTACAGTACAGGTAATTATGGGGATAAAGGTGTGCCCGCTGTTACAAATGAACCTGGAGCTAGACACATGGCAGTAGGTTGGACTGATCAGTTTGGAAACTCTTGGCTTTTTGGAGGCCTGGGCTTTGATGAGAACCCATCAACCGATTACTTAAATGATTTATGGAAATTTGATGGTGCTAACTGGACATGGGTGAGTGGCAGTAAAACCAATAAAGCACTAGGTAGTTATGGTGAGAAAGGTGTCTCTGATGAGAATAATGAACCTGGAGGAAGGCGACCTGCAGCCAATTGGGTAAGTTCTTCTGGTGATTTATGGCTATTTGGAGGGTTGGGGTACTCAGGTGAAGGCCCTACTAGGTTTTTAAATGACTTATGGAAATTTGATGCAACCGGTTGGGCTTGGATAAACGGAAGTAGTACTCAATATTCACCCGGTGTTTATGGAACTCAAGGAGTGGCAGTAGACAACAATATACCGGGAGCTAGAGCAGGTGGTATTAGCTGGACTAATGATTCGGGAAATTTATGGCTTTTTGGGGGTTATGGCACAGATGGCCACGGAGGTCATGGGGCACTTAATGATATATGGAGATACGATGGAATGAGATGGACTTGGATAGGTGGAAGTGATCGTGCAAATACTGCAGGAAACTATGGAATACAGAATATTACGGAGCCTAGTAATATACCTGGTGCACGGTCATTTGCGATAAGTTGGTTTGATACTTCTGGCAATCTTTGGCTTTTTGGAGGTAGTGGTGTTGATGAATATGGAGAAAGAGGCTGGTTGAACGATTTATGGAAATATGATGGTGTAAATTGGACATGGGTAAGTGGAAGTAAAGAGGTTAACTCATTAGGTGATTATGGAGAAAAAGGTGTAGTAGCAGCTTCTAATGTGCCAGGCTCGCGTATTGGTTCAGTCGCTTGGCTGGATTTATCTGGGAATCTTTGGCTTTTTGGAGGCACTGGATATGATGATACAGGTGCTCAGGTGAAGTTAAATGACTTATGGAAATTTGATGGTACAAACTGGACATGGGTAAGTGGAAGTAACACTCCAGATGCAATTGGAATCTATGGAACTAAGGGGATTGCTAATTCAGAGAATGTGCCAGGAGCTAGAGATAGAATTGTAGGCTGGACGGATAGTTCTGGCAGCTTTTGGCTTTTTGGAGGCGATGGGTTTGATTCAGAAGGTCGTACAGGAGGTTTGAATGATTTGTGGAGGTTTGATGGTAGCAGTTGGACATGGGTAAGTGGGAGTAATATTCGCGATGTGCCAGGGTCTTACGGAACAAAAGAAGAACCTAACTCTAGCAATGTTCCTGGTGCTAGGGAAGGTTCAATGTCTTGGGTTGATACTTCGGATAACCTTTGGTTATTTGGTGGTTACGGCCATGCTTCAGGTGAAGGGATTTATAATGACTTATGGAAGTATGATGGAGTGAATTGGACTTGGGTAGGTGGAAGTGATTTATATAATGCTATTGGAAACTATGGTTTGAAAGGTGTGTCTAGTTCTGATAATGAACCTGGAGCACGAACCTTGGCGGTCAGTTGGAAGGATAACTCAGGAAATATTTGGCTTTTTGGAGGAAGTGGATTGGATAGTTTTGGGTTTAAAGGAGCGCTAAATGATATGTGGAAAATGCAATGTTCAACAATTTGGTATGCAGATGTAGATGGTGATGGTTATGGAGATGCATCTAGTACTTTAGTTCAGTGCTCACAGCCTTTGAATTATGTTTTAGATAATACAGATTGTGATGATTCTAATGCAGCTATAAATCCTGAATCTGTTTGGTACGCTGATGCTGATGGAGACGGCTATGGAGATAGTTCGGTTTTTTTGGTTCAATGTATTAAACCAACAGGATATGTTTTAGATGATTCGGATTGTGATGATATTGATGTGGCAATCAACACGGGTGCGGTTTGGTATGCAGACAAGGATGGTGATGGTTTCGGAGATATAGAAGATACATTAATAAGCTGTGATCAGCCTGCTAGTTATGTAGTCGATAATACAGATTGTGATGATTCTAATGCAGCTATAAATCCTGAAACAATTTGGTATGTTGACAATGATGGTGATGGCTATGGCTACATTGTAGATAGACTAGTTCAATGTGATCAGCCTGATGGTTATGTAATTAGTAATGACGACTGTGATGATTCCACGGCAGCTATCAATCCAGCGTCTATATGGTATGCCGATACAGACGGAGATGGTTATGGAGATGCATCCAACACTTTGGTTCAGTGCACAGAACCTTTAAATTATGTTTTGGATAATACTGATTGTGATGATTTGGATAAAAATGTTTACCCAGAGGCTCCTACATTACCTGATGGAAAGGATAATGACTGTGATAGAAGTATAGACAAATTAGGTCAGACAATATTTTTTGATTCACTTGAAGATCAAGATATTGATCAGGGAAGTTTAACATTGCTGGCTACCACTTCTTCGAATTTGAATGTTACTTTTAGTGTGATAGACGGACCTGCGTCTTTGAATGGCAATGTTATAAATTTTGAAGGAGTGGGAGTGGTCATCGTAGAAGCTTCTCAAGAAGGTAATGAGGGATATTTGCCTGCAGATCCGGTTAGGCATTCATTTGAAATAGTTAAAGTAACAGGATTAACAGATTCTATAATGCCACTTGATTTGTTTGTTTATCCAAATCCAGTTACGAGTAAATTACTAATAAATGATCCCTCCCAAGGTATATCGCATATATCAATTGTAAATAGTGAGGGTAAAATCATAAAATCAATCACAGTAAATATGCCTTTAAAGGAGTTAGATGTAAGCGAACTTCGGCCTGGTATATATAACATCATTATTAAAGATGAGAAAGGGATAAGAGTTAGTAGATTTCACAAGGAATAATGAACCTATAATCTTGTGTTTTATGTGATATCTAAGTGAACGCTATAATTCAATGAGTTACAGCTTTTTTTATTGCTGTATCTCTGCTTAAATTTCAATCTTTTAGAGTTGATATAAAATAGACAAACTCCCAAAATAATTCCTGGGTAGACCCGGGTAATAGTAGCGAGGAGGGTTGTTGCCAAAACTACCAGCATTGATTAGAATCATTGATGCATACTTTTCATCAAATACATTATCAATTCCGAAAGACGCATCTATCTTCCATTTGGTTGATAAGTTTCTTTGAAAGCCAATTTTAGCCCTGACTATTTGGTAAGCTTCTGAATCAATGGAATTATCATCGCGCATTGGAAAAGCATCGACATACTTGAAGTTGATATTACCATAAAAACCAATAGCAGAATTAAAGTCAACACCTGCACTTAGCTGGTGTGGTGGAGTTCCTGTAAGATTATTCCCAGAATAATCATTATCCTCATCAACAAACTCTTTAAAAGTATAATCTGAGTAGGTATATGAAATAAAAGGCGTCATTTGCCAGTTCCTGTTTTTTATCACTTCATAGGCTACAAACAACTCAAGCCCATTATGTTCTGTCTCACCAGCATTAACGCCAATAAATTGATCCGCATTCACCCTACGGGCTACTAAAAGATCTTTTATCTGCATTGTGTAAACGGTCAATTCATAGGTAAATTTTGAGTCAATGTTTCCTCTAGCTCCTAATTCATAGTTCCATCCTTTTTCTACTTGTATGTCTGGATTAATGGTTCCTTCTGGAGTAAGTGTTTCCTCAAGTGATGGTGGTGAAAACCCATGGCTGATGGTGGAAAATAAGGCGACATTATTGTTGAATTGATAATTAAAGCCTAAATGCGGTGATATTATATAGTCAAAACCATAATTTCCTGATTTATCAAGCCCGTCAGACTTTATAAAATCTTTGTAATCATAGGACGTATTGTTAAAATTTATGCCGGCAAATAATGTTGCTTTAGTACTAATCTCGAAGTACGATTGAGCAAAGAGGTTGATATATTTACGCTCCTCTTCATTATCACTCAATGGAGCTTCTTTCAAACCATTATTGGTTTCAAAAGTCTCCCAATCATAGTTTTCTGAAAACGTTTCTATACCTATAGACAAAATTGGCAGATTGGTTTTTGAGTCATCTCGTTTTTGCAGTTCAATTACGTTTCGTAATCCATAAGTTGATGAATTCTCTTCCAGAATATTAAAGGGAGTGGATTCGTAAGCGTCTCTATTGGTATAAAATAGACTTGTTCTATTTCTGATCTCCAGGCCAGTTAATTCGGCAATTTTAATTTCATGAGACAGCCCCGAGATCACCTTAGTATAATCTTCAAAACCTTTAATGCTGCCCCAGGTGAAGGCCGCATTTTGAGGACTATTTTCATAGTCATCCCTGTCAATAGAACTTGGAATAAAGGCTTTTAATTTTGTAAAACTTCCGAATAAAGTAGTTTTACCAAACTTTCCTGAAATTGACTTACCAATAAGAGCAATAGACTCCCGGTCATACTCATTATTGTCTCTATACCCATCGCTTGACGTGTTGTTATAATTCAATACAGTATTCAGCGTTTTGCCATCATTCGTGAAATTGAGCTCAGAGACATTTCTAATTAAACCATACGAGCCTGCCGTTAATTTTGTACTTACCGCAGTAGGCATAAAGTTTTCCTGATCTCTGGTTTTATAATGAATCATACCCCCTAAACCTGCTCCATACAAACTTGCTGTTGGCCCTTTCCACACGTCTACCTTTTGGATGAGACTCAGGTCAATGTCTTCAATGGTCGTTTCACCATCACCGGTAGTTAGGGGAATATCATCCAAATAGGCCCTTATTTTAGTTGTAGAAAATAAAGAACGATTGCCAATACCTCTGATAGTAATTCTATTGGTATTCAGTGCTCCTGAGTGCATATAAACTCCTGTTATCCTGTTTAATGCTGGTACAATGGTAGTTCCGTTGTCACGGTTTAAATGCTCTTTCGGAATTTGCATAAATGAGGCAGGAAGCTTTAGCTCGATGATTTTGGGAGCTGTAATTTCTATGGCATTGAGCTGTTTCGTATCGACTTCTAGTTGCAAGTTTAGACTAACACTCTCGGTGACCTTTACTCTAATCGATTTGTAACCGATATAACTTATTAATAGTGAGTCCGGTAAGGGTAATTCCAATTCAAATTGGCCATTAATGTCTGTTGTTGCACCTTTTTCGCTGCTTTTTGAAATAATAGTTACGCCAATTAGTGCTCTATCAGTACCTGATTCCATAACAATGCCGCTTACCTTAAACTGAGCAATGCAAGGGTTGATAAGGGTTAATAGAGTTATAGTTAGTAAAACATGAAGAGTGCTGGTTTTTATCATAGTTGATCAATCTGATGTCCTTGGGCGTAGTCCTTTAGCTTTTGCTTATCTCTACTCATTACTGCTACAACTAGAAACCTTCTGTTACGTCTCCGCATCCTATTATTCCCCATTTTATTGTTTGTGAACTGCTCATTCTGTCATATAAACCATTTTTGAAATATTTTACTCTCTAAAATAGATAATTATAGTAGGAGAATGGGTTATGAATTGTTGATTTTAAAGTTCCTGTTTTAGAATAAAAGTATTATTTAAACTATCAGCAGAAACATCATTGCCATATCTATTCAAAATATCAATATCACTATTGGCTATAAAATAGTAAATGCCTCCAAGCACATCACCGGTGGTGTGATCCTTTAATAATGGATGTCCATGGGAGATTGTTGTTTTTTGAGTAATAGAATCATCTTCTATGGTGTAATAATAAATTCCGTTCAATGTGAACTGATGAGCAATTAATCCGCCTTTATGGTATGTCAAACCATCAATAGAAGTAAGGGTGAAATGATCGGGCATTTTTAACCATTTGTGCTCATTTTTTTGTAGATCATATTTCATAACACCAAAAAACATATCAGCTATAAATAAAAACCTGCCTTCGGGTGTTTTGGTTATTCCATTTGTCAAACTCAATTCATTTTGATCGATCAATAAAGTCATTTGATCATTTTTGATTTTGTACAACCCACCTGATTTAGAATCGGAAACATATACTTCGTCATTAACAATTGTTAAATCATTAAACTCATGATTTAAAGTGTCATTAGGTAAGAACCTCTGCTTCAGTTGTCCATTGGTGAGGTTAAATTTAAAAACACCACTTTTAAGTTGCTGAGTAGCTGAATCAGTGTATTCACCACAGGCATAGAGGTATTCTCCTCGTTGATCTATTTCTAATCCAAGTATGTTCTCTATATCAAATTGATGCTCACTTATCAAATCGGTAATATTTCCTAAGCTGTCTATTTCTATGATTTTACCCAACCTGATACTTCCCAGATAAATGGATTTTGAAATTGGGTTTACAGTAAGACCTTCTGCAGTAAATCCTTGTTGAGGTAACTCAAAAGCCACTTGCTCGGTTTTCTCTAGTTTGCCATTTGAATATGTGCTTTGTAATTGCTTGATTTGATCAGTTTCAATATTTGCAATTAGCAAAGAATCAGAAACTACATATTCTAAGGTCTGAATCTGGCTAACGTGTTTTTTAATGGCATCAAAACCCTTATTTGAATTACCTACCAGGTATTGAGCTCGTCCTAAATGATATTGAAAAAATGGATTGTTCTCATTTAAAGCTACGAGCTCCTTTATAGTGGATAAATACTTGGGATAATCGTTTGTCATTGTTTCTCGCATTTCCCCATAGTAAATATTATTAATCATTTCTGTTTTTGATGTAGGGTATTCATGTTTTGGTTGCTTGTCACAACTGGTGGTGATTATTGTTGATATGGTAATTAGCGTAATTAACGGTTTCACTTTATTAAGATTGGTTTTTTGAGCTTATTACTTTTATGAGCAGCATCAAGTATTCGCTGCATTTTTAATGTCTGCTTCAAATCACATGCGTGTGATAAATTATCGGCTAATCCGAGTGCGATAGACTTGCCGAAGAAGTAGGTGCCAACCGCATAGGGGTAGTTTTTTAAATCTTCGGGCATATGTTTAGGTAAATCTAATTTTAGATTGATTGGGAGCCACTTCTCTTCATCATTTCTCAAATGCCATAATTTGTCATAACTGTCAATTTTCAAGATTCCTTCAGTCCCTCTAATTATCACATTCATTCCTTCATTTTCACCATGTACACCGCTCGCTAGCACCTCAATTTCTCCATTCAATTTAGAATCTAATATTAATCTTGCAAAGTCATCTCCAGAGGCTTTTTTAAATTTAGTGTCACTTTTCTTTTTGCTATGTATAATAAATGTACTGGCGTAAACTGATTTCATTTCTCCTAATAAAAATCCAGCTAGATCAATAAGTGCATCTCCAACTATGTTTAACATACCACCACCCATTTCAAGATCATGCTCCCAGGACCAGGTAGTGTCTTCTGGTAAGCTGAAATTTTTCTTATAGGTAATTTCAGAGTGAAAAACTCTGCCAATAAAGTTTTGCTCTAACATCTTCTTCAGCTTTTGTCTTGCTGGTGTAAACCTCAATTCAAAATCAATATAGACTTTAGTTTTTGAATGCTTTTTATTCAGCTCGATTAAACTTTTCACTTCTTGAGCAGACATAAAAGGAGCCTGACATATTACCATTTTATTGTTTTTAATGGCAAAACTGGCTATATCAAAATGAGTGTAAGTTGGAGTACAGATGCTTATAATGTCTACATTGACATCACAGATAAGCTCCTTCCAGTTCGTATAATTAACTTTAAGATTAAATTTTTTAACTAATTCTTGCCCTTTAGTTTCAGATCTTGAGCTGATCGCGTAGGGAGTTAACCCTGCTAATTGATATGTGCTGATTTGGACACGGTCTGTCCATCCTGTTCCTATAAAACCTACATTCATATCCTTTTTTTGACACCAATGTAGGATTGATAAGCTGAATTAAATATTCTTTTCGATAACTGACCTACTCTGTTAGAAGGATGGAATGAAAAATTCGATTGGCTATAGAAAATGTTTACTAACACGCCCTTTCAGGCAGTCTCTATAGCTTTTGGAAATAGGAATAACCTTGTCTTTAATATATATGTGATTATCCTTAATTTTTTCAATTTTGTTGATATTAACGATGTATGATTGATGAATTCGCATAAAGTCATCAGGCAATTTTTCAATTAGTGATTTTAATGTATAATAGGCGATATGCTTATTGTCATTTAGATGAAACATAACGTAGTCCTTCATACCTTCCAAATAGAGGATGTCAGTGAAATTTATTCTGATTATTTCAGTGCCTGACTTTATGAATGTGCTTTCAGTTATGTCTGTCAAAATTGTTTTTTATTCTTGATTGTTAGTTAGTAAATAGTACCCATGACATCAATCCTTCTTCATTCGTTGGGCCTTTTCCCATACTACACTTTGCTTATCACCAATCAGCCTGCCTAACCCCATAAATACTGATGCATTCATGAAAGTAAAATAATAGGGGATGAAAAAGCCTTTGATTTTAACATCTTTTCCCCTTAAAAAATGCCCAATGAGTGATATGATGTAAAAAACCAGTTGCGCGATTAAGATCGAAATAAAGAATAAATTACCATCCTTTGCCAATAAAATATTGGTTATTAAAACAATAACCAGGGAAAGAGGGGCTAAGGTCCATCTTAACATTCTATGAGATACATATTGAAAGCTTAGCATCCCATATTTGAAAATGTTAAGCAAGGGCATAAAATAAACTACCTCCCTTAATCCCCCGGCTGAAATCCTCACTTTGCGCTTATATTCCTCTTCAATAGATGCCGAGGCCGTCTCCACTGCGTAGGCGTCAGGCTCATAAACTACTTTTAAGCCTTTTTTGGCAATATTCATTGACAGCCTAAAGTCCTCAATAAGCACATTCTTCGGAACTTCTTCATAAAGTTCAGTTCTGATAGAGAATAGTTCTCCTGCCGCACCAACCACAGTATTTAACTCTGAATCCCAGGTTTTTAGCCTGCTTTCATATTTCCAATAAGCACCTTCTGTCCCAGCAGCACTTGCATCTGCTGATTCAACACGTTTCTCACCAGCCACACCACCCACCTTTGGATTCTGATAGTGACGGGCGATGTTATACAAGGCATCTTTATTTAACATGGTATTGGCGTCACAAAATACTACAATAGGTGTCTTTATGGTTTTAATTACTCTATTTACGGCCGCATTCTTACCTCTTCTTTCCGGATTGTATGACAAGGTTACTTCTGGATATTTTTTTATAACTTCATTTGTGCCATCATCCGACCCATCAGTTACGAATAAAATGCTAAGCTTATTTGGCGGGTAGTTAAGCTCAAGGCAATTTTTTATTTTTTCTTCAATATAATCCTCCTCATTATAGCAAGGTATAACCAGCGTTAGATCGTGTAATTGCTCTTCACTTGGTTCAGGGTGCATAACAGTGCTTTTTAATCTTTTTAATTTTACCAGAAAAAAAAGGATTACCGGATAGCCTAAATACGTATACAGGACAATGGAAATACCTATCCAAAAGAAGATTTCAGTCATAATGTCAAAACTATGTCAAAATTAGAAGGATATGTAAAAAAATGAATTTTAACACATAAAATATTAGCTTTACAAGTTGATATTTTATGTAAATCTTACATTTGTATTTGTTGGTTGTCTATAATTAAAAAATCATAGTGAGGGCTTTATTAATCATTCTTAATGTATTGCTGCTGACGACCCCAATTTTTGGGTTTGTTCCCCCGAGCTTTGTTACCACTACGGTACCTAATGGAGAGTATAACAGCCCTTATTCTGTAAATATTATTGCATCTGACGATGATGGAGACCCTATCATGTTGGTTCTTATGCCAGGTGGATTACCTGCAGGGCTGAATTTTATAGATAATTCCGATGGAACAGGAACAGTTTCAGGCACTCCAACCGAGACTGGCATGTTTAGTTTTGAAATTACTGCTACAGCCAATGGCGAGTCAGTACCCCAATCATTTGATTTAACCATTAATAAAGCTGCAGCCACCGTAGCGATCAGCAATGCAACCCAGACTTATGACACGAACCCTAAACCAGTCACGACAGTCACTACCCCAGCAGGACTGGCCGTGGATGTTACCTATGCAGGTTCACCAACACCACCAACCAATGCAGGCACTTATGCTATCGTAGCTACAATCAATGATGCGAACTATGAGGGCAGCAATACAGGCAGTCTGACGATTAATAAAGCAGCGGCTACCGTAGCGATCAGCAATACGACCCAGACTTATGACACGAACCCTAAACCAGTCACCACAGTTACTACCCCAGCAGGACTGGCCGTGGATGTTACCTATGCAGGTTCACCAACACCGCCAACCAATGCAGGCACCTATGCGATAGTGGCGACCATCAATGATACTAATTATGAAGGCAGCAATACAGGCAGTCTGACGATTAATAAAGCTGCAGCCACCGTAGCGATCAGCAATACGACCCAGACTTATGACACGAACCCTAAACCAGTCACCACAGTCACTACCCCAGCAGGACTGGCCGTGGATGTTACCTATGCAGGTTCCCCGACACCACCAACCAATGCAGGCACTTATGCGATAGTGGCGACCATCAATGATGCGAATTATGAGGGCAGCAATACAGGCAGTCTGACGATTAATAAAGCTGCAGCTACCGTAGCGATCAGCAATACAACCCAGACTTATGATACGAACCCTAAACCAGTCACGACAGTCACTACCCCAGCAGGACTGACGGTGGATGTTACCTATGCAGGTTCACCAACACCACCAAC
>NZ_JAVJQL010000018.1:0-179070 GCF_040218215.1 Fulvivirga sp.
GAGACTGAGGAATATTAAGAACCCTAGCTTACGTTATAATGGTACACAGAAAAAGCAATCTAAAGGGAAGAAATTCAACAACAAGAAGCGAAGAAAGGCCAACTACAAACGATCTAAAAAAAGCAGCAAGGGGAGAAGGTAAATTACTTTTCCCCTTCTTCATCCTCTTTCGGAGCCTCCTTTTCATAAACAATGCTGATAGGGAAGTCATTACCATGCACAAAACCTGTAGGATATTGCTCCTGACCTCCATATTGCCTACTTAATTCAGGAACACGTTCGTCCATATATATTTTCAGCTCATTGACAGTCACCTTTTCATCACCAGAGTCAGCGGCACCATCTAAAGCTTCCAGTAAGGCGTAGGTAAATACACCATGCTGTAACACTTCAAATTCTGTCGCAAACTGCTGTGTACCACTGGATGCCAGCATGACTACACCCGATGCTCTGGCTAGTTGCACAATGGCCTTTTCTTCAGAGGCAGCAGCCCTAACACCCATAGACTTGATAGCTCCTCCGGAATGGCACGCATCCATTAGTATTAATTGTTTTTGTGATTTTACTTCTGCTAAGTAACCTTTCAGTTCTGTTGCACTTATGCCTTTATCCTGCAGCTGTTGTGGATCACCATATAACTTAGTGATATTGGTTGGCACCAGATAATACTCATTATCATTTTCTTCATCTAAAGTGCCATGTCCTGCATAATAGAAGACAAATACATCCTCTGGTTTAGCCTGTGAAATTATAGACTCAAAACCTTTGATGATATTTTCTTTGGTGGCTTCAGTATCGTAAATCTCAGTTTTACGAACATTCTTAAACATCTTGCTGCTATTGTCAATTACCTTGTTGGTAAAAGATTTGGCATCTGGTTGGGCATAATTAAGGTTATATGCCGGATTTTTATAGGTGTTTATGCCCACAGATAAAATATACAGGCTGGATGTTGCCATAATTTCACCTACATACTTCACTTTCAACTTATCCCCGGCTGATTCTATTTTCTGGAAGTTCTTGACAACAATTTTAAATTCATTGTTACCATTGGTCAGGTTTACTGAATAAGTACGATGGAACTGCTTTCCCTGAGTGCCAGTTGTCTCAAACTCATCATCTATCAGGATCAATTTATTATTTTGATAGATATTTACTTCTTTTATACCACCACCACCATCATAAATGTCGGCTTCTAATTCCAGTGTCTTACTTTGGGTATCATAATTGCCATCATGGTAATCTAGCTGTTTATACTCACCGAACGCTAAATTGTTTATGTTAAAAAAGGCTGCAGATGGTCTATTAAGCTTAGTTAAATCAAATATCTTTTCACCTTCCTCTTTCAAAATATCAGTTACTCGCTTAGCATGCACCATGCTCTTCACCATGGTTTCGGGTCTGTAAAGAATATCGAAATACTGTTCTGCAGAATAATATTCAGCTAGTTTATTAATACCTTCATTGATATGCCAACCAAAATACTGCGCTCCATTTGAGCTGCAACTAAAATATCCGTCTGGTGCCCACACTATCCATTCCCCTTGATCGGAAACAAACATATTTGCAAATGGAATAGTTGTCACACCTAAGTTCGAATATACTTCTTCAATATCTTTGTAGGTTTTGTCACCCACTGACTTTAGATAAACTATAAATTCTTTCCAGGCTTCTTCAGATGCTTGATAGGTCAGGGAGTCTACTTCCAAAGAAGTGAAATACTCGTGCCAATCCTCAGCTTCAAATACATCTCTTAAACTTGGTAAATCCCCTTTGTCATAAAGATTCCATATCTTGATTGTTTGATCTTCACTACCAGAGGCCATGTACTTACCATTTTTGCTTACCGTAACAGTTCGTACGCCTCCAGTATGGCCAAGAAATTCTTTAAGAATTCCACCGCTTGTACTATATTCTTTTAAAGAAAAGTCGCTTCCAACGATAACATTGCCATTGGCCCTTACCTGATAGTCCAGTATTCTTCCATCTTCAAACTCATCATTTTGAATAACATTGCCCTTGCCTATTTCTAAGGTATATATGCCAGTTTGTTTTACTAGTTTATTGGCTTCTAACAGAAAGCCAGTGGATCCAATGGATGGTTCTTCAGGGTTTACGGTAATACCAAAAGTGGAGAAATCAAATCTAAAATTATGTACTACCCGATCTTTATTAGTTTGATCAGTAGAAATGTAAAGGTCTAGCTCCTCTCCAAAACTCAAATCCCAAATAGTGCCTCCATGACCCTTAATGGTTTGTTGAGAGCGGCCATTAATAGGGTTCCATATGTAAATAAGATTATTGTTTCCGCCAGCCGTGGCTACAATATAATTCCCTGTTTCTGATTCAGGAGAAAAGTCTGCGCTAAAAACGGTATTATCATGACCATTGAAGTCTGCAAATTTGTTTCCACTGGGAATAGAATAGCTGCGGCCAACACCAGAAACATCCATGGCTACCAGTATTTTTGAGTCGTAAGAAAAGGTTAAAGCGTTGATGATATTCTTTTCATTATTAAACTGCTTCACCAGCTCTCCGTCAGGTTTCCATAAAAACATTTCATTGTTTAAACTACTCGAGGCTATATAGCTACCATCTGGAGAATATACGGCCTTATTCACAATGTCTTTGTGGCCTTTTAACTCCCGCGGTGAGAATTTAGAAACCCCGGCATTAAGCTTAACCAAATCATAAACTAACACATTCTTTTGATCTGAAGCTACTGCCAGGGATTGTGTCTTATTATTAAATGAAACGCCAGTTACCCGGGTACCCACTTCAAGTGTAGCTTTCAAGGGCATTTGATGAGACTCTTCAACCGACCATATATTAATGGTGCCGTCATCACTTCCTGAAGCCAGATATTTACCTGATCCATCAAAGTCAAGACTGTTGATTACATTGCTATGACCTACTGCTGTTCCTGCCTGAACACCTTTTTCGATATCTATCAAAATAATATGATTTCCTTTTTCTGCGGCTGAAGGATATCCTGCTGCCGCCAGGTATTTTCCGTCAGGGCTGATTGCTGAAGCATAAAACATGCCCTCTGGACCTTTACCTATTTGGGCTTCAAATTTTTTGATCATCTCACCAGTACGTGAATCCCATATTCTAATAGTTTTATCTTCAGAAACAGAGATGATTTGCTTTCCGTCAGGACTGTATAGGATATTAAATATTTTGCCTGAATGGCCACCCGAATTAATGACAATTCTGGGAACACCAGTTTGAGCCTTTGATAGCGAATTGCTAAATACTAAGGTTATAGCCAGTAACACTTTTGAAATCCACCTGAGAGTTACCATAGTTTATAATTTTGGTGTTATTTGTAGAATTGGGAGCAACAAGTAAAACTAATTATTTTTAAGTAGATTGAAAAGCAATATCTTTTGCCAAGATATTGATAATGAATACAATAAATGCTGTGAAAGGTAAATGATAATGAATGCAATTGAATAAAAGAATCTCTTCTATACTCCTTTGGTCTATAGTATCTGCAGCATTTATTGGGCCAGGCACTTTGGCAACAGCTACTGCTGCTGGCGCCCAATATGGCACCCAACTGATCTGGGCGCTGGTTTTCTCTACAATTGCATGCCTTGTATTGCAGGAAATGGCAGCAAGAATAACCATAATATCTGGTGAGGGACTGGGAAGCATCATGAAAAATAAATCCAAAAGCCAGTTTGGGGTTTACTTCATTGGCTTTTCTGTAGTGTTAGGATGTGCTGCTTATCAGGCCGGAAATATATTAGGGGCAATTAGTGGGGTACTGCTCTTTACGAACTTCAGCAAGTTGGGATTGATACTGGCTACAGGCCTTTGTTGTTGTGCATTGCTATGGAAAGGTAGCATCAAGTTGATAACCACCAGTTTGGGGATTTTGGTAGCCATAATGGGATTAATGTTTCTGTTTTTAGCTTTTCAATTACCACTTTCGTGGAGTGATGTAGTAGAGGGCGCAACAATTCCAAATATTCCTGATGGAGCCTCCTGGATAGTATTGGGTTTGGTCGGCACTACCATTGTTCCTTACAATCTGTTTTTAGGAGCTGGTGTTGCAAAAAATGAAGTACTTTCAAATATGCGTTTTGGCTTGTCCATTTCAGTCCTGTTTGGCGGTATTATTTCAATTGCTATTCTCTTGGTGGCTACCAATGCAAGTTCAGAAAGTGGCTTTGCAGATGTTGCCAATGTATTGGGCAGTTATTTAGGTAATTGGGCTTTTGTGTTTATGGGTGTAGGCCTTTTTGCAGCAGGCATTACCTCATCCATAACCTCGCCTATGGCAGCAGCCATTATTACTTCATCTATTATCGGTCATCAGGATAAAAACAAAGTTTATCGCATGACCTGGATATCAGTTTTGTTTATAGGAATGCTCTTTGGGATGCTGGATTTTAAACCGCTGTCTGTAATAATTGCAGCTCAGGCGCTCAATGGCTTGGTGTTGCCTTTGATGGTAATTGTCCTGATTATTTTTACAAATAACAAAAAGATAATGGGGGAGACTTCAAACAGTTGGCTGTTGAATATTCTGTGCCTGTTTATATTAAATATTGTACTCCTAATTGGCTTTAATAATTGCCTTAAATCTATAGAACAGATCTTTACATTTAAAGTAGAAAGCAGTGCTATCAGGTTTATGATACTGCAGGTTTCATCGATATTACCTTTACTTTATACAATTATTCGAGTGATTAAAAGTAAGAAGGTTTAAAGCAGTTCGACATTAAAATTAATAAGCTCAATTTTTGATAACTCTTCTAACTCGCCCGTCTCAAAAGCTTTGCCTATAGCATCCAGTTTAATATCTGTTTTTGGTTTGTAATTGATATAATCCAATGCCCTTATTCCACTCACAGTACGGGGATTGTAAGCTTCCCTGAAACGCATGCCACCACCATCGGTCAGGTAACTATAAGCCAAATAATCGATAAAATAAGTTTCCTTGTCTATCCAATAGATAAATTCATCTTCAAAGTCTTTGCCACCACCTTCTTGCTTAAAGGTCACCTTTATTTTGTAATAATCTTTGTCCTTTAATGTCTCACTGCCAAGGTGGGTTTTAATTACTGCGGCATCATTTAAGTTGTAAGGCAATAGTGCAAAATATATGACAGAGTTGATGGAGTTAGTGTATTTGAATGCCATAGAATCTGCAACTTCTATGACAGTACCATTCACCTCTCGCTGAAATCCGTCATTGGTAACCTGATCCCTGATCATATCCAGTGAGTCTTTAAAAAGGCGGACCATTTCATATTCTCCGTTCTTGCGCTTTACACCATACTCTCGATCTCTAAATTCAAACTCAACCTGCGCCATGTCCAGTTTGTCGCTTCCCGCAGCCAGTCGGGCCTGATCTACCACATACTGGGCATCATCATTTTTATCTGTGCAACTGGCAGCTATCAGGATGATAAGAAAAAGTGTGTATATATTTTTCATAATATTAAAATTACAATTTCCTTACTTGAAACCCATTTAAATGGCTAATAATAACTCTTAGGACAGATACCTGACAATTTTGGCACCCAGGAACCTTAGATAAATAATTACCTAAAAATTTTCCTCATATTATGTGACCTTTTTCAATGTCCTCGTCATATGGTCTCAACTTATATAATAAATGAAAAAATTATTTATTCTGCCAGTATTAATATTGGCCTTTGCTTCGTGTAACACCAAGCAATTAGAAACAGAAAATGCGGCTTTAAAGGCTGCTATGGATAGCCTGAACATTCAAATTGAGAATGACAAGGTAGTAGGTGAGCAATTGGCAAAAGTGTCAGCGCTTATGGACTCTATCGACAAAGAAAGAAATTCGTTAAGGATAAACCTTGAAACGGGGATCAAACCTGATGATTATGAAACCAGGATGAAAGGTATCCAGCAGTACCTGAAAGATACGCGTAAGCAATTGTCTGATATGGAAAAGAACAATACTTCTTATTCGGCATTGGTCAGGAAGCTTCAAAAAGAGCTGGTTTCAAAGAACACTGAGATTACAAATTTGCAAAATCAGGTGGCTTTGTTTCAGGAAGAAAACCAGGGGTTGATTTCAAAGGTAAACCTACAGTCTGTTGAAATTGAAGACAAGAATGAGATGATCATGATCAAGGAGCAGGAATTGGCACTTATTGAGGCTAAGATGCAGGAGCTAATGATCAAAGCTGAAGTATCGGAAGCAGATGCGTTCTTTGCAAGAGGTGAGGCTATGGAATTGGCTGCTGACAGAACCAAGTTAGCCCCTAAGAAAAGAAAAGAGACTTATCAGGAAGCCCTGGAATTGTATAAAAAATCCCAGTCATTGGGTAACACTTTTGCTCAAGCTAAAATAGAGGCACTTCAAAAGAAGATATAAATATAGATTGGGGGTCAGGGAGAAGGTTTTTTATATGTCTCATATAAAACGTTGATCTTATCCCTGGCCCTTTTCAATCTCATCTTCACGGCACTTTCTGAGAGATGTAGTGCTGCTTGAATATCCTTCACATGATGCTTTTCCTTGTATTTCATCAAAAGCAAAAGTTTTTCTTCAGGAGTCATAGCATCCAGCAGTTCAAATAATATTTTCTCTGACAATTCCTCTGGAATTTCATCCACACCGTCTATAAGTTCAGCTACCTCGTCCTTCATTTTGTCAGATATCACCTTCTGAACATTTTTCTTGTTTTTTCGCAAATAGTCAATGCAGGTATTATGAACTACTGAAAAAAGCCAGGTAGAAAATTTGGAATCGCCCTTAAAATCTTTAATCTTCAAAAAGAGCTTTATCAGTATTTCCTGACACAAATCTTCAGCCGCATCTTCGTCTTTTGTATAGGAAAAACATTTTTTTAAAATCGATTTTTCATGCCTTTCGGCAATTAGGGTAAAGTACCTTGAGTTACCATCTGTCCTCAGCAATAATACGATCTCTTCATCTGATAAATTTCTATTGAGCATGAGTGACTTTTTATTTTGCGTGCGTCTTATTTAGGTCTATTGAAGATATACAAATGATATCAAACGACCATAAAACAATACTTTCACTTAACATCCGAAAACAGCCTGATGATGTTACCTGTGGGCCTACCTGCTTGCAGGCAGTTTATCAATATTATCATGATGATATAAAATTGACAGATGTTATAGGGCAGGTCAAACAGCTAAAAACAGGAGGAACCATCGCGGTTACCCTGGGCAATCATGCGCTGGAAAGAGGCTATCAGGTTACTATTTATACCTATAACCTCACCACTTTTGATCCTACCTGGTTTAAACCTGGTGTTGACCTTTCAGAAAAACTTAGATTACAACTTGAGAGCAAGCCCAAAGCCAAAAAGCTAAAAGCAGCTACTAAGTCGTATTTGAAATTTTTGCAAAATGGGGGTAAGATAAAGTTTGAAGAGCTTACTCCTGGTTTTTTAAGAAGACATCTTGAAACAGGGACACCTATTCTTACTGGCCTTAGTGCTACATACTTGTATGAAAGTCCCAGGGAAATTGGGGATTTTGAAATCAGATATGATGATATAGCAGGTAGGCCCAGCGGACATTTTGTTGTCATCAAGGGCTATAATCAAAAAGAGGTATATGTTGCAGATCCTTTGGCGGACAATCCAATCAGTGATAAGCAGCATTATCCTGTTACATTTCATAAACTTATAAACTCAATAATGTTAGGTGTAATGACCTATGACGCCAATTTGTTAATTATTCATCCTAAAGAACTATAATGCCGAAATTAATTATTACCGAAAACCCTGAAAAATGGAAAATAAATGCTGAGGGAGCTTCAATTATTTCTCCATCAGATTATTTTGGCAACAGCGCATACCTGGAGTCAAAGAATTATATGATCGTCAACCTTTGCCGTTCACACCAATACCAAAGCTTAGGCTATTATGTCTCACTATTGGCGGAAGCGCGTTCGCACAAGGTTATCCCTGAGATTTCTGTTTTGCAGGATTTTAGGTTTCCGTCTTTTATTAAGGATGATGCCGAGGAGTTTGACACCCTTATTCAGGATACTTTAAAGGGCGAGAGTTCTTCTAAAGTTAGTATCAATATCTATTTTGGGCAGGTTGATAACGTAAGTTATTCCAAGCTCGGCATTTTGCTGTTCAACCTGTTTCAGGTGCCTATCATTCAGGCTATATTTTCAAAGAAAGACAAGTGGCAGCTTCAGTCGCTGAAGCCGCTGCACCTTAAAAATCTTGATGAAACTGGATTTAAAAAGCTTCAGGAAGCTTTGCATTTTTATGTCACCGGCAAGAAGGTGGTGCGCAAGAAATATTCCCGCAAGAAATATGACCTGGCCATTTTGGTTAATCCTGATGATCCTAATCCACCATCAAGCCCACAGGCACTGCAGAAGTTTATAGCCGCAGCAGATAAACTTGGTTTTAATACTGAGATGATCACCAAAAACGATTTTGGTAAGCTGGTGCAGTTTGATGCTTTGTTTATTAGGGAAACTACTAATGTGAACCACCATACCTACCGCTTTGCTAAAAAGGCCGAGGCCGAAGGATTGGTGGTTTTTGATGACCCAGGATCGATACTAAGATGCACCAACAAAGTGTATTTGCATGAGCTTTTAGTGGCCAATAAAATAGCAGTTCCTAAATCCCATATTATAAGAAAGGATCATCAGATTATCCCTGATACTTTTAAATACCCTATGGTAATAAAACAGCCTGACGGTTCATTCTCAAAAGGGGTGAAGAAAGTAGCAGACGATGCGGAATTGCACGCCACATTGAAAGATATGTTTCAGAAGTCTGAGCTTTTGATAGTGCAGGAATTTATGCCTACTACCTATGACTGGCGAGTGGGTGTCATCAACAAGCAGCCGCTATATGTTTGCCGTTATTTTATGGCGCAGAACCACTGGCAGATTATCAACTGGAAAAAGGACAACCAGCACCGTGATGGGAAAAGTGAAACTGTTGCCGTTGAAGATGCGCCATGGGCTCTGATTGATTTGGCTTTGAAAGCCACTTCACTTATTGGTGATGGATTGTATGGAGTTGATATTAAGGAAGTTAACGGTAAGTTTTATGTTATCGAGATTAACGATAATCCAAGTATAGATGCTGGTATAGAGGACAGGGTGTTGAAAAACGGCCTTTACACCAAGATTATGGAAACGTTCGTAGAAAGACTAGAAAAATAATGAGCAGTTCGAGATTACATTTGTTTCAGGCTTATGGAATAGAGCTTGAATACATGATTGTAGATAAAAATTCATTATCTACCAGACCGATTACTGATGATGTTTTTAAAAAAATCAAGGGTGAGTATGTCAGTGATATTGAAAACAAAGAGGTAACATGGTCCAATGAATTGGTGCTGCATGTGGTGGAAATAAAATGCACCAAGCCAGAGGCAGATCTGGAGATGATGGCCGATGCCTTTGCAGAAAATGTGAAGGTGTTGAATAAGCATCTTGCTGGCTTCGATGCAAAATTGTTGCCTTCTGCCGCTCACCCGTTGATGGATCCGGCAAAGGATACACACTTATGGCCACACGATAATAATGAGGTTTATGAGCTGTATAATAAGATGTTTAATTGCAAAGGCCACGGCTGGTCAAATCTGCAAAGCACACATATCAACTTGCCGTTTTATGATGATGCCGAGTTTGCTAAGCTCCATGCGGCCATCAGGCTGATATTACCTCTGATACCGGCTATTGCTGCCAGCTCACCAATATTGGGCGGTAAGAATACAGGCTTTCTTGATAAGAGGATGGACTACTATCAGAAGAATCAGCGTGTAATTCCTTCTTTGACAGGTAAGGTGATTCCTGAACGGGCTTTTTCTAAAAGACAATATCATAAGCTGATCTACGATAAAATAGTGCATGATATTGCCAAGTACAATACCGATGATATTTTGGATCCGATTTGGGTGAACTCAAGGGGCGCTATTGCGAGATTTGACCGGGGAAGTATCGAGATCAGGATCATGGACATTCAGGAATGCCCTAAAGCTGACATGTCAATAGTGGCACTTATTGTCAACACCTTAAAAATGTTGGTGAATGAGAAGTTTATTGGTTTTCATGATCAACAATTGTGGGAGGCTGAACCGTTGAATGAAATTTTACAAGAGACTATGCGCAATGCAGAGTCAGCCATAATAGACAACAAGGAGTATTTACAGGTTTTTGGTATTGATAAAGAAAACATAGAGGCCAAAGAAGTTTGGAGACACATATTTGCTAAAGTGTCTGAAGCTTACCCAGATGAAATGGCTCCATGGAAAGAAACCATAACTACAATAATCAATAAAGGCACGCTGGCCAGCAGAATATTAAAAGTGCTGGACAATGTGTATTCTGAGGATAACATCAAATTGGTTTATCAAGAGCTGGCCGACTGTTTGGCTAATAACGAAATGTTTGTGGTATGGGAAAAAGCAAAATTATAATTAGCTGTGAGCATGCCGGCAATTATATTCCAAAGTCATATAGTTACTTATTCGAGGGTAAAGATGGGATTTTAGCCTCACACCGCGGTTGGGATTTGGGTTCTATGGAGCTGGGCAAATATATAGCCAGGCACCTGGAGGCTCCGTTTTTCTTTCAGAAGGTATCCAGGTTGTTGGTAGAGGCTAACCGATCTTTAGATAATCCTGAGTTGTTTTCTGAATTTACTGCCCAGCTACCCGAAAAACAAAAAAGAGAACTGATTGACAGCTATCATTTGGCTTACAGGCAAAGTGTGATTGCTGAAATTGACAAGGCATTAACTTCTTTTGATCGTGTTATCCACGTTTCTATGCACTCGTTCACTCCTGTTTTAAATGGAGTAGAAAGAAGTGTCGATATCGGGGTGTTGGTGGATGAGGGTATTGCTAAAGAGGCAGAATATGCCAATTCGCTAAAAGATAAAATCTCTGAGGCCATTCCTGAAATGCTGACCATGATCAATTTGCCTTATAATGGTGCAGATGATGGTTTTACTACTTTTTTGAGGAAACAGTATTCGCCTGATCGATATATAGGTGTGGAGCTCGAGATCAATCAGAAGTTTGTGGGCACAGCGCAAATGGAGGTATTAAAAAAAGGATTGGTAGTAGCTTTGGATGATAGTTCTCATTAAAATAAGAAAGTCATCCCGAGGAACGAGGGAACTTACTAAGTGTAATTAAAAAAACTTAGTACGATACTTCACTGTGTTCAGTATGACGAGGGTTTTATTAATGCGCTCGCCCCTGAATTTATTCCGGGGCCTCCTTGAGGATGAACGTCTGCATTAAATCTTTAGGGGTGCCGGAATAAATCCGGCAAGAATAATTACCTCCCCGAAGTCTGTCCCATGACAGACTGTTTCTTTACAAATCTAAATCATTTCCCGTTGAGCCATAAAACCTGTGAGGCAACTATTTATAAACTTACCGTGGAGATTCTAGATTTTTAGAAATGGAATGCGCTTTTATTAATATGAGCCTGTCAGGGGACAGACTCGGGGTGAGTTACTCTTTTTGTATTGACAGAAAAAGAGAAAAAAAAATTAATACTACTGCACTCTATCCCCAACGCCTGTCCCCAGACAGGCTTTTTCTTTACAAACTCAAATAAACTCTCGCTGTGCAATAAAACCTGTGAGGCAACTATTTATAAACTTGCCGTGGAGATGGCTGATTTTGAGGACTGGGACACATTGTTTTATTAATATGAGTCTGTGTGGGGACAGACTCAAGCGGGGCGGGGAATCCAGCAAGAATTCTGACCATTCATAAAACTCACCTTTTGTCACCTAAACAAAAACTTTTAACTTCTGCCAAAATTTATAAAGATGATTGATTTACGCAGCGATACCGTCACCAAACCAACTCCTGAAATGTTTGATGCTATGATGTCGGCAAAGGTAGGTGATGACGTTTTTGGTGAAGACCCCACAGTGCTGGAGCTTGAGGCCAAAGGTGCAGAAATATTGGGCATGGAAGCCGCTATTTACTGTCCGTCAGGCACTATGACCAACCAAATTGGCATTCATATATTGTCCAGCCCTTATGAGGAGGTAGTGTGTTATTCCGGAGCGCACATTTACAGGTATGAAGGTGGAGGTGTAGCTGGCACCAGCGGACTGTCCTTTCGGTTAATTGATGGTGACAGAGGCCGATTGAATGCCCGTGAAATAGAAGCCCAAATCAATCCTAATGATATTCATTATCCTAAAACGTCTATTATAGAATTAGAAAATACCGTCAATAAAGGTGGAGGCTGCTATTATACTTTGGCGCAAATCAAATCCATAAATGCCGTAGCTGTTAAGCACGGACTAAAAATGCACCTAGATGGAGCAAGGTTATTTAATGCGCTGGTAGAAACTGATGAAAAGGCCGCTGATTACGGCCAGTATTTTGATACTATCTCCATTTGTTTGTCCAAAGGCCTTGGAGCACCTATTGGTTCATTGCTGGTTGGCAGTCAGGCACTCATTAATAAAGCTAGAAGAGTGCGCAAATTTATGGGCGGTGGCATGCGACAGGTGGGTTATATTGCGGCAGCTGGATTGTATGCTCTAGAAAATAATATTCCAAGATTAAAAGAAGACCATAAAAGAGCGAAGGCTCTTGAAGAAGCACTTCATAAATGCTCAATAGTGGAAAGTGTGCTACCTGTAGATACCAACATTGTGATCTTTAAATTGAAAGAACAACACAAGGTTTCTGAAACCCTTGAATTGCTGAAGAAAAAGGGAATTCTGGCTGTAGGTTTCGGTCCTCACGAGATCAGGTTAGTAACTCATCTTGATTTTGATGATGCTCAATTAGAACAGGCCATTGCTATTATAAAGTCTTTGTAAAATTTATTGGTTAAACATTGAACTCTTCTGAGCTGTGTTTGATTATAAACTGAGTTAATTAATAATCTAAGTATCTCCTGGTTGCGTCATTACGGAAATTTTATTTTTACATTTTACTAAAAATAAAATTGTCCGTAATCTCATATTGAGATACAGGATAAATATTGACCGAAGTTTACTGTTAAGATGAATTAAATCCAACAAAAAACCGTCATTCAGAGGCTCTTGGGGCTGATGGTGCTTGAGAAGCCGTGGAATCTCCTCAAATAGGAGATCCTCACGCCCTCCTTTAATAATGCTTTAGATGAAAGAGGGCTCAGGATGACGGAGAGACGGTTTTTTGTTGGATTTACATAAAGCTCATTTTAGGTTAATATTTTCTGAAATTACGACAAGTAATGCAGTTGAAAGTGAGAAGAAAAAAATCAAGCAATGAAAATAGAAATCTGGTCTGATATTGTTTGCCCGTTTTGTTACATCGGGAAGCGAAGAATTGAGAATGCGTTGAAGAATCACCCACATGCTGACAAAATAGAAGTGGAGTGGAAAAGCTTTTTGTTGAACCCTGATATGGTTTCTGACCCTAACAAAAGGAATCTTGAGTACTTAGCCGAGATTAAAGGCTGGTCTTTAGAGCAGGCCAGGCAAATCACGCAGCAGGTGGTAGATATGGCAGCACAGGAGGGTTTGGAATACAATATGGATCAAGCAGTGGTGGCTAACCCAAAGGATGCACATAGGGTGATACAATATGCCAAAACGCAGGGCTTGGGAGATGCCATGAAAGAGAGATTCTTAAAAGCGTATTTCACAGAAGGTAAGAACATTGCAGATTTTGAGACCATCACAACACTGGCTGTTGAAGTTGGTCTTGATGCCGATAAAGTGAAAGAAGTACTGGATTCTGGAGAGTATGCTGAGAAGGTTCAGTATGACATTTACGAGTCACAACAGCTAGGTGTGAGGGGCGTGCCTTTTTTTGTTTTAGATGGAAAGTATGGCATTTCAGGTGCCCAGCATCCTGATGTTTTTAAAGAGACATTAGACAAAGCCTGGAGCAACTATGCTCAAGTAAATTCTCCATTAGAAATGGTGAATTCCGACAATAAAGATGCTTGTGATATTGATGGGGAATGTTGAGGGTAACGTTTTGGCTATGCGCAGTGTCCCGAAGGGCATTGCGTACAGGTCTTGTTGTAGCCAGTTTTTATTTGTTTATTGATTCAAATATTAAGTTAGCAAGTGCATTTGAAGCATGAGACATTCCATTTTCTTCTTTGTCAACTGAAATCGCTAAAGTTGTTCTAATCTGTCTGTTTTTCTTTTCAGGTAACTTATTGACTTGGTTTATTTCAAACCGATTACAAAGTGGTATTTCTGAACCAAACGTGTTCAGTTTTACATAAGCTGGCTTCACCATATCAAATTTTATAATCAGAATATTAGAGTCAGTTGTATCAAAATCAAAGGTGGAAGTGGATTGAATGCCCATATTCTGTAATTTTTCTGAAAGCATCTTACCAAACTTTTCATTGAATTCCCTCCCGTTTTCTGTGTTAGTTGAATCCATGAAAAATATAACCTCTTTGGTTATGATTTCTCCTTTAGCTTTCCATTTGTCGAAATAGAAATCATTTTGAGCATTCGCACTAAGTATTCCAAAAAGGCATATACCTATTAAAATTATCAGTTTCTTCATTTTTTTCAAATTAGCTACAACACCCTGCTAAACGCCATTTATGTTTGTTATTTCTGAATAACAGGACAAAAGGTGTTGTTATTTTTTATTATCACTCCAATTTAAGCAAAAAATCTATTCTCTCTGGACTCCCGATTGCCTACAGGCAAGTATTAATAATACTCAACTAAAGTTATACCTGGTCATTCTTTTGTCACCACTTTTTTGAAGGATACCTTCATCTACTGCAAATTTTAAATCCCTGCTTGCAGTAGCTGATGAAATTTCTTTAAAGCATTTTAAATAATCCTGACGTGAAAATTCAAAGTTTTTATGTGTCTCTTTAAAGATCATAAGGCGGTCATTATTTGACAAAGCAGGTCTTTGACTATTAAGGACAATCTGTAAAGAATCATAAATTACACCTAACATAAAATCAATAAACGGAGTGGCCTGCCCTGATTTATCTGATTGACTTAAGGCCTTATAATACTCCTTTTGCTTTTCCTTGATTATAATTTCTACTGGCAGATACTCGAAAACAGCATTGTATTTCATTAGAATAATTGTTTGCCAGAGTCTCCCCATTCTGCCATTTCCATCGGTAAAAGGATGAATAAATTCCAGTTCGTAATGAAAGACACAACTTTTGATCAGTGGAATCTCCTCATTCTGCTTCAAATAATTGAATAGGTCAGTCATTAATGCCGTTACCATAGCACCCGGAGGGGCGAGGTGTTGAACTTTTGAACCCTTGACAACTCCAACTTCGGTATTTCTGAATTCACCAGGTTTTTCAATTAACCCTTTCATTAAGGTCAGATGGGCTCTTTTAAAGTCTTTAATAGAGGCTGGCTCAAATGATGTTATGTCATCATACACTTTGATTGCGTTCTTAACTTCCAGAATATCTTTCTCAGGAGCTATTACCCTTTTATTGTCCAGCAGGGCTGTTATTTGCTTAAGGGTAAGGGTGTTTCCTTCAATTTCCAGTGAAGACTGAATAGTCCTGATTTTATTCTTTTTTCTTAACTCAGTTTGAGGCTTAATTAAATGAGTGGCCTTGATTTCTCCTATTTGTTCAGAAATGGAAGAAACCAATTTTAAAATGGACGGGGTAATTTCGTAAGGCGGTTTCATGATAGTATCATATGATACTATCAAATATAATTAAACTTTGGAATAAGTATCCGTTAGTGCTAATTAAGACCCACTCTGGTGATGCTTGTGATATTGATGGGGAGTGTTGAGAGTGCTGGCGACTAACAGTCGTCAATGGTAATTATTTCATTATCCACGGATTCATTCCCGGGTCTCTTGAATCTAAAGATGCCGGAACACCTGCCTGCCGGCAAGGCAGGAGTCCGGCAAGGGAGTGACTAATTTTTAGGCCCCAACATAATTCTATCAACGGCTACAGCTTCCACTTTCTCACGTGAATAATAAACCGGGAAGTATTGATCATTGGCCCATGGCTCAAACAGGTTGTTATAAAATGGGCTTTCAGGATTTCCTGATTGGCCTGGTGCATTCGTGCCTACAGCGGCATCCCAATCTCCGGTATTCACTATTATTTTGAAAGAGGCGCCTGAACTTTGCCTGTTATTTCCTCCTGTTGATCCAGGCGTGCTGGAGTTGCCACCTCTTGGCATTGGCCCAACATCAAGTTTGGCCTTTATATCTTCTTTAACAATTTCACCCAAGGCATGTGCTATATACGTATGTTTGAATTTCTCCTGACCGTATTGCCAATTGTTTATATCATCGCCAAGGGTTTTTTCGAGATAAGCTATTCCATTGTTAAAAGCTTCTTTAAGAAACTCATTCCTTCCTTCAACAGGATTAGCTCCAAATCGACCATCAGGTGTTGTCACCCAGTCTAAAACCCTTTTCAGTTGAATTCTATTGATAAAAGGCTTGCCAGCTTCAGGAACGAATTTTGACACCGCCAGCTTGCTTAACTCATTTTCAAAGGCAACATAAATAGCAGCTTCAATAGAATTGGCCTCTAGGTTAAAGTCCCATCCACTGAGCCGATCTCTCGCCTCAGCAGCTTTGCCTTCTAACGGCAGCTCAGACAGCAAGGGTACCAGCAGACTTGCAGGAATAGAATGGTAATCTACTTGCAAGGCCTTCATATCTTCCATATTTAATTTTTTAACGGCATCAAGCACCTGTACCACCCTGTCACCGCGATAGGGGTCAGCCCACGAAAACCCGATAGCATCCCAATGCTCATAATCCGCTGGCGTTACGCTTTGGTTGGCTGTTGCAAAGTAGCCTTGTGAAGGGTTCAGGGTATTTGGTTTTTCAATAATGGGTAAATACCCATCCCACTCATATCTACCATCTCCGGGTACAGGCACCATCCCACTAAAATTTCTTCTGAGAGGAGCTATACCAACCGACTGCCAACCGATATTGCCTTTTGGGTCTGCCCAAATCATATTTTCTCCGGGGATATGGCTGTAGTTACATGCCTCTCGGAACTCTTCCCAGGTTTTTGCCTGATCCATTCGTAATGAAGCTAAGTAAGGCGAACCTCCGGGCTCAAGCCATGCGCAACGAACGGCATAGGCTACATTATGTACCGGGTCAACATACGTAACCGGACCATGTCGGGTGTATAATAGCTCAACAATTACATCCTCCTGGTCTTTCAATTTAATGGTTTCTTTAATAACATTCATATCTTCCCAGTTTCCATTGTACATGTACTGCTTATTGTTTTCAGGATTTAATTCATACACATACAAGTCCTCACCATCAGTCCGGAATACGGTCAGTCCCCAGGCCCCATATTCATTATGGCCAATAGAAATGCCCGGAATTTCAGGCTCACCACCACCAATGACATTCCAGCCTGGTGCTACCAGATGCGCCATATAACGAAGGGAAGGAATAGCAATAGTTCTGTGTGGGTCGTTGGCCATATAGGTATTGCCATCTTCAGTTAGATCACCGCTCACTACCCAGTTGTTGCTGCCTATGGAAAAATCATCATCATTTTCTTCAGCCAGATAGGCGATGGTCTTGTCATTTGTTGAATCTCTATATTCTGGAAGTATATCGCTCTTTTGAAAGGCCACAGGCTTGCGGTAAGCATTATATAGTTCTAAAATATCATCAAAGAGCAGCTCCTGATTGATGGCAGAGTCCATTTTAAGATCAGGGTCTTTGGGATGAAACCAATTGAGGTCTTTGACCTTTTCTACTCCTAATTTGGCAACCGATCGTGCCACATTCAATTCTAAATCAATGTTTCCTAAAAGACCCTGATGACGTGATATCACTACATCGGTAGTCCATTTTTCGGGAGCGATGTTAAGTATCTTAAATTCTATAGGAAGCTGTTCGGGGGTAGCGAGTATTTCTTCAATATAGGCATTTACACCTTGGGTGTAAGCAGTTATGATCTCTTCCCCATCTTCATGATAATAATCCATTTCTTGCTTCATGTCACCACGAAACTTGAAGAGCCTTGTGCCGATATCACGTTTCAACTCTCGCTCACCTAAAATTTCAGCTACTGTTCCCGTGGCTTGACGTCTCCAAATCTCGAACTGGAAAAGGCGATCTTTAGCTGCTGCATAACCCTGGGCAAAGAACAAGTCATGCTGGTTTTTGGCATAAATATGATTTATGCCCCACTCATCTCTAATGATCTCGACTGGTTCTTTTAAACCAGCGATGGTTGTTTGGTCATCATTGTCTGGAGTACAGCTAATTAGAATGATTGCGGCAAAAAGGGAGAGAAGGCTTAAGTTCTGTTGTTTCATGGATTCAAATGGTTTATGGGTGTGACGTTGGTCTCAATACCATGAGCCACTGAAACAATATAAAAAAATTGAACGAGAGGAGGAGGAAGAATTACATGAGGGGTAAAGGCAAAGTCCAGTAATACAATGTCGATAGACAATCTTTTAGCCTCATGAACGGTAACATTTGTCTAATGAATTAGTCTGGTATTGCTTCCATTTTTTCAATTCCCAATATGAATTCTACTTGTTTTCTACACTCTCTTTTATAAAGCCATCTTTCAAAAAAAATGTTTAAAATAAACATAAGTGCTAAGAAAATTTCCAACAGTATTTTCCCAAATAATGGCCATTTGTGAAAAAATATTGGAACAAAAAGGAAAGTAGAGCAGGCTAGAAGAAGTTTAAAGGTTGATGATTTGAAGGTTAAAGTTATTACATGTTTTCCACTGCCGTTAATGCCAATAGTTCCATAGGTAATAAAACTAAAAAGATGGTTCCAATACTCCATACCACCTGGATTTAAAACAAATGAGTTTGAATCTAAGAAAACTTCTCCAGATGCAAATTCAGGATTACCTGGGCTTGTGTTATGCGCTGCGTATTTTAAGTATTTTTTAAGCTTAGAAAGAAAATCTTCGCCTTTTAGGTTTGTTAGTTCAACAGTTCTATGTCCAAGTGTTATATGCTTTAATCCAGAATAAGTCACCATTTAAAAATATGTAAGTCAATATCACTCCAAATTAAACAAATAATTCTCCCTTGGATTTATTCTGGGGTCTCATATTTAACGAAAGGATGCCCGAACATGCTTTGCTCCGATGAAGCTCTGCGAAAGCAATGTCAGGCAAGAGCTCATTTATTTTTCGTTACTTGCAAGATTATTAATTTTCATCCCCATGTCAACATCCATAAAAAGTCAGGCCGCTATTCTATCCAAATTGGGAATAGAGCAATTGAACCCCATGCAAATAGAGGCTCAGTCTGCAATAACCTCCAGTGCTGAAGTGATGCTGCTTTCACCTACAGGTACTGGTAAAACATTGGCCTTTCTTTTACCACTCATCGAACAACTCGATGAGGCTTGTGAGGAAATTCAAATGTTGGTTATTGTTCCTTCAAGGGAGCTGGCCATACAGATAGAGCAGGTGATGCGTGAGATGGGAACGGGATTTAAAGTCAATGCTGTGTATGGTGGCAGAGCTGGTTCTAAAGACCGAATGGAAATAAAGCATCGGCCGGCAGTGCTCATTGGTACGCCAGGCAGGGTAGCAGACCATTTGAGAAGAGAGGCCTTTGACACAAGGCATATCAAAACATTGGTGCTCGATGAATTTGACAAGTCGCTGGAAATAGGGTTTGAAGAAGAGATGCGCGGCATCCTTGAATTACTGCCTCAAGTCAATAAGAAAGTGCTGACTTCGGCTACTCAAGGAGTTGAAATTCCGGAGTTTGTGAAGTTGAACGAGCCTGTTGTTATTGACTATTTGGAAGAAAAAGTGGCGCAGCTACAAATTAAAAAGGTGATATCCCCAAGCAAGGACAAGTTGGATACGCTCATCGAATTGCTTGGCCATATTGGCAACCAAAATGGTATCATCTTCTGTAATTTTAAAGACTCGATTCAACGCGTGAGCGACTTTTTATTTGATCATAACATTTCGCACGGCACCTTCTTTGGCGGTATGGAGCAGGGCGATAGGGAGAGGGCTTTGATTAAATTTAGAAATGGAACACATCAGGTTTTGCTGGCCACTGATTTAGCAGCCAGAGGGATTGACGTGCCTGAAATCAAATTTATCATCCATTATCACCTGCCCATAAAAAGTGAAGAATTTACCCATCGCAATGGCAGAACTGCGCGAATGAACAGTGATGGAACAGCCTATGTAATACAAGCTGAAGGCGAACGCCTGCCTGATTTCATTGGAGACCTACCTGTAGAACCTCTGACTCAATCTGAAGCACCAAAACGCTCAGGATGGAGCACTTTATTTATTTCTGGTGGCAGGAAAGATAAAATTTCAAAAGGTGATGTTGCGGGACTGTTCTTTAAGCAAGGAAACCTCAATAAAGATGAGCTGGGCGTAATTGAACTAAAGAATGACTGCGCTTTTGTGGCCGTTAAAACTGATACTATCAAAAGCCTTCTCCCAAAAGTCAATAATGTAAAGTTGAAAAAGAAGAAGGTTAGGGTGTCTATTGTTTAGCTTTTTATAAACACTTTTTAATTAGATTATCTCTCCCCGGATTCCTGTCTGCCGACAGGCAGGTATTCCGGGGTTCTTTTGTTTAAAAGGAGATGCCTGCCTGTGGCAGACAGGCCGGAACAGGTCCGACAAGAGTTAGTCATTTGACTTTCTATTAACTAACCACATCACAAAAAGAACAATAATAGAAACCCAGCTTAAGGTAGTAATTCCGGCTTTCAGTTGAGTAAATATGCTTGCTGTTTGAACAAATCCGGAAGTAACATTTGCTGGTTCTGATATCATAATTGCGATCATGATGTTTTCTGCATAGTCCGCTAACATCGCTAAAAATGGCAGTATGTACAGATTTGAAAAGAAACTATTTGGATTCATTTTGCACAATCTGGATATCCGAATAATCAATGTACTTAAGAAAAGGGCTAGTAAAATAGGATAAAGCACATCTAATAAAAATAGCTGAGGAAACAGGTAAAAATTGGTGGTGGCAGGATCTAAATTTTGAAGCAATGCCATAGCTTCAGACGGAGAATAACCACCCGGCCTTAAATCAAATGCTTCTGCACCCAATTGCGCATTAATTTTTGGAAAGGTGTACATCATCATGATTAACAATACACTATGTGCAAGTACAAACAGAATACTAATGCCTGTTTTAGTGGCTTGTCTTTCCAGTTTTTGGTGAAGCTTACTTAATATCATCTGATGGTTATTGATTATGTCTTTGGCAGATCAATTTAATCAATTATTTTAATCTCCGTGGATTCATTTCTAGGTCTTATATTGAAAATGAGATGCCGGAACAGGTCCGACAAGCGTTAGCTTAAACTTTACTGCACCGTCCACCCGCCATCAATAACCAATGTAGTACCAGTGGTCATACCAGAGCTTGAGCCTGTCAAATAAAGGATAGCCGAAGCAATATCAATAATATCCGCTACTTTCTTTACCGGTATTCTGTCAAGTACCTTTTCAAGGTATTCCGGATTGTCCAGGCGCTCTGCGGTGCCTGGAGTATAGGTGAAAGTAGGCGCAATGTTGTTAACCGTTATTCCCTGCTCTGCCCACTCCAAAGCCAGCACTTTGGTGATCATATTCACGCCACCCTTAGAGGCGCAATACACCGCATGGTCTTTAATGGCCACCAAGCCGGCCTGCGAACTCATATTAATAATACGGCCGTAATTGTTTTTGGCCATGTACTTACCTGCCTGCTGCGCACAAAAGAAGAGACCTTTCATATTGACGTCCATCATTTCGTCCCAATCTTCTTCTGTTACTTCCAGAGCAGGGTGATTAAAGCCCAATCCGGCATTATTGATAAGTACATCTATGCGGTTAAACTTTTCAAAAATGCTTTTAAAAGTTTCTTTTATATTGGCCACTGAGGTGACATCCAGTGGAAAGGCATGAGCAATACCACCTTCTGTTTCTATTTCCTCTTGTAGCGTTTTTAATTCAGCTGCACTTCGGGCACAGAGAATGGTTGTAGCTCCTGCATGGGCCATCACTTTCGCGATGCCTCTCCCAATGCCTTTGCTGGCTCCGGTAATCACCACTACCTGATCGTCAAGTCTGAAAGTTGGATAGGTCATATCAGTCATTTCTTATAATCTCAAACTGGCCGGGCGATACTTTGATGGGTGGGGGAAAGCCCTTGCCCAGCACTTTCATATTATCTTCATTAAGGCCTTCAGTATTTTCAAAACCACTGTTGACCACGGCCTGAAAGGACTCATAAGAATCCCACACCACAATATTCACAAAGTTGAATTTGTTCTCGCTGTTGATGGTCCGGTAAAAGGTTGAGCTCACAAAGCCCGGTTTGGTTTTAAAATAGTCGATATAGATATCACGCACTTTAATGGCCATTTCTTCATGCCCTTCGGGTACTTCTATCGAATTGATTACACTTATTTGTTTCATTTAATATCCTGTCACTTGTTAATATACTAAAGTGCTAAATCTATGTTCAAACTAAAAATATCGTCTCTTCGAAGGAGGAACGATTGAGAAGTCTCCTAAAGGCTGAGGGGAGACCCCCACCAAAAAGGCATAGAGGTGGCGAAAACTAAATAGTATTACTCCAATAAATTGCAAAATCAAGCTCGTATTTCTTAGGCTGTGATTTGCATGATTTTAATGTAATTAGCTTGAAGGCCTATATAAAATAGCCACTTATTTCCATTCAATATCTTTTTGAAAATTCTGAACATTAAGTGTATCCATTTTTCCTTGTGAGCTAATTTCAAAAGTGAGGACTGTTGAATCTGAAATAGTGAGCCATCTGCCCTCTTTTTGAGTTTCCCATTCTGTATAGAATGATCTTGAGAATTTGTTGCCTACTTGCCCAGTGCATGTATATATCTCGACCTGTCCTGCATCGACAAAAGAGGATTCCAGAATTATTTCATCAATAAGCGAGCTGTCTTTGAAAGTAAGCAAGTGCAGGATGGGGCCATATTTACCAAAGCATAAAATGGTCATGGCAGTGATGTCATTGAATTGTTTGTATGACTGAATCCAGTGTTTATGCGTATCAAAATTTTCATAGCAACTGAATCTGGAAAATAGACTGAAATATTTAGAGTCTATAATCTTACAGTTTTTAAGTCTAAAGTTTACAGGATCATAATTGGAAGAATCGATGCTAGTGTACAGCGTGTCTTGAAGAGAAAATTTGGATTTGAAGATGGCAAAGTTGGATGCCTGTCCCAAACAAACTTGAACCGTTAAGGTTAGCCCAATAGTGAGGGAAAGTACAAACCTTTTATTCATTCTGTTATGGGTGTTTAAATGATATACTGGGAAAATTAACCAATTAATCCGATCCTACCTGAACTTAATTTAATGTGAAAATTATTTAACACTAAATTAATATAAGTGAATGAACATTCATTTATATTTGCCGCTGAAAAAATTGAACCTTGAGACAAAGAGATCCAAATAAGGAAGAGAAGATAAAGCAAATAGCCCTTCAAATGATCGTGGAGGAGGGGTTTGACCGACTGAGCATGCAGAAATTGGCGAAAGCCGCAAATGTATCTCCAGCCACTATCTACATCTATTTTAAGGACAGGGAAGACCTGATATTACAAATAGGCATTGAGGAGGAGCGCAAAATGTTTGAAGCTACATTGCTGAATTTTGATCCTGAAATGAGTTTTGAGGAAGGCCTTAGAGTGCAGTGGATTAACAGGGCCAATTATTTTCTTAAAAACCCGAATCAGATGCACTTTATGGAGCAATTGAAATATTCACGGTTTTCAAAAGAAATCAATGCGCAGGTAAAGTCTGATTTTGTCGAAAAGATGACCCGCTTCGCGCAAAAGGCCATTGATAACAGGGAGTTGGTACCGCTGCCGGTGGAAGTTTACTGGTCTCTTGCTTTTGCCCCTTTATATCAGCTGGTGAAATTTCATGTCACTAAAAAGAGCATGCATAACAAACCATTTGAGCTTGATGAGCCAACACTGCAGCATACGCTATCCATTGTACTAAAAGGTCTTAAACCATAAAAATATTCAATTAAAGAAATGAGTAAGTTTCCCATCCCTGCTTTTACCCGATATCAAAAGTTCATTATCGCTGTTCTGGCTTTTTTGCAGTTCACCGTAATTCTTGACTTTATGGTGCTCTCGCCATTGAGTGCTATTCTGCTTGATGAGCTGTCCATTACCACCAGTCAGTTTGGACTTGTAGTGTCAGCCTATGCATTTAGTGCAGGAGCTGCCGGACTCTTGGCTTCTGGCTTTGCCGATAGGTTTGATCGCAAAAAACTATTGCTGTTTTTCTATACCGGTTTCATTATCGGTACACTTTTGTGTGGTTTGGCACCCAACTATCATATGCTTTTGATTGCACGTATAGTTACCGGTTTGTTTGGTGGGGTGCTCGGTTCGGTTATCTATGCTATCATTACCGATTTGTTTCCGATGGAGAAACGCGGCAGGGTGATGGGCTTTGTGCAAATGGCCTTTGCCAGTTCGCAGATTTTGGGTATTCCTTTTGGACTGTATTTGGCAACACATTATGGATGGCATTCTCCGTTTTTATTGATTGTTGGCTTGGGCGTAATAGTAGGTATTCTGTTGGCCGTTTATCTTAAGCCAGTAGATGAGCATTTGAAGCTTCAGACCAAAAAGAATGCTTTCGTTCATATGCTGGACACTATTAAAAATACCCGCTATCTACGCGGATTCTCGGCAACTACATTATTAGCGACAGGAGGTTTTATGCTGATGCCTTTTGGGGCGGCTTTTGCGGTTAATAATTTGGGTATTCCATTGGAGACACTACCTGTAGTTTATATCGCTACGGGCTGCTTTTCAATTTTTGGCGGGCCTATAGCAGGTAAGCTCAGCGATAAATATGGCAAATTTCCAATCTTCACCTTAGGCTCACTTTTGGCACTTACGCTGATTGTTATCTACTGCAACCTAGGTGTTACTCCCATTTGGCTGGTTATTGCCATCAATTCTATTTTGTTTTTGGGCATTACCGCTCGTATGGTGTCTTCTCAGGCATTGTTGACTGCCATTCCAGCCCCTCAGGATAGAGGCGCGTTTATGGGTATCAACTCTTCGGTAATGCAGATAGCTGGTGGTATCGCTTCCGCTATAGCCGGTTTGATTGTCACGCAGGAACCCAGTGGTTTTATGTCTAATTATCCAACACTGGGCTATGTAGTGGCTGGTTCTATTCTCATTACTATTGCGCTGATGTATGGTATTAATAGGATGGTGGATAAAGATACTGAAGCACCTATTATACCTCCAAATCCTGCGGTAAGAGATGATGTGGATATGGCGGTTTAACTGAAGTGATGTTAGGTATTTAAAGACCTATCAAAATAATCCATTACCTCGTCCAATACTTTTTTGGTAGGATGACCAGCTTCATCTACAAAATCAAGGGTGACTATAGAATGACCTTTGCCCGGCAGGGTGTGAAATACAATGCGCTCTTTGTCTTCATTAAAAGTGCGCTCGTAACTATCAAATTTTGATGCTCGGCATAAAGGGTCTTTAGCGAACCTGGCACAATGCATTGGGCCAAATTCATCGAGCCGAGTTTTGATTTTTTCTACTTCTGTATCCGACAAATGCAGCGATTTCTGTTTGAACACTGGTAGTGATGGCTGACTCGAATAACTGGCTAAAACAGCTTCATCAGCCATCAAAGAAATGGCGAAATTACCCGTCAGGCACATGCCTATAACGGCAACACCTTTCACCTGATGGTCATCTTTTACTTTTCTGCAAAGGGTTTTCAACCAATCTACTATTGGACTGGATTGCTGTGTTGAGAAAATTTTGAATTCCTTTCTCATACACAAAATTCTGACTGTGTTGCCCAATACACTGGTCTTACCCAATGGTCCAAACAGGTGGGGCAGGATTACCTTATAACCTCTATTGACAAACTGATCAGCGAGCGCTAAAGTCTCCTGACCAATACCCGGAAGCTCCTGAATGAGTACTAATAGTTTCCCTTCACCTCTCGAATACACATCATGAGTAATTGGGTGTTTGCCACGGACCATTGCGGTAAATGACCATTTATTGTATGAGGGGATTTGGATGGTCAATGTGTATCAATTAAGCGATACTGTAGCTCTCTCTTCCTTTCTTAGAATTAATAGATAAGCTAATTAAACCACCAATAAATAATATTGCTCCTCCAACAAACGGAAAGCCAGCTCCAATTAAATCTTCAACTAAAGATGAGAAAAGAAATGGAAGGCAATAAATCATTCCCAAACCACCAAGAATCATAGCTGCTAATGAACCTAAATAGGCAACTTTTTGCATCAAAGGTTGAACCCTTATTTCTATTTTATCAGTCATCATTACTTCTAATCTCAGGCTTTCTAGATCCTTATCTGCATAAGCATCAATAGTCCAATTTTTTATTGATTTGGAATTAAGTCCTAAATAAAAATCCTTTGCTAATTGAATCCATTTGTGTGGTAGTAAGATGAACCCAAAAGTGAAAATTGCAATGCTTGGCAGGCTAATATTGCCATTTCCAATCATGAAGGATTGCATTCGAATTTCATCAACAGGTGTCATTTTGTAATTCAGTAAAGAATGTTTCAAATCATGAGATTCATAACCAGGAACTAAATTTAGCTTATGAGAATCTAGGCAGTTGGCTATTTCTCTTCCTAGAGTTCCATTTGGTAGAGCTCTCAATTTTTCCAGTTGCTCATCATAGACTTTCATACTATGAAATTGCTCAATCAACCAAACTGAAAAATGGAATGATTTCTTAATTATCAATTCAGAGAACTTATTTAATATTTTCATACGACACCTATATTTATCACCTAACCAAGATAATAAATTCCCCGGATTTATCTGTGCCACAATTCACCATCCACATAATTCCATATCCCACTTTAGTTTACATATTGTATTTTTAATGCTAACACTATCAATCACAACCTATGCGACCATTATACGCCTTGCCCCTGCTTATTCTTGTTTCATTTAATACTTACGCTCAGTCACTTTCTGATGAGGCATTTGAAAACATAAAATTCCGATTTATAGGTCCTGAAGGGAACAGAGCTATTGCGGTAGCTGGAGTTCCTGGCAATGAAGACATTTCATACATAGGCGCAGCCAGCGGTGGTCTTTGGAAAACCACGGACCGAGGGCTCAATTGGGAGCCGATATTTGACGATCAGGAAGCTTCTTCCATAGGTTCAGTAGCATTGGCGCCAAGCGATCCTGATCAGGTTTGGGTGGGTACGGGCGAGACTTTTGTCATTCGCCCCGCCCATGCTATGGGTGATGGTATTTATAAATCTTCTGATGCGGGAGCCACCTGGACCAATATGGGCCTTGAGAAATCTGGCCGCATTGGTCGGGTAATTATTCACCCAACGGATACCAATATTGTTTATGCCGCTGTTCTTGGTCATACTTATGGGCCTCAACAGGATAAAGGTGTTTATAAAACCACCGATGGCGGAAAAAGCTGGAAGAAAATATTGTTTGTTGATGAAGGTACCGGAGCAGCAGATTTAGCCATGGATCCACAAAATCCGGACATACTTTATGCTGCCATGTGGAGTATCAATATCAATACATGGGGATTGAGAAGTGGCGGAGCTGGAGGCGGAATTTACAAATCTGTAGATGGTGGTGAGTCTTGGGAGCCCATGACGAAAAACGGTTTGCCAGGTGGAAAAGATCATCCTGTTGGAAAAACAGCAGTAGCCGTATCGCACAGCAACCCGAATGTGGTTTACGCTTTATTTGAGATCGAAAGTCCTGCCTTATATCGCTCTGATGACAAAGGGGAGAGCTGGACATTGCAAACCAGAAATCATGACATAGCTGAAAGGGCTCCATATTATACAAGAATTGGAGTTGGAACAGATAATCCGGATGAAGTCTATTGCATGAGCGTAAAATTCTCAAAATCGGTAGATGGCGGTAAGACCTTCAAGTCTGGCTACCAGGCTGGCGGTGACAATCATGATATCTGGATAGATCCCGAATTACCTAATAGAATAATGGTAGCGCATGATGGTTGTGCTAGTATATCTTACAATGGAGGTGAAAGTTATCAGCGCATTGTTTTGCCAATAGCGCAGATGTACCATGTGGCTACTGACGATCAAATCCCTTATAATGTTTTTGGCAACCGGCAGGATGGCTATAGTTATATGGGGCCATCAAACAGTTTGCAGGGGTATATTCCGCTTGGACTATGGGAAGGTGTTGGTGGCTGCGAGAGTGGGTTCGCCAAGCCAGATCCTGTTGATAATACTATCATTTGGTCGGGATGTTATGATGGTGGCCTGGAGCGATATGATTTAAAAACAGGAATATCAAGGGATGTAAGGGTATGGCCAGAGGCTGGCTATGGCTGGGCACCAAAAGACATGAAATACCGCTGGCATTGGAACTTTCCATTGAGTTTTTCGACCTTTTCAAAACACAGAGTTTATGTAGGTAGTCAGTTTGTACATAAGTCAGACGATGGAGGTCAAAGCTGGCAGATTATCAGTCCTGACCTAACACTAAATAGAAAAGATCATCAGGAGAGCTCTGGTGGTGTGGCCATTGATAACCTGATGACTTTTGACGGGTCTACCCTTTTTGCTATTGAGGAATCTCCCATTGAGGCAGGAGTGATTTGGGTAGGCAGTAATGATGGCCAGGTGAACATTACCAGAAATGGTGGTGAGTCTTGGGAAAATGTGACGGCTAATTTTAATGGCCTGCCTGAATGGGGAACAGTGGCCAACATTGAGCCTTCAAAATATAAAAAGGGTAAGGCCTATGTTACCATTGATCTGCATCAGATGGGTGATTTTGGCACTTATGTCTATTTAACAGAAGATTACGGCAAATCTTGGAAGAAGATTTCTAATTCCATTCCTCAAAGTGTTCATGGGTTTGCTCATTGTGTACGGGAAGACAAAAAGAAAGAAGGTGTGCTTTATTTAGGCGTTGATAATGGCCTATACATTTCTGTCAATGAAGGAGCCGATTGGTTTAAAATGAAGAATAACCTACCGCCAGCACCTGTCTATTGGATTGACCATCAGGAGCGTTTTGATGATTTGGTGGTGGGGACTTATGGCCGTGGTTATTATATTTTTGACAATATAAGTGTAGTAAGAGAATATGCCGAAAAGGTTAATAATGATCACTACCTATTTCCTCAGCGTGAAGCTTATAGATTTAATACCAGGCAGTCCATAAAAACAGATGGTCCTAGTCTTAATAATGGATCGAACCCAAGGTATGGCGCTGATATCAATTATTATTTAACAGATTCTTTAGAAGCGTTTATCACCGTTGAAAATACGCAGGGAGAGGAAATCAGAAGGCTGGATGTAACCAAAAATGGGGCAGGACTGAATCGTGTTTTCTGGGATTTACGCTATGAGCCTACCTATAAACCAAAAATAAGAACAACGCCTCCGGGAAGGCCATGGGCGCAATTGAATGGTGAGGGATGGAGGCCGTTGGTGACATGGGATTTAGATTTATGGCGCGGACAGTTCGGGCCGAGAGTTTTGCCTGGAGATTATGTAGTGAAACTTCATGTTGATGGGAAGGAATATACCCAGACCTTAAAGGTGCTGGCTGATCCAAAGTCTGAGAATTCTATTGAAGATATGACAAAGCAGTTAGCCTTAGGTCTGGAGCTTAGGGATGCTATGAACCTGGCAGTGGTGAGTATTAATAAAGTGGAGGTGATCCGTGCTGAGTTGGCTGATATAATTTTAAAACTGACGAATAAGAATGATCTCGAAGTAGCACGTCAGATTGATGCTAAAGCTACTTCTATCGCTTCAAAATTATATGACATCCAACTTACCGGTGCAAGAGAAGATGCCTTCAGAAACCCGATGATGTTGTATGGAAGGCTGAGTGCCTTGGCAAGTGATTTGATTGGCAATGGAGCAGATTTTCCACCCACGGATCAGCAGGTAGAAGTAAAAGGCATTTTGAAGAAAAGGCTGGATCAGGTGATGAGTGATTTAGAAGCTTTGATTGAAAAGGACATTGCCAGTTTCAACAAAAGACTGAATAAAAAAGATAAGATTATCAACCTTGAAAATAAGAGTCAGGAGTAATATTGATGATTTCTCCCCGGATTTATTCCCATCCCTTGGACTGTGGCACACAGTCCAGCCTGTTAAAGTCATAAGTTTCTGTGAGCCACAGAGCTTGGTAGAAAGACCGTGAACTTTGATCAGGCATAATGGTTATAATAGTATGAAGGCAAAGCCTATTAAACCAAAAATTGGACAGGAGTCAGTTTGGGATTACCCCAGACCACCGAAGCTTGAACCAGTAAACAAACACATTCAGATTTATTTTGGAGGCGAATTAATCGCGGATACAAAAGCCGCTTATAGGGTGTTGGAAACAAGCCATCCGCCTGTTTATTACATTCCTTTAAAAGACATTAAAACAGAATATTTAAAACCTTCCAGTCAGCACTCTTTTTGCGAATGGAAGGGGAAGGGTAATTATTATCACTTGCAGGTTGGTGATAAGAAAGAGTTAGATGCAGCCTGGTATTATCCCAAACCATCAAAGGCTTTTGCCGCAATTAAAGATTACCCGGCTTTTTACGCTCATCAGATGGATAAATGTCTTGTTGATGGTGAAGAGGTTACTCCACAGCCCGGTAATTTTTATGGTGGATGGATTACTAAAGATATTGTAGGCCCTTTTAAAGGTGTTGATGGAAGTTGGGGCTGGTGAAAATGATCTCCCCGGATTCCTGTCTGCCGACAGGCAGGTATTCCTAGGCCTCTTGGAGATGCCGGAACAGGTCAGGCAAGGACTATTATACAATATATATTATTTAACTTCTAGTGTCTCAAATACTAGACTTTCGGCATACCCACTAACTAAATGACCTAGAAGGGTGATTGGTTTTTTTTCACTAATGTAATGCTCAAATTCATTAATCATATTAATATCAGCCCATAAGACTGCAATCTCATATATCAATACATATTCTTCACCACTAGGAGGATTTTCCTGTTTTATAGGCTCTTTAATTTTTAATAAATAATCATAGGCTATGTCTGGGGCCGGTCGTTCTTTTCTTACTAACTCTCCATTTAATGCTTTAGGCTCATCATTTTTGGACAAAACCTTCTTAGTATTCGTGGATTTTATATTTTGGAACGGAACAATTACTACACTGTCAACTTTTAAAATCTTGGTATTAAATACCCATTCTTTGGGTTCAATAATTTCACCGTAGATTCTCACATACTTACCCCAATGAATCTTGGAGATTTCTTTTGACTCAATTAAATAGCTATTCTCGGTATCGGTTAACAGATATTCCGAGTAGTCAAGATTGAGTTTCTTTTTAAAACTATCTGGAAGCCCAGAGGATTGAATATATCCTTCCAGTTTGGTTTTAGACTGTGCTAAAGCTCCAAATGCGGAAAGGGAAAAGAAAAGAGCAAAAATAACTTTCATCAACCTATTTGAGTATTTGATTTCGAATGTTCCAAATTAACCAATTTCTCTTAACCTACTTCTTACTCACCAAATAAACTCCCACCATAATTAGTAGCGAATAAAGCACGGTTAAAAGATCAAGATGATCACCGCGAAAGCTTACCGCTACCAGCGTAGAAATGATAGGCTGAAGGTAAATATAGATGCCTACCACTGAGGAGTTCACAAATTTCAGTGACCAGATATTGAGCAGATAAACTGCAAAAGTGGAGAAGAAAACAACATAACCAATGCTCAGCCAGGCCTCTGTGGGTATCACAGCCCAGTTTACTTCTGATAATTCCGTATAACCAAAGGGCAGCGTAAAGATGGCTCCAAACAGAAAGATCCACTTTATTACCGTAATGGCCTTGTACTTGGCCATAAGTGGCTTAACAATTACCAGATATACCGCATAGGAGCTACCATTCACCAGAATAAACAGGTCACCCATAAAAGTGCCGTTTGATAGCGAAACACCATCTTTAGTTAAAAGCAAATAGGCACCCAATGCTCCTACCAAAACACCGGAAATCTTTAGTGGAGTCAGTCGCTCTTTTCCTAAAACATAAGCTGTAATCATCACCATAATTGGCGAGCACGTCATAATTACAGAAGCGTTGATGGGGTTAGTCAAGCTCAGGCCATGAAAGAAGGCCAGCATGTTAATCCCCACACCGAAAATGGCTGACACAATTAAAAGCATATAATCGCCCCTGCTTTTTATTTTCTCATTTTCCTGTGTTAGTCCGAAAAGCCAAAAAAGCGCTGCGGCACAGACTATTCTTAACAAAATGAACCCGAAAGGCTCAAGATATTCGGGTAAGGCAATTTTCGCAATTGAGTAATTGGCGCCATAAATGACTGCAACAAGGAATAAAGCAGAATGGACTTTGACTTTTGGCACGGCCAAAACTATCACATTAAACCTTGAATTTGATACCTTAGTAAATATTAATTAAGCCTATGTTCGATCTCAATCTACCCCTTGCCGAGCGCATGCGTCCTACTAATATTGACCAGCTGATTGGTCAGCAACATCTGGTGGGTGAGAAGGGTATCTTGAGGAAAACGATTCTTTCTGGTGTTATCCCTTCCATGATTTTGTGGGGGCCTCCTGGTGTTGGGAAAACCACCATTGCCAACATTATCGCCAATCATGTAAAGTCGCCATTTTATACGTTAAGCGCTGTGAGCGCAGGAGTTAAAGATGTGCGCGATGTCATTGATAAGGCTAAAAGACAGTCGAAAACTATCTTGTTTATTGATGAGATTCACCGTTTTAATAAATCTCAGCAAGATGCTTTACTCGGGGCGGTGGAGAAAGGTACAATTACGCTAATTGGAGCTACTACAGAAAATCCATCTTTTGAGGTCAACTCCGCTTTGCTCTCAAGGTGTCAGGTGTATACACTAAAGGCGCTTACCGAAGAGGATTTGCTAGGTCTGATTGATAGGGTAGTCCAGAATGATAAGAAGCTTCAACAGAAAGAAATCACACTGAAAGAGCATAAGGCTCTGCTCACTATTTCGGGTGGTGATGCCCGTAAGCTGCTCAACTTACTGGATTTAGTGACTGATTCTCTGGGTGATAAACCAGTAATTACAGATGAAGCGGTTATTGATATTGCGCAACAGCGTGTTGCTATTTACGATAAGTCTGGTGAGCAGCATTATGATATCATTTCAGCTTTTATAAAGTCGATAAGAGGTAGTGATCCTAATGCTGCGGTGTATTATCTGGCCAGGATGATTGAAGGTGGAGAGGATGTTAAGTTCATAGCCCGTAGACTGCTGATTTTGGCTTCTGAAGATATTGGTAATGCCAACCCAACAGCGCTGGTAATTGCTAACAATGCCTTTCAGGCGGTGAATGTGATTGGTTACCCCGAAGCGAGAATCATTCTTTCTCAATGTGTGACCTATTTGGCCTGTTCAGCAAAAAGTAATGCCAGTTATATGGCCATTAATAAAGCACAGGCTTTGGTTCGTGAGACCGGGGATTTGCAGGTACCCATGGCTATAAGAAATGCACCTACCAAGCTGATGAAAGATGAAGGTTATGGCAAAGGCTATCAATACGCGCATGACTATCAGGGCAATTTTGTTGATTTTGAATTTATGCCTGATGAGATCAAGAACAAGAAGTTATATGATCCTGGAAAGAATGCCCGTGAAGAGGAGCTTCGTAAGCGGCTAAAGACGCTCTGGAAAGATAAGTATGGATATTAATACTCTCCCCGGATTCCTGTCTGCCGACAGGCAGGTATTCCGGGGTCTCTTGAAGGAGGTGCCGGAATGAATCCGGCAAGATCTATTATAGATTTTTCAATTTAGAATAAGACCTTTAATCCAGCTGGTTTTGTGCGTTGAGGGTATCAAGCACATTGTTTTTATAAAGCCTGCCAATAGGCAGTTCTTTGCCCGGCACCTCTATGGTGGAGGATGAATAGCTTTCAATCTTTTTCAAAGGCACAATAAAAGAGCGATGGATTCTAATGAAAGAATCATCGGGTAGCTTTTCCTCCAGATAGCTGATTTTTTGGTGTGTGATTACATCCTTATCTGCGGTTTTTACCCTGATATAATCTTTCAAACTTTCGATATAGTGTATGTCATTAAGCATCACCTTTACCATCTTTTTATCGGCCTTGAGGTAGATGTACTCACCTTCAGTACCAGAGGTGATGCCATTGCTTGGCTCGGCATCGTTTTTATACGCTTTTTGAAGCGCTACCAAGAAGCGCTCAAAAGATATCGGCTTTAGCAGATAGTCTACCACATCTAACTCATAACTCTCTAATGCATAATCACGATAAGCGGTGGTTAAAATTATTTTAGGAGGATTTTTTAATGTTTTTACAAAATCTATGCCCGTCAACTTGGGCATTTCTATATCTAAAAACATAAGATCAACCTGCTCTTTTTGAAGTATTTCAAAGGCCTTGAGCGCATTGGTGCAGGTAGCCACAATCTCAAGATCATCCAGCCTGTTCACATAAGATTCAATAATCTCAATCGCCAAAGGCTCATCATCTACTATGATGCATTTCATTTTCATAAATCCTTGAATTCTATCCTCAATACCACCAAATAAGACTCGTCAGTATCCAAAATCTTCAACTCATAATCGCCTTCATAAAGCAATTCTAACCTGCGCTTTACATTTTTCAACCCTATACCTTCCCTATACTGCCTTTCATCTTTGGTGTTGTCAGTGCTTTTACTGTTGTCCACTTTTATGGTCAGCTGATTATTTTTTAGAGTAATATCAATGCTCACCCAGGCGTTTTCGGTTTCACCACTCACACCATGTTTAAAGCTGTTCTCGACAAACGGAAGAATGAGCATTGGCGCTACTTTGGTCTCTGGATTATCAACCTTAACATTCAGTGATGCATCAAGCCGGTCACCATAGCGCAGCTTTTCAAGGGCAACATAATTTTCCACCAGCTCAATTTCCTTTTTAAGTGGAACAAGTTCTGAGTTACACTCATAAAGCATATAATTCAAAAGGTCGCTTAGTTTTAAGACTATTTCAGGAGCACTCTCAGATTTTTTAAGCGTCAGTGCATAAAGATTGTTGAGTGTATTGAATAAAAAATGTGGGTGCACCTGCGCTTTCAAAAATTTAAGCTCGGCCTGTAGCTTGTCCTGCTCCAGTTTCTGGGAGCGCTGTTGGTTTTTATACCATATTTTGAAGAATTTGATCAAGGTAGCCAGCACTACCACAGGGTAGATGTATGTAACAGACTTTAAGATCTTCAAAGGACTCCAAAGAGGGCCAAAATACTCATGAGGATAAAAGAATGGCTGTTCAATGTAAATGGAGATAAGCCAGTTTAGCACTCCACTGATGAGGAGAATGACGATGAACCACCCAAAAAAAAGAAAGTATTTGCTCTTTAAAAGATAGGCGGGAAGCAGCCAGTACATGGCAAGATAAGCAGCAAACATTTTAGGGATGAGGAAGATGAATTGAAGTGCAAATTGTTTTCCATACTCATCGTCAAAACTGCCCCAGAGCAGGGCATAGAAGGAGGCAAACAGCACCCAAAAAAGGATGTGTTTCCCAACTCTGGGGATTCGTCCATAGACTGATATGATTCTTTCCTGCATAATGCTAACTCAATATAAAATTAACTCCTTAAATGAGACGATTGTTGTTCAAAAAACTTGCTTTCGACATAAATCTTTTATTTGTAGACCAACACAGTAAATAGCCCGACATAAATCTATTATAAATACTGTGAGCCATAAAAAAATGGAGCCGCTGAGGGTAATAATTTTGTTGCTGTATATCTTAATTTGCATATTGCCGTTACCCAAATTATGCGAAGGCATAATTTGTCCTTTGGGCAGACGATCCACCATTAGGTGGATGTCAGGATTACCCTGACAAAAAATTCTCTAGAGAGAAATTTTTCGTCATTGTTCAATAAAGTATTTTAACTTAATTAGATCAAAATACCTTATTGAACAAATAGGGTTAATTGAAAAATGGCCATTTTTAGATATACATGCAGCGTCCGCAACTGATTTTTGAATATTCTCCAGCATTACTTTTGATATGTGCCCTGGCTGCGGTGGGATATGCCTTTCTGCTCTACCAGAAGAAAGGGCCATGGAGTGCTTTAGTAAATAAAATCCTTTTTGGGGTGAGGGCTGTAGCTGTTTTCATTATCGCTGCCTTGTTGGTATCACCCATCTTAAAACAACTCCAAAATACTACCGAAAAGGCTACTTATATTGTTGCAATAGATAACTCAACATCATTGACAGAAGTACGGGATAGCGCACAACTAGAATCACTCAAAAATAACTTGAGCAAGCTGTCAGATGAACTAACTGCCAAGGACTATAATGTCGAACTTTGGAATTTGGAAGGTAAAACTGACACTGAAAACATAAGCTTCAATGGCCAGTCAACGAATTTAACAGGCCTACTTAACGATATAAAGTCAGAGTATGAAAGCAGAAATTTAAACGGGGTACTGCTCGTGTCTGATGGTATTTACAACCTTGGCATGTCGCCAGCCTTTGCTAATTATAATTTTGATATTAACACTCTAGGAGTTGGGGACACCCTGCCAAAGACAGACATCTCTCTAACATCAGTGCTCTATAACCGACTATCTTATCAAGGAAATAAATTTCCCGTTATCGCCCAGATTCAGCAGCGGGGATTTGATAATGAACAGGTAAAAGTGACTGTCAGTAAAGGCGGTGCAACTATGGCAACAGAGGTGGTGAACCTGAAACCAAATAATCAGATTCAGGAGGTTAGGTTTTTGATAGAGGCTAAAGAAAGCGGCTATCAGCGCTATAGTGTAAGTGTGGAGAGGAAGGATGGAGAGCTCACTTACCAAAACAATGTGAGTAATGCTTATGTGGAGGTGGTTGAAGGCAAAGAGGCAATAGCGATAGTAGCTGCTGCTCCGCATCCGGATATTAAGGCGTTAAAATCTGCCATTGAAACCAATGCTAATTATGAGTTGGATGAATTTGTTATGAGCAATAATAAAGATGCTGAACGCTTGAAGAACAGTGTGAAGAAGTTTGATTTGGTTATACTTCATCAATTACCAAATTATAATAGAGTAGGTGCCGACTTCCTTCAAAAGGTAGAAACCAACAGCACTGCGACACTAACTATAAATGGCCCTCAAACTGATATCCGTGCTTTTAGCAGGGATAATGACATACTCAATATAAGAACGACACCCGGTGAGTATGATAACGTGACGGCCATTTTCAATCCGGCATTTTCCAGTTTTAAACTTAGTGATGATCTGCAAGCTGCATTTGATCAGTTTCCTCCTTTATATGTTCCTTTTGGAAAATATGAAATTCAGCCCGAGGCTGAGGTACTGTTATACCAAAGAGTAGGAAATATAAACTCAGGCTATCCGCTGCTTATAGTTAAAGCAAGTGCAGATACAAAAAAGGCGGTAATGATGGGGCCGGGCATCTGGAAATGGAAGCTTACTGATTATGCCAATTTTGGTAATAACAATCGGTTCAATGAGCTGGTAGTGAAATTGGTACAGTACCTCTCCACCAAAGATGATAAACGAAAATTCAGGGTTTATCCAACAAAAAATGAATATCTTGATAACGAAAGTGTTGTATTCGAGACGGAGATTTATAATGATCTTTTTGAGCGGGTGTACAATAACAAAATTGACCTGACTTTGGTCAATGAAGAAGGCGAGGAGTTCAAATATGATTACATCACCTCAGAGTCAAACTCCCAATATATTATCAATGGTCTTACTGAGGGTGTTTATAAATACAATGCAGCAACCGTAATTAATGGCAAGACTGAAAGGGCTGCTGGCGAATTGCTGATTAAAAATGTTCAGCTGGAAAGTGTCAATTTAACCGCAGACTTTAACTTGCTAAGAAAGATATCCAGTCAAACAGGAGGGAATTTCTACAAAGAAACTGAGTTTGAGCAGTTGACAGATAAGATAACATCAAAAACCGCCCAGGGTATAATTCATACCAATGAAGAATACTTGCCTTTCATAAACCTAAAGCTTATTCTTATCCTGATATTGGTTTTTATAAGCTTTGAGTGGTTCATGAGAAAATACAGTGGTTCTTATTAAGGGAGTCGTCTTTTTATCCTGATAAATTTCGTGCGTACAAAATTATGAACTAAGTTTATAGTTATGAGATATATCCTCGGTTTCATGTTTTTGATTGTTGTGGTTTCTTGCAAGAGCAATAGGGAAGAAGGTGAGTTTTATTTTCAGCAGGGTGATTACGAAGAGGCCATTTATTATTTTGATAAGGCCGTCAGGCTTGACCCCAATGATTGGACATTAAAATATGACTTGGCAAGATGCTATGAGGAAAATGAGGAGTATCAAAAGGCCATTGATCTCTACAATACGTGCTCATCCATGACCAAACCTAATATAGAAATCTACCAGGGCAGGGCGCGATGCTATATGAACAGCGGGGATACAGAAAGTGCGATCATGGATTTCACAAATGCACTAAACCTTAATAAGAACAAGTTTTATCCAAGGTATATGAGGGCGCAGTGTTACCTAAAGGAGTTTGAATATTATAAAGCTTATAGTGATATCAACTTATGCATCAAGGCAGACCCCAGGCATGTTAATGCCTATTATCACAGGGCCATTGCCAGGGCACAGTTTGGGGACAGACATGGAGCCCTTAGCGACTTGAATTTTGTGATAAGAAAGAAGCCAAATTTTGGACAGGCCTATTACAATCGCGGGGTCGTATATCAGCGCATGCAGAAATTTAGAAGTGCTGTTGATGATTTTGACACCAGCATTAAGTACAGACACCAGCCCGTTGACCTTTTTATAAGACGCGGGCTTAGTTTATATGAACTCGGTAAAACCGAGGATGCATGTGCGAACTTTAGCATGCTGGCCAACTATGACAAGAAAAAGGCCACCGAACTGAAGAGGAAGTATTGTATTTGATTTTATAGTAACTCGTCACCTCGAATCCCTTTAGGGTGAGAGGTCTCCATTTAGGGACCTTCATTTCGAATCCCGATTTATCGGGATAGAAATTCCCCCACTGATAGGGAGACTTCTCAGTCGTGCATCCTGCTAAGTGACGATATAATAAAACAAAAAAGGGGATGAACACTCATCCCCTTTCAATATTTACAATAGCTTACCGCTATTCTTTTTCTTCTTTCTTAGTCGATTTTCCAGGTTTTTTCACCTTTAGCTTAAGCTCTTCTGATTTTCCATCGTGGTCTGCAACCAGAGTAGAGCCTTCGCCTATTTCCCCTTTCAAAATCTCTTCAGCCACAGGGTCTTCGAGGTATTTTTGAATGGCCCTGTTCAGCGGCCTCGCTCCATACTGAGGGTCAAAACCTTTCTCAGATAAGAAATCTTTGGCCTTATCTGTTAGCTCTACATTGTAACCCAAAGAAATAATTCTTTCGAACAACTTGTTTAAAGACAGGTCAATGATTTTATGAATGTCTTCTCTTTCAAGCGAGTTAAATACAATTACGTCATCCAACCTATTCAAAAACTCAGGACTAAAGGCTTTTTTCAAAGCACTTTGGATAGTCGACTTCATTACTTCATCATCATGTTTCTTAGGGCCAGTCGAGAAGCCAATTCCCGCACCAAAATCCTTAAGATCACGAACCCCGATATTGGAAGTCATGATAATGATAGTGTTCCTAAAATCTACCCTTCGGCCTAATCCGTCAGTCAAAATACCATCATCCAATACCTGAAGCAGAATGTTGAATACATCAGGATGGGCTTTTTCTATCTCATCAAGCAATACCACACTGTAAGGCTTTCTTCTTACTTTCTCAGTCAGCTGGCCACCTTCTTCATAACCAACATATCCCGGAGGCGCTCCAACCAATCTCGACACAGAGAATTTCTCCATGTATTCACTCATGTCTATTCTTATCAGTGCATCATCTTTATCAAACAGATAAGTTGAAAGCACCTTGGCCAATTCTGTTTTACCAACACCAGTAGGGCCTAAGAAAATAAATGAACCGATAGGTTTCTTAGGATCTTTAAGTCCAACTCTCGTTCTCTGAATAGCACGGGTCAACTTCTTGATCGCTTCATCCTGGCCAATAACCTTACCGTTCAATTCGCCATTCATACCTAACAGCTTATTGCTCTCTTTCTGAGCGATCCGTTTGGTAGGAATGCCAGTCATCATAGCAATTACATCAGCTACATTGTCTTCATCTACAGCGTATCTTTTGCTCTTGGTTTCGTCTTCCCATCGGGCCTTGGCCTGATCGAGTTGTTCCAAAAGCTTCTTTTCCTTATCCCTAAGCTGCGCAGCCTCTTCATATTTCTGGCTTTTCACCACCCGGTTTTTCTCGTGCTTGATATCTTCAATATCAGCCTCAAGCTTCACAATTTCATCTGGCACATGAATATTGCTGATATGCACCCTGGCACCAGCTTCATCCAATACGTCAATTGCCTTGTCGGGAAGATACCTGTCACTAATATACCTGTCTGATAATTTCACGCAGGCGTTAATGGCTTCTTCAGAATAATTAACGTGGTGATGCTCTTCATATTTATCCTTGATGTTATTCAATATTTGAATAGTCTCTTCCGGAGTGGTAGCATCTACCATTACCACCTGAAATCTTCTTGCCAATGCACCATCTTTTTCAATGTACTGTCTGTACTCATCTAAAGTAGTGGCTCCAATGCATTGTATTTCGCCTCTTGCCAATGCTGGCTTAAACATGTTGGAAGCATCAAGAGAACCTGATGCTCCTCCTGCCCCAACAATAGTATGTAGTTCATCAATGAAAAGTATCACGTCAGGAGATTTCTCCAGCTCGTTCATCACGGCTTTCATACGCTCCTCAAACTGACCACGGTATTTTGTGCCAGCTACAAGCGAAGCTAAATCCAGCGTAACTACTCTTTTGCCGAACAATATCCTTGAAACTTTCTTCTGAACAATTCTCAAAGCCAAACCTTCAGCAATGGCAGTTTTACCAACACCAGGCTCGCCAATAAGAATTGGATTGTTTTTCTTTCTTCTACTAAGAATCTGAGCTACACGCTCAATCTCTTTCTCACGGCCTACAATAGGGTCCAGCTTATCTTCTTCTGCCAGTTTAGTAAGGTCACGGCCGAAGTTATCCAGAACAGGAGTCCTTGATTTTTCACTGCCCTTTTTCTCCTTGCCAGCATTACCCTGACCTCCACCACCAAATATTTTGGAAGAATCCTCGTCCGGATCATCAGTATCTGATGATGCCAGCGGATTGTCAGTTTGGTATTCCAATAGCTCTTTTACCACATCATAGCTAACATCAAATTTTTCTAAAATTTGTGTGGCGATGTTGTCCTCATCTCTAAGTATGGAAAGTAGTAAGTGCTCGGTTCCTATTAATTGACTTTTGAATATCTTAGCCTCCAGATAAGTTATTTTCAGTACCTTTTCAGACTGCCTGGTAAGAGGAATGTTAGCAAGATTTTTAACATCAGGTGATGCTGTACCCTTAGATACTTTCTCTACTGCCCCTCTTAGTTCTTCCAGCGATATACCCAATTTCTTTAATAGGCCCACGGCTACTCCTTCACCTTCACGAATCATACCCAGAAGTAAGTGTTCGGTTCCTATATAGTCATGCCCTAGTCGCAACGCTTCTTCGCGACTTAGTGATATAACCTCTTTAACTCGATTTGAAAATTTTGCTTCCATAGTTAAGCAATTATGGTGTCTATGTAAATGTATGATTTCTTAAAAATAATTACCATAACCAAATGGTAAATATTCCTTTAAAACGGAATAAGAAATTTAATTGTTCATTCTTTATTCAATGATTTGGTAACAATCGTGAGAGCGTTGGGACCTTCGTTCATTAATAAATCTATGATGCTCAAGTTGGCTGCAAAGTCTTTGCCAAATACCTGAATGTATTCTACAGGCTGATATATCTGCCGTTTTGTGTAATCCCCCTTCGGGGAAATTCTTCCTCGTAAGTCTAAAATAGCGCTTTCAACCGTTTTGTGATAGGTTTTTGTTCTTTCAACAGATTTCTGAAGTTTTAACAGCTTAAGACATATTGTCAGCATATTTTGATTGTGGTCAATGAGGAACTTGTGCCTTTTTTGGAATTCCCTCTCAAAATAGTCTGAAAAAAATTCGTAATAAGGTGCCTTGCCATAGGCCGATTGGATGGACCGCCAATGTTCATTCGCCCATCTTTGACCATGATCAATCTTAACCTCTTTCGTTAAAACCTTACTATTTCCATTGACAACAGGTATCGAGAGCGGTAAAATTTTGTTGGCACCTCTGATATAGCAGCGGTTTCTATAGGTCTGTTTGGTATAATGCTCTTCAGCTTCAATCAAAATCTCGCTGGCATGAAGTGTAGCACAGAAAAACTCGAGAGAAGGAAGATATTGAGGTTCTACTAAAACAGTTTCAGGCATAATCAAAAATATTTCCCAACCCCTCTCTTATCACCTCTACCGGCTCCACAGTGCAGTCCACAATAGTTGAAGGAATATTGCCGCCCACACCACCATCAATAATAATATCTACCAGATGCTTGTAGTCTTCATAAATCACCTCAGGATCGGTGGTGTATTCCAAAATTTCATCATCATTTTTTATTGAGGTAGTAACTATCGGATTGCCCAAAATATCCACAATCATCTTGGGAATATTATTAGCCGGAATTCTGATGCCTATCGTTTTTTTATTGATATCAAGCACCTTGGGCACCTTGCTGCTAGACTCTAATATGAAGGTAAAAGGCCCGGGAAGTGCCTTTTTAAGGATTTTGAAAACAGGAGTGTCTATCCGTTTTACATATTCAGATATCTGGCTCATATCGCTACAGATAAATGATAAATTGAAATTCTTTGGCCTTATGCCTTTGATCTTACACACCCTTTCTACTGCCTTACGATTATACAAATCGCAGCCGATACCATAAATAGTATCGGTAGGGTAGATGATGACGCCACCATTTCGCAAGGTTTTTACAATGTCTTCAACCTTGTCCCTTTCGGGGTTTTCTTCATACAGTTTTACTAGTTCAGCTGGCATTATAATACAATTAGCGCCTTCAAAGTTAAAGAATTAAATGGCTACAACTTAGATTCGGTCGATTTAACCATGCTCATTTTGCTTTAATCGCCAGTTAATGTTCCAAAGTGATTAAATCAGAATATCTTTGCCGCTTAAATATTTTAAAGAGTATATGAACAGGAGAAAGTACGTAGTCATCTTCATGTTGGTGTTTACTATTCTATTGTCATCATTTTCCTTCTATGGATATCAGATGCTTTTTTCGGCCAACTTTCAGGTAGAGCAAGAAAGTAGAATTCTGGAAATTGATAAAAACGAGACATTCAAATCATTACAAAATAAACTTTATAATGATCATTATCTGAATGACCTGGTGTCATTTAGTTTTTTGGCAAGGCTTATGGATTATGATAAATCTATAAAGTCAGGGAAGTACCTGATCAAAGCTAATATGAACAACCTGGAGGCGATAAGAATGCTGCGTGCGGGCATTCAAACTCCCGTGAAGGTTACTTTTAACAATGTACGTCTTAAAGAGCAACTGGCAGAAAGGCTTACGGTTAACTTGGCTATGTCTGAAGAAGAGTTTAATAAGGCCATGTATGATTTTCTAGCTAAAAGTGAAGAGTTTAATGAATATAACATCATAGCTATGTTTGTGCCCAATACATATGAGATGTATTACAACATCTCAGGTGAGGATTTGATGAACAGGATGCATTCAGAATTCGAGAGATTTTGGAACGAGGAGCGTAAGCTTAAGGCAGCTGATATTGGCATGTCGCCATTAGAGATTGTTACTTTGGCTTCTATTGTAAATGCGGAGAGCGTAAAAAAGGAGGAGAGCAATATCATTGCTGGCCTTTACCTCAACAGAATTAAAAATGGCATTCCGTTGCAGGCAGATCCTACTTTGGTTTTTGCTTCTGGCGATTTTGGGCTGAAGCGTGTTTTGAATGTTCATAAGGAAATAGAATCACCATATAATACTTACAAATATGCTGGCTTGCCTCCGGGACCTATTAATATGCCGCCAATAAGGGCCATAGATGCGGTTTTGGATTACAAACATCATAATTATCTTTATATGTGCGCTAAGGAAGATTTCTCTGGCTACCACAATTTTGCCGAGACTTTAAGAGAACATATTAATAACGCAAACAAATATCAGCGCCAGTTGTCAATAGAGCAGCGCAAGGCGAGGCTAAACCAGAAATAATGTATCAGTTCGACACGCAAATAAGAGTAAGATATGCAGATACTGATCAGATGGGTTATGTCTACTATGGCAACTACTCCAGGTACTATGAAATAGCACGTGTCGAAAGCCTCAGAAATTTGGGTCTGACCTACCGGGAATTGGAGGAAATGGGAGTGATGATGCCTGTACTGGAAAATCATTCTACTTACAAAGCCCCGGCATTATACGATGAGCTCCTTACCGTGAGAACCATTGTTAGTGAAATGCCTGGTGTCAGGATAAAATTCAATTATGAGATTACAAATGAAAGCAATAAATTAATCCATTTGGGAGAAACATTGTTAGTGTTTGTAGATATGAAAAGCGGGAGGCCATGCAGAATGCCTGACCACATGGCCAAAGTTTTGTCTCCTTTTTTTGAATCATGAAGCAGAGAATAACTGACTATATACTTAAATCGGCCATTTTTCTAAAAATAGTTGAGGTACTTAAGCGCATCAAATTTAAAAGATATGAAGGCCTTACGCTGTATGAGGTTATTGTTGTGTTTAAGGAGAAAATCACCAAAGATGATATTATAGACCGCGCCAATGGTGTGGCCTTTAATTTTACTTTGTCTGTTTTTCCGGCCATCATTTTTCTGTTCACCCTTACCCCTTACATCCATCAGGTAGTACCTGAAATTAGCAAAGCTTCTATTCTTGAGTTTATGGGTGAAGTGATGCCACAAAGCATGTATGAAACGGTGCGCTCTACTGTTGAAGATATTGTAGGAAATACCCGTGGCGGCCTTTTGACTTTTGGTGCGTTATTCTCACTTTATCTGGCTACCAATGGCATGATGTCACTGATGAAGGCCTTTAATGCGTGCTATAAAACTACAGAGCGGAGAAGCTTTATAAAGACCAGGCTGGTAGGCACAGCCCTTACCTTTATGCTGGCACTGGCACTTATGCTAGCCAGTATTTTGCTGGTGGCAGGCAATGTGGCCATACAGTTTGTGACTGATTTGGAATGGCTTGACATTCAGGTGTACCAGTTTTATATTCTGTATTTTGTAAGGTTTTTAGTGCTGTTTGTAGTGTTTTTCCTGGCCATATCTTTCATTTACTATTTCGGGCCGGCAGTGCATTACAATTGGAGGTTTTTCTCCATTGGCTCCTTAATAGCCACCGCACTTTGCATGCTGGTGACTTATGGGTTTTCTTATTACGTGTCCAACTTTGCCACTTACAACAAACTCTATGGCTCATTGGGGGTGCTGATAGCACTAATGATATGGCAGGAAATTTTGAGTATTGTAATGCTGGTGGGCTATGAGGTGAATGCCAGCATCCATCAAGCCTATCGATTGACAGGGCTGGTTGACACCAACACAACAATACCGAAGAAAGAGTAATAAAAATTTAATTCTTCTGTTTGTGTAAAATAAATAAAAAACTACATTTGCAGACCAATCGGAAATCATCCGATTATTGTCGACTAGAGGAGTGGCAGAGTGGTCGATCGCGATGGTCTTGAAAACCATTGTACCGAGAGGTACCGGGGGTTCGAATCCCTCCTCCTCTGCAAGCAAAACCCTGATCTAGGCTCAGCCTAGATCAGGGTTTTTTATTTAGCTGAATCTAACCAGCCGCATTGAAGGCGGGAGCCTTTATTTCCTGACTGGCCTTGGAAATCCCATACTTTGAGGCAACCTTTCTCCAATTACTTACTGACGCCTTAACCGAATCAATAATTTTTTCAGCTTCATTTTTCTGCAATCGGAAGTACTCATGTACTTCCATGGCTAAATTCAAATCCAGAGAATTGTCATAGGCTGAAATGTTGAGTTTAAGCCCTGTTCCTGTCTCAACGGGATTAATATCATAAGCAGGTGACAATACCCATCCTTCATTGGCTAACAAGAAACCATGATTTCTTAGATGATCGTCCACATTAGAAACGCAAATGCTAAATACAATCCTTCTCCAGAGTTCATGAAGATCTTCTTTCACTCTGGCACCGTGGTTCGTTATAAAATCTACCAGTTCCAGATAGCTGGCACCGGTAGTAGCATCGGAACCATCTTCATACCCCAGTTGTGTCATTGCGGAAGTAAAGTGAATGCGTCCTCCAACACTGGTTCTGTCAAAGCGTTTTGTTAAAAAAGTGTGGTGGTTGGTTGAAAACTTTCTTGCCTGGCAGTTTGCCATATTGATACCAGCAGCCAGCGCCAGCTCATAGGTTGCCATTTCCCAGGCTCCCAGATCTTCTTCATCCTTTTTACTAGGAAACTTGGCAATCCACAAGTGGTTCTCTGCATCCAGAACACTGGCCTTAGGCCGTGCTCCTCCTAAAGACGATCCTGGGTTTACAAGCATATTTAACCATTGGGTATATTCGGGATGGTCAATGGCATCTTCATCTTCAAGGCGTAAACTAATTTCCTCCAATTCACGAATAGATGTCCATGGTGGGCTTGCAAGCCTTTTATTATCATTTAAAAAGGGACCTTCCGGATCTGTTTTGAATCTAAGCCCGCCCATACGGTGGCTATCATGTACGCCAAGCAGATAATCTGTCTCGAATAGTTTGTTAGGTTTTCTTTGTTCTGCCTTTGCTTCTGCGGCTTCCCTGCGTTGCATGAGTACTCTTCCCCACCTATCTGGAGATGAATCGAGAAATAAACCAAAGTTGGGCTTGCTGCCAGATAGATATTGTGGTCCAGCATACAGCTGAAGATCCGGATCAATAATTTGAGCAAAACCAGACCTTAACCACTCCTTATCATATTCGAAAGAGAATACCTCTTTCCCACGAGTGTTCTCGGCTGTCAATGTTCCCATAAGTTTTGGACCAATAACCTTTTGCCAGTCGGCATACACATATATATTTCTTTTTGCCATAGCTATTTTTTCTTAGGAGCTCTCTCTTTTGTTGAAAGCCGGGCGTCCTGAAGTTTCCTTCCTAATTCATCATCCTTAGCTAATAATAAAAAGTCATTCTCCAGGCCAAGTACTTTCAGTACATTGAGGTAATGTCCGATACTCACTGTAGGCTTGCCCTGCTCGATGGAAATAAGCGTATTGCGACTGATTCCCGCACGTTCGGCCACCATTTCACTACTTAGCTTACGCCTCAACCTTGCCAGCTTTATCTGTTCGCCAACGGTTTCAAGGAGTTGGATCATTTTCGGAAGCAGTATGACACTTTTCTTTTTCATAATGTTCAATATATTACGCAATATATATAATAAATGTTCAATATAATTAACATTATATTTTATTTCGTAGATTAATACATCATACAAGGCAATAATTTAGCCGTTGATTTTGGATCGAATAGATTCGAAATCGAAGATTCTCGAGGGGCGGTGCGCAGCGCCTATGGTGGCCGAGGGCATGCCAGCGGGTATGAGTAATCCCTTTCTGACAGGCAGGCCTTTTCTTCTGCTAAACAAAAGCCCTAACACAACCCATTTTTATATTTTACAAAGCTTGTGTACAACAGTGCTCAAACCGAAATTTGCGGTGCACTTTAGGAAAAAACTGAAAGCAACTGGATGAGATCACAACTGATTACCCCTGAAGGATTTGAAAAGCTAAAGGCTGAGCTGGACCACCTCTGGCGTGTGGAGCGACCAGAAACAACAAGAAAGGTTTCATGGGCGGCCAGTCTTGGCGACCGTTCTGAAAATGCAGATTACCACTACAACAAAAAGCGGCTGCGTGAGATTGACAGCCGTGTCCGTTATTTACGTAAATGCATTGATGAGTTTAAAGTAATAAAATACCATCCCAGCCAGGACAGGAAGGTAGCCTTTGGTGCCTGGGTGGAAATTGAAAATGACAAAGGCCTAAACAAGCGCCTGCGTATTGTGGGCTATGAAGAGCTAATTGGCGAGAAGGATTACATCTCTATGGACTCACCCATGGCCAAGGCCTTACTAGATAAAAAAGTTGGGGATGAAGCCATTGTAAAAACTCCTGCCGCTGAGTTTGTTTGGAAGATTAAGAAGATTGAGTATTTGAAATAAGGAAATATGAATACTGTAATACTGATTACCCCACCATTCCCACTACAAAGACTTGAGCAAACTCGTTAATACTAGAGTTAATACCTTACTTGTCTTAGCATCTTGCTGAGTACAGTGCATTTAAAGATTATTTATCCCCATAATGAGACCATGTACTCAATACATATACCGTAACGATTTGTTCGTTGATGGAGTAAACTAATCTATGCTTTTTGTTAATTCTACGAGAATATAAGCCCGCCAAACCATGTTTCAATTTTTCTGGCTGGCCTGTACCTGTTGAGGGATGTTCCATTAATTCATTAAGCAGTTTTTGGATTTTCCCGAGGATAGGTTTATCTCCTGATTGCTTATGTTTTTCAATATCTTCAAGGGCAGTTTTAGAAAAAACCAGCGTATAACTCATAGCCCCAATAAATCACTGATTTCTTTGTGAGTAGATACTCTTTGAACTTCTCCTTGCTGAACCTCCAAAATACTTTGCTTAATTTTATCAACCATTTCGGCATTTAAAAACATATCATCTTCACTGACAGGAGACAAAATATATGCTTTGTCTTTTGCCCTCTGAACAATAACACGTTCCCCTTTATCTACTTTTTCAAAGTATTTCTTCTGATTCTGCCTAAATTCCCTGCTACTTATAACCAACATAATTTTGTAATTTGTGTACCATATTGGTACAAATATATTAAACACAACACAATATGCAAATAGATAGTTTCACTAACCCAATAGGACCCAAAGCTATATAACTGAAAAACCCAGTTTCTCAGCCGGGTCTATATTTCTTTTCCAATATGTTATAGGTCTATAAAAGCGCAAAAACTTAACTGTCTTTACCATACTATCATATAAAACATGGCAAGACTTGAGAATTTGGCATAAAACCCCAAGATTTACAGGATGTAAAGTCCGAGTCAAAGACTCGAACTAGCATCCCTTTTATAACACTCGGACGAGCGAGGGGAAGGTAGCCTTTGGTGCCTGGGTGGAAATTGAAAATGACAAAGGCATGAAGAAGCGCCTGCGCATTGTGGGTTATGAAGAGCTTATTGGCAATAAAGACTACATTTCCATGGACTCTCCCATTGCTAAAGCTTTGTTAGATAAAAGGGCAGGTGACGAAGCCGTTGTAAAAACTCCAGCAGCAGAGTTTGTTTGGAAGATCAAGAAGATTGAGTATCAGAAGTAGGTGGAGATTATACCCAGTAAATCCAGTCATTTTTTTATTTTAATTCAATCTTTTGAACAGTTCTTTAAAAGTTAGAAAAGTATAAATATAATTGCCCTCTTCGCACGTTGGTGTTATCATCAACTTGAATCAAATAGGTAAAATCCGTCAATTGAGTAGGTAAAATGCCCTACAAGAACTGACCAAAAAACCCTTTTTGGGTCAACATATGCTCTGCCGTAAGCTTTTTCAAGATTTATTAATCCTAATTAGTCTATATTTAACACTATTATACTAAAGTGATCTATGGCTAAGGCAGATATTGATTTTGAAAAGGAACTGTGGGATGCAGCGAATGAACTGAGAGGTGCAGTTTCTGAAAATAACTATAAGAATTACATTCTTCCTCTGGTGTTTTTAAAACACTTAAGTGAACGCTATGAAATGGTGCATGATGAGTTAGAGTCTCTATTGCAAGATCCTAGTTCTGACTATTATACCACAGATAAAGAAGAGATAGGTTATGTATTGGAAGATCAGGACGAATACCGATCCAGAAATACATTCAAAATTCCTAAAACTGCCTCTTGGCAGTACTTAAAGGATAATGCCGAGCAGGATGACATTAAGGTAATCATTGATGATGCTTTTGATGTAATTCAGGAACTTTTAACTGCCTACAACCCTCAGCTTAATAATATACTGCCCAGAATTTTTGTAAAGAGTGAGCTTTCTCCCAAGCAGACTAGTGGGATCATCAATTTACTTTCTCACCCTAAGTTCTCCGAAAAGGAAAACCCTGAGAGTGATATTTTAGGGAGAATCTATGAATACTACATTGGCCGTTTTGCAATGGCTGAAGGCTCAGGTGCTGGACAATTCTTTACACCGGGTAGTATTGTGCGACTGCTTGTTGAATTATTGGAGCCTTACAAAGGAAGAATCTTTGATCCGGCCTGTGGTAGCGGAGGTATGTTTGTGCAGAGCTTAAAGTTCGTAAAAGAGCATGGAGGTAATAAAAGCGATATCTCTATTTATGGTCAGGAGATGACTGCTCAGACGTTAAGGCTTTGTTTAATGAACTTAATGCTGCGTGAACTGTCTTTTGATATCAAATTAGGCAATTCCTTATTGGATGATAAATTCCCAAACCTGAAGGCTGATTACATCATAGCCAACCCACCTTTTAATGTAAGTAACTGGCACCCTGAAGATTTACCTGATGGCGACCCGAGGTTATTTGGTCCCAAGGAAGAATTTACAACTGACGGTAACGCCAACTACATGTGGATGCAAACCTTTTGGCACCATTTGAGCGATACAGGCACAGCGGGAATTGTAATGGCCAATGGTGCTATGACCTCTAACACAAAAGGCGAGAAAAGTGCCCGACAGCATATGGTAGACAATAGCATGGTAGATGCCATAGTGCGATTGCCTGATAAGCTGTTTCTCACTACAGGTATACCAGCATGCTTATTCATACTTAGCAAAAACCGCGATGGGCGTGACGGCATCCACCGCCAGCGAACCAATGAAATACTATTCATCGATGCCTCCAAAATGGGCACCATGGCCAGCCGGAAATTACGCGTATTTTCTGATGATGACATCAAGAAAATAGGAGACACCTACCACGCCTGGCGCACCACAAATAACCCTCCTCCTTTTAAGGAGGAGTACCCGAAGGGGAGGTGGTCAATAAACCTCCTGTACCCGTAGGGGGAGGTGATTCTTTTGCTTCCCAAGGGGCAGGTGGTTCTTTACCTCCTTTTAAGGAGGAGTACCCGCAGGGGGAGGTGGTTCATAACCACAAGTACCCGCAGGGCCAGATGGTATTTAACAACCTCCCCCACCTAAAAACCTTCCGCAAGGAACTACGGAACAACTCCACACCTGCAGAAGCTACACTTTGGACATTACTGAGTGGCAAGAAACTGGAAGGGCGAAAATTTAGAAGACAACATAGTGTAGCTAATTACATACTTGATTTCTATTGTCCTTCAGAAAAGCTAGCTATCGAACTGGATGGTCAGGGACATTTTGAGGCAGCACAAGCTGAATATGATCGTGAACGTGATTTATTTATAAATCATTTGGGAATAAAAGTATTGAGATTTGAGAACAAGGAGGTGTTTGAGCATCCTGAGGCACTGCTGGAGCAGGTAAAGGCAGAGTTTGGGTGGTATGTGAACCACCCCGCCTTGCAGGCACCCCTCCTTTCTGAGGAGGGGAACGTATTGGTGTATAAGGATGTGCCTGGCTTCTCCAAATCCGCTACGCTTGAAGAAGTACAAAAACAAGACTACAAACTTACCCCGGGCATTTATGTAGGTACAGAAGAAGCTGCAGCAGATGATGAACCTTTTGAAGAAAAAATGGAGCGATTGAAGTCGCAATTAATAGAGCAGTTTGAGGAGGGGGATCGGTTAAAAAATGACATTAAGATTAACCTAGCCAATATATAAGATGGAAGCATTATGCATTGAATATATTTTTATCAAAAAGGAAGACGATATATGTAAATCGGTAAAAGGATTTAATAATTTGTTAAAGTCTGATATTAATATCTCAATAAATAACAAAACGCTTACATATAAGCGGAAGGAGTTTCAGTATAAGTTACATACCTCTGTTGTTGAGACTGAAGAGACTAAAAAGGAAAGATATTTTAATTTAACAATTACTAGAAAATTAGAGTCTCAGGCAGATAATAAAGTACAAAAAGGAATAGATGAGATAAATGAGGTTAGAAGAGCAATTATTAAGGTATTAAGTAAAGCCGATTTTAAGCAATCATTACTTTGGGATGACATAACAAATTATTACTCTTCAAAAGCTTATCCTTTGATTCATAATGTAGAAAATAAAATGAGGAAGCTTATCACAAAATTTATGCTCACGAATATTGGAACAAATTGGTTGGAGCGTGCAACCCCACACAATGTAATAGAAGAAATTAAAAAAAAGGCTGATAAGAATAATATTCGAGATTACTTAATGAATGCATTGTTTGAAGCAGATTTTATACACTTGAGTATTTATATATTTAAACCATATGCGACTATTTCTAATGAGGATTTAGAAAAAATATTAGAGGCAACTGAATCAGTAGATCAACTCAATTTGGAGGAGATCAAGGAATTTGTTCCTAAATCAAATTGGGATAGATATTTTTCTGAGATTATAAAAGATGAAGCATTAGAAACAAAATGGAATAAGCTTTATAAGCTTAGAAATATGATTGCCCATAACAAACCTATATCAAAAGGAGAATATGATGAAATAGTCAAACTTCATGGTTTGATATCCAAAAATCTTGAAAAGGCTATTGGATCATTGGAAGAAATAGAAATATCGGATGACGAAAAGCAAGCGTTATCAAAACAAGTAATTTCTGACTTTATAGAAAAAGGAGCTACTGGATTTGTGTCGTATATTAATGTTGAAGATCAACCTAATTATATTTCAGGGGAATTAAATCTGGCTAATGCAGTAGCAAATCATGGTTTTGTGAATTTGGTAGATGATAAGAAATGTGTGACATGTAACAAATACTATTCTTCCTCCCCATATAGTGTAGACTTTACTAATCAATGTGAAGAATGCCGCAATAAGTCTCTTGTTACAGTATTTGCAGGCCACAGATCATGTACCGAATGCGGTAAACTTTATGAATCGAATCCTCTTGACGTAAGATTAACAAATAAATGTCCTGATTGTGAAAATGGATTAGGAGGCATTAAAATTTTAAGATGATAATGCCCAACAATTGGAAAACATATAATCTTGGAGATATAGCTCAATTTTCGCAAGGGATTCAAGTTTCAGTGGATGATCAAAAAAGAGAGCCATTTAGTAATAGTGTTCGATTTATTCGAATTGTTGATTTTTCAAAAGGAGACTCATCGGAAATTCGATATATATCCAACCCAGGAGATAGGTACCTAGTTGAAGAAGATGATTTGGTTATGATCAGGTATGGCTCACAAACTGCTGGCAAAATAGCTAAAGGTTTTAAAGGTGCCATTGCAAATAATATGTTTAAGGTTGTTTCGGATAAGACTGTACTAAACAAAAATTTTCTCTATTACTATTTATCATCAAATAGTGTAAGAGAATATTTCAATGCATCTCAAGCCTCTTCTACAATGCCTGCAATAACTTTTGGAATGATTGGAAGTCTTAAAATTATCATTCCAGAATCCCTCCCCGAACAACGCGCCATCGCCTCCATTTTCTCTTCCTTAGACGACAAAATAGAACTCAACCTCCAAATGAACAAAACCCTGGAGGAAATGGCCATGACCTTGTACAAACATTGGTTTGTAGATTTTGGGCCATTTAAAGACGGCAAGTTTATAGATTCTGAATTAGGTTTAATCCCAGAAGGATGGGAAGTGAAGAGATTGGAGGATTTTATAGATTTAAATCCAAGACTAAGTTTGCCAAAAGGAACAGAAGCATCATTTGTTGAAATGAAAGCATTACCAACTAATGCAATGTCTGTATCTATTATTGATAGGAAGGTGTTTAATGGTGGCATGAAATTTCAAAATGGAGATACTTTATTTGCTAGAATTACCCCTTGTCTTGAGAATGGAAAAACTGCATTCGTTGATTTTCTATTCGATAATGAAATTGCATTTGGTTCAACTGAGTTTTTAGTGATGAGGGCAAAACATGGAGTTTCAAAATATTGGACTTATTGCCTTTCTCGTGATTACAATTTCCGAAAGTTTTCTATTTCAACAATGGTTGGAACTTCAGGGCGTCAAAGAGTTCAAAATGGTCCATTTTTATCATTTGAAATCGCCAAGCCTCCGAAAACTGTTTTTGATTTGTTTACTGAACAAGTGGAGCATTGGTTCACCCAAATACGACACAACACAATTGAAAACCAAACCCTCACCAACCTCCGAGATACCCTATTACCCAAACTCATCAGCGGAGAAGTACGTGTAAAAGAGGCTGAACAAACCGTTGCCGAAGTGTTATGACAGACATGAAGGAAATAACGGTGCAAAAGGCAGCCATCGAGTGGTTAGATCAGCTGGGTTATACTTATCAGTTGGGCAACAACCTGCCTCGAGATCTTAAAAAGGTGGTATTGGAGGATAGCCTCCGAAGTTTCTTACAAACTACTTATCCGGATGTTCCGGCTACCGCCATCAATGAAGCCATGGCAGCCTTCACACAGCATGAGGGCATGGATTTAGACCATCGCAACCGTGATTTTCACCGCAAAATGACGCAAGGGGTGTCCATCTCCTGGAAAGATGCCCAAGGCAAGGAGCAGGCAAGGCACATGTACCCCATCAATTATGAGCAGCCATTGAGTAACCAATTTCTCTGCGCAGATGAAGTCACCATCATTGGCAAAAATACCCGAAGACCAGATTTAGTCATTTACATCAACGGCCTGCCTGTGTTGGTTTTTGAGTTCAAAAACATGTTTGATCCTGAGGCTGGGGTGGATAATGCCCATCGCCAAATTGGTCATTACATCCAAGATATTCCTCAGTTGTTTGATTACAATGCCATCACCATCGTTTCGGATGGCAGGGAGGCGTTACACGGCATGTACAACTCATCAATGGAGTGGTTTGCCCCCTGGAAGAGCTTACTAGGAGATGATGTTGAGAATAAGGATGAATTGCAGCTGGAGCTTTTGCTTAATGGCTTGTTTCCTAAAGTCACTTTGCTCAATTATCTGAAGAACTTCATTTTTCATGAAGATCATAATGGTAAAATCATTAAGAAAGGGGCTAAGTACCATCAGTTCTTTGGCATTAACAAAGCGGTGAACAATGCTTTGGCCAATGTTAAACCCAAAGGTGATGGTCGTTTAGGTGTTATTTGGCATACGCAAGGTTCGGGTAAGAGTATTTCCATGGCCATACTCACAGGCATTCTAAGGTCACAGCCTGAGTTAAAGAACCCGACTATAGTCATACAGGTAGATCGTGCAGATTTAGATCAGCAGTTGTATGAAAATTTTGTGCTGGCTAAAGATTTAGTGGGTGATGTGCAGCATGCAGAAACTACCGATGAGTTACGAGCCTTACTAAGTACAGATGGCGGAGGTGTCATTTTTACCACCATTGAAAAGTTTAGATTAAAAGATATTGATGAAGGCAAGGAGATTGCCCATCCCGTACTTTCTGAGCGGTACAATGTTATTGTGATGGCTGATGAAGCCCATCGAACCCAATACGGTTTTAAAGATGGTGGCTTTGCACAGAATATTCGGGTGGCATTACCTAATGCTTCCTTCATTGGTTTTACAGGCACTCCTGTAGATGGCAAAGGTGCAGATACCGAATTGGTATTTGGAGAAACCATCCACACCTATGATATCAAACAAGCCGTAGAAGATGGTGCTACAGTGCCTATCTATTACGAACCTAAAATGGTGCCGCTCAATATTAAAGCAGAGTACACAAAGGCATTGGAAGAGGTGGAGGAAGGTGCTGATGAAAGCACCAGTGCTGTGTGGGCAGCCATAGAAGATGCTGCTGGGGCAGAGGATCGCGTTAAACGTGTTGCCAATGATATTTTAACCCATTTCAAAGCTCGTGTGGCTTCTTTAGAAGGTAAGGCCATGATTGTTTGTATGAGTCGTAGAAACTGTGTTAAAATGTATGATTCCATCACTGCTTTGGATGATTGCCCAGAAGTTGCTGTGATCATGACGGGAAATATTGCCAAAGACCCCAAAGAATGGAATCCACACATCCGAACCAAAGACAGTATGGAGGCTATCAAAAAGCGATTCCGTACGCCAGAAGACCCACTTAAAATTGTGATTGTTCGAGACATGTGGTTGACTGGTTTCGATGCACCTTGTGCCCATACTATGTATGTCGATAAGATAATGAAAGGCCATAACCTGATGCAGGCCATCGCCAGAGTGAACAGGGTTTTTAAAGACAAGCCCAATGGCCTGGTGGTAGATTTTATTGGCATATCAGGGTTCCTGGCTGAAGCCACTAAGAAATATACGGGCAGCGGTGGCAATGGAAAGCCCACACTGGATATTGATCTGGCCGTTGAGTTATGTCTGGATCAATTTGAGGTGGTAAAGTCACTAATGGGTGGTTTTGATATGGAAACCTTCAATGAGCTTTCAGCAGTAGAAAGACTCAATTGGTCTAATAATCTGGTTAATGAATTATTAAAGTCTAATGCTGTGACGGATAAGTTTCTCATGGAAGAAAAGAAACTCACTGAGCTGGTAGCCATGACCAATTCCGATAAACGAATTTGGCCAATACAGGAAGAAGTGGGCATGATCCAAAAAATCAGATCTGTCATTCGCAAAATCAAATTTCCTCCTGGTGCTCAGCGAGCAAAGAACGCTCGCATCAAAGATTTAATCAGTAAGTCAATAGCTTCTCATAAGATAGTGGACCTGGCAGAAATGTATGATTTGGATAAGATTGATATCTCTATCATAGATGATTCATTTCAGGCCATGGTAAAAGAGAAGGGCGGAGAGAATATTAAGATTGAAATTCTGAAACGAATCATTAACGATGAGCTGAAAGTACGAATGCCTAAAAACATCAAACGCATGTCTAGTTTAAAGGAAGAGCTAGATAAGGTGCTGGGTAAGTACCATAAAAACAGTCTGGATTCCATCGCTGCTATTAAACATTTACTGGACATAGCGACAGAGTTTAAAAATGACGATAAGCGAACCAAAGAACTTGGTTTAACAGAAGATGAATTGGCCTTCTATGATTTGTTGGCTTCCAATAAAGCTATTCTAAATGAGGCAGGCCCCATTCAGGATTTAGTACATCAGGTAGTAGAATCAGTAAAGAAAAACCTCCAACTCGACTGGACAAAGAAAGAAGATGCAAGAGCGGCTATTCGGTTAGCAGTAAAAAAAGAATTACGTGGTAAGGTGCCTTTCTCAGCACTTGATAAACTACTTCAGGAAGTAATAGAACAAGCCGAAGGCCAGTATAAAGATTGGCCGATGGAGGGGTGAGATAATGGTTGATTCTTGTCTATTTTCTTACATTTGTAAACCTATAGGTTGACATTATGCGTATAATAGATATATTTGTTGAAGAAAATTCAAATCTTTATACTGTTCAATATGATTTTGATGAGAGAGATTCGCTTACAATCGCATATGATAAACTTACGGACACAGCGGAATTGCGTGAATTCTTCAAGCAATTTAAACCAGACTTTGAAAAGTTCTACGGCAAGCAAAACCTTAACAAGGTAGTACTGCAAACAATTGATGAAGCCGACAGGCTTTTTAATGTACTTTTAGAGTTAGCAGATAATGATTCAGAAACAAGTTTAAATGAGTTATTCAAACCATTAGACAATAACGAAGCAGAAGATTCCTCCTATGATTTTCAGCAACTTAAGGCATATAGTGATAACCCAGGCTGGATTAGATTATATGCTGTACGATATGGAGAATCATACGTTTTTACAGGAGGAACCATAAAGCTCACACAGAGAATGAAGGATAGAAAGCATACTAAGTTTGAGTTAGACAAACTTCAAAAAGTAAGTGAATATTTGGCCGAAAGGGGCGAAGAAGGGCAAATTGGATACATAGATATACAGCAATGACTAAGGTAGAGGAAAAATTAAGACAGATAGCTAAGCCAGCACCTGAGGGTGGATGGAAGGATAAAGTCAGGTTTAGAAATGAAAATAAAGGATGGCTGAAGAAGTCATCCGCCATTGCCCTGCGCATTTTAGAAGAACTTGATAGTCGAGGGTGGAGTCAGGCTAAATTGGCTAGAGAAATGAAAGTTGAGCGCCAAATGGTAAATAAGATTGTTAGGGGCGGAGAGAAGCTAAATCTTGAGACTATTACAAAAATAGAAGATGCGCTAGGTATTCAACTGATAGTAATTTTGATGAGTGATGAAGAAGTCGTGAAAATGGAGAAGATGAAATATATTGAGAAGACCTTCTATGGAGAAGGGCAGTTCATTAGCGAAATGGCTCCGTCAGAATTTAACCAAGAAATTGCTGATTTAACACCTGATAATGTTTAATTGATGGCTAAAATTAAACCAATAAGCTTTGATCTTATAAAAATTGACACTATTCAATTTGCAGTCATCAGCGACTCCTTTAGAGAGGACTGTGAAATTAAGTTATTTCCAGAATTCAAAGTTGGAGCTGATGACAAACTGAGAACAGTAAATACTGGATTTGAAGCAAAATTTACCTGTGAAGGTAATGCGTTTATCATTCTTGAAATCTCTTGTAATTTTCAATTGGAAGAGAAATCATTCCAACAATTGTTTGTTGAAAAGGAAAGGTTAAGTCTTCCAAAGGATTTTATTACTCATTTAATGATGCTCACTATTGGCATCACCCGCGGGGTTTTATATGAAAAATTGAAGTCTACAGACTTTAAAGATTTTTACCTTCCATCAATCAATTTAAAGGAACTTATCAAAGAAGACTTTTTGCTGGAAAGGACTGAAAGTTAAGTTTGTGCACTATCCCCGAAGTGTTTGTGCCTCACTTTTCATCACCTTCAAATCATCTAACAAGTCAGGGTGGAGCTCAGTGGTTTTTATTTCGGCTAAAAGTTGATGTAGCTTTTGTATGCCAGCCAGTCGCTCTTCTAATACATTATCATCAAGACAGTTGAGCAAATCGAGGCAGCAGTCGTATTTAATTGTGCTGCTGTTGGACAGCACTTCTGTTCCGGCCATCAGTGCTTGCAGGCTGGCCTCCTGGCCATTGTTATCTCGCAGATGATAGGATAAATCAAGGATAAAATCTTCAACTGTGGCGGCACCAAAAGTTTCCAGATGCTCTTCAATTATGGTTTTTGTCATCTGCTGCGCGAAAGCGGTATCCACAGCAGGGGGTTTGTCAAAATAGCCCACCAACAGGCCTTTGAGCAAATGAATGGCGTGGAGGTCTACCGGTTTTTGGTTTTCAAAAAGCTCCTTGTCATGGCCATCTACGAAATAGGGAAGGCTGAAGTCATTTTTGGCTTTGAGGCGTGCTCCTATTTCTGAGTCTTTGCTTAAATGTTTCCAAATAATAGAATAATTGCTCATTGGTTTTAAGGATTTGAAGGGGTAAAGATAGGGTTCCAACAACGTCATTGCAGAATTAAAAACAAAAAAAATCGTTACTTCGAAATGTAGCATAGCGGAATGAGAAGTCTCCTAGTCGCTAAGGGAAATGTTGTTACAATAAGGGGATTTCTCTCCGCCAACTGGCGGATCGAAATGACGCCTGTTTTAGAGTTAGTCTTCCAGAATAAATCCCTTACTATGGATATTACTGATTTTTATCGATGGGTCGTCACTCAGGTGCTTGCGGAGCTTGTAGATAAACACATCCATGCTTCTGCGTTTGAAGTAATCGTTTTCGCCCCACAGGGCCTTTAAAATCCTGTCGCGCTCTACCAGCTGGCCTTTTTCTGCACACAGCATGGTCAATATTTTACTTTCCTTTTCTGTAAGCTGCGCTATGTTATCATTTCTTTTCAGCTGCTGCTTGCTGGTGCAGAAGGTGTAAGTGCCTATTTTATAATTATCACTCACAGCAAGTGGCTCCGGATTGCTTCTTCGCAATATCGCACCTATTCTGGCTATCAGCTCTTCTTCATCTACCGGCTTGGTGATGTAATCATCGCACCCGGTTTTAAAACCTTTTAGCTTATCAATTTTCAATGACTTGGCGGTAAGAAAAACAACAGGCACAGTCTTGTTAATTTTCTTAATCTCGCTGGCCAGCTCAAACCCGTCTATTTTGGGAATCATCACATCTAAAATGCAGATATCAAACTGCGAAGCTTTGAAAGCATTTAGACCGGCTTCACCATCCTGCTGCCATGCTACCTCATAGTCGTTCATCTGAAGGTATTCTTTAAGGATATATCCCAAACTTTGATCATCTTCTACCAGTAGTATCTTGTTCATTGTGCGGGTAAAAATATTTTGAATTCACTGCCTTGTTCAAACTCACTCTGCAGGTTAATCACTCCCTGGTGCGCTTCTACTATACTTTTAACATAACTCAAACCGAGGCCAAAGCCCTTCTTTTGAGGCGCATTATCTTTCTGCACCCTGTAAAACCTATCAAAAACAAAGCGCTGTACCTCTTTTTTAATGCCTACACCATTATCTTTTATACTTAGAATAATGCCTTCGTTAGAATTTTCAGTAGACACCTCAATTTTTGGAGGCTTCTCGGTATACTTTTGGGCGTTGTCTATCAGGTTGTAAATAATATTGATGATGTGGGTTTCATCAGCCAGAATGCTATGTTTGGTCGCTTTCAGGTTAAGGGTAATGCTGCCTTTCTTTTCTTCTATGATGATGTTAAATCCCTCCAGCACTTTTTGTATCGAAGCATGCAGGTCAACTTTTTTCTTTTCAAGGGTCATGTTGCCAGAATCTATCAGTGCCATCTGCAAGATCTTGTCTACCTGCGTTTGAAGCCTTTTGCTTTCATTGCTGATCAGCGAAAGGTAGGAGTTCATCTTTTCACTGGGATTAAACTCCGGGCTCATCTTCATAGACTTGGCCGCAAGTGAAATGGAGAAAATAGGCGTTTTAAACTCGTGAGTTAGGTTGTTAATAAAATCACGCTTGAGGTCAGAGAGTTTCTTCTGTTTTCTGATGGTGTAAATCATATAAGCAAAGGCACTTAACACAAAAATGATGAGGATAAAGGTCACGATAAGAATCGGCCCTGCTTCACTGAGCACGGTGGCTTCTTTATTGGTATAGGTCATCGATATGTCAAGCGTATTCTCCAGTATCATGCAGAAGCACAGGTGGTTTTCAGCACCCAGTACCGCTTCAGCCTCAGCCTTTGGCCGATAGGAGCGATGGTTATTATGGATTAAACACCCATATTCATTAGAAAGAAAGCCATCAACCCTGTAGTCTAGTGATGGGTAATTAAGTGAAATTACCCTTTGCAATTCTGTTTGCAGCAGTTTCTGAAGAGGGTGCCTCAGCTCATCTGAATTGCTAAAGTTGAAATTTTCGGTACCCTCATAGCTGCCCACAAGGTAGGCCAGCTCGGTGTTGAACATCATGTCATCATACAGGTCTGACAATATATTGGCCATAGAAAACTCCATGGTTCGCTGTGTTCTTTCAATGTCCTTTTTCAGAATATTATATTGAATAAATAGCAAAGCCACCAGTGATAGGAGTACCACTACAAAGAGTGAAATTATGGTATAACGCGACCATTTCATTAAGGCCAAATTAACCAATTAACATTACAGAAAGCATTTTAAAGCGCCATTTAACTTTCTCTTAACTTTTTTAACTTTTGGTTGTGATGGTTTAACTCTTGCTTAACTCACCTTCTAGAATCATTGTCGTAGAATGCACTAAAACTCTAAGCAATGAAAAATACATACACACTTATTTTATTGATGCTCATTACTCAAATGGGCTTTGCACAAAATCCAAATGTGCTGGTTACACCAGACTGGCTCAAGGAGCGTATTAATGATGATGATATTGTCATACTGGCAATTGGCAAAGAAGAAAGTTATGAGAAGGAGCATATCCCGGGAGCACTTATGCTCGACTGGGAAGAATATACTTTTAATGATGATACTCATGATTTTGATTTAAAGACTGTAGCAGAGCTTAAAGCCATGTTTGAAAGCAAAGGCTTAGATGATGGTGATAAGGTGGTGATCTACACCAGCGACAATTGGGTTTCAATGACCACCAGGGTATACTTTACACTCGATTATCTGGGGTATGCTGATAATACCTACTTGCTTGATGGTGGCATTCAGTATTGGAAAGCTGAAGGTGGCAAGGTGACTGATGAGGTTAAGGCCGTGAAGAAAGGCAGTTTTACCCCAAAAACGAGAAAGGAAATATTGGCAGATAGGGCTTATGTCTTATCGCATCTCAATAACAACAATGTCAATATAGTGGATGGCAGAGCCACAGTTTATTATGAAGGTATAGATGCAGGAAATGGCGGAAGGAGTAGGAAAGGTCATATTCCTGGCGCCAGGTCAATTCCCTATACCAGCTTAACCAAACTTGTGGATCATGGTGCCTATAAGTTTAAGTCTTTGCAGGAGATAGAGGAGATTTTTAAGGCGCAAAATTTAGATCCTTCCAAACAGCTACTACTTTATTGCCACATAGGGATGCAGCTTACTGTGGTGTACACAGCTGCAAAGATGCTCGGATACAAGGATATTAAGGTTTATGACGGCTCATTTTATGAGTGGGGACCTGATGCTTCTTTACCCATAGAACTGGAGACTAACTGATGACAAAAGGTTCACAAAAACAGCCTCAGCCTTACTGGAATCCGTACTTGTGCGGGATAGGCTTGGGGCTGGTGCTGCTTACCACTTTTGTGGTAATGGGCAGGGGCATTGGTGCTTCAGGTGCCATGACCTCTGTGGTTTCTGTTGGGGTGAATGCGGTGTCTGAAACGCATGCCAGTGCCAACGCATTCTATGCTGGTTATTTGGGTGATGGTACGGTCAGCCCACTCAAAGACTGGCTGGTATTTGAGGTGTTGGGAGTATTGATAGGAGGCTTTCTGTCAGGTGTTTTTGCTCACAGAACCAAATTGAAGGTGGAGAAAGGAAAGTCGATTTCCAGAAATGGCAGGTTTTTATTCTCATTTGTAGGAGGCATAATAATGGCCTTTGGTACCAAGCTGGCGCGGGGTTGTACCAGTGGTCAGGCCCTTACGGGTGGTGCTTTAATGAATGTCGGTAGCTGGTTATTTATGATATCACTTTTTGCCGGAGCCTATGGCATGGCCTGGTTTGTTAGGAGGCTTTGGATATGAATGGACCCTTTTATGAAAATGGCTGGATAGGAGAAGAGGCCAGCCTGTTGATTGCTTTGATAATAGGCCTGGCCTTTGGTTTTTTCCTTGAGCGTGCTGGTTTAGGCAGTGCCAGGAAGCTGGCAGCACAGTTTTATGGTAGCGATCTTACAGTCTTTAAAATGATGTTTACCGCCATTATTACTGCTATGATTGGGGTTTATTGGCTGTCCTGGTTTGGCTTGTTGAATTTGGATCTGGTCTATCTCACGCCAACATATGTGATGCCACAGATCATAGGCGGGCTGGTGTTTGGCATTGGTTTTATTGTGGGAGGCTATTGTCCGGGTACCTCATGTGTGGCTTCAGCTACTGGAAGTATTGACGGTATCGTAAATGTGGTTGGTCTGTTGTTGGGTATTCTCCTTTTTGGTGAGTTGTACCCTTACCTAGAGACTTTTTATAATTCAACACCACTTGGTCAAACCACCATGGTACAATACTTTGAGTTACCTGCTGGATTAATGGTTTTTATTTTGGTAATGGTTGCTTTGGGAGGTTTTTGGTTGTCGGAGAAGTTTGAAGCTTTAAATGCATCAAATGAAGGTGAATAAGTTAAGCGGCCTTTCATTAAACAAGAGGTTAGCGGGTCTGGCTTTTGTTCTTGCTGCATCGGCTATGGTAGCTTCATTCGTTGCGCCAGAAGGACTAAAAAATGAAAATGAAAGACGACCTTTTATTTCGGTGGTCACGCTAGCAAATGCCATCAAAAATAGGGAAGAGTTTCTCTTGATAGATCTCAGAGATGCCGAGGCTTATGAAGAGTTTCATTTGCCTTCAGCGGAAAATATTCCTTATGATTCAGCTTTAGCAATGGACTTTGAATCGAAGGTGATATTTTATTCTGGTGACGATTATCTGGCCAAGAGGCTATGGGAAAAGCGGCATGAAAGTCTGGGGCCAAACACCATGGTTTTATATGGCGGGGTGCACGATTGGTATGAGAAGTTGCTATATCCGGAGTTGCCAATTAATATCCCTGAAGAGCATAAGACAATGGTTAATCAGGTGATTGAGTTAAGCACCTATTATGGTGGTCAGATTGAATTTGTAGAAAGCCAGGAGGTGTTGGAATACTATGAATATGATCTCAATAAAAAATATTGGCCCGGGGCTAAACGTACCAATGGTTTGGTAAGGAAAGGATGTTGAAATGATGCATAAAGCAGGAGGATCAATGGCAAGTGCTAATCATGTGGTTCCTGATATTTTTTGAATAAGGAACCTTTGAATAAGGGTCAAATCTTAGTAAATTATTAAAAAAAATTGTGGAGGAGTATTTCGCAAAATTTCGTAAAAATATAATAGGCATAAATCATAAAATCAGCACGCCCTATCATGAAGCTATTAAAATTGTTTATGCCGATTGGACTGCCAGCGGAAGGCTGTATCAGCCAATAGAAGACACACTACAAAGTGAAATTTACCCTTTAATTGGCAATACCCATACGGAGACCACCTCTACTGGACAGGCCATGACTTATGCCTATAATGAAGCCAGAAATATCATAAAGGCGCATGTTGGTGCTTCCGGTAATGATGTTCTTATAAGTGCTGGATCGGGTATGACTGGTGCGGTTAACAAGCTGCAGCGAATACTTGGGCTTAGGGTACATGAATCCTTTCTCAATACTTTGACTGAGAATGAAAGACCTATAATTTTTATTAGTCATATGGAGCACCACTCTAATCATACCAGCTGGCTGGAAACTATTGCTGATGTGGAAATTGTGGCCCCTGACGCCAATGGCCTTGTGTCTGTTGATAATTTTGAGAAAGCGTTAGATAAGCATCAGGACAGAAAGCGGAAAATTGTGGCTATTACCGCTTGCTCCAATGTAACAGGAATCATTACTCCTTATATGGATATTGCTGCAATCGCTCATCGCATGGGAGCCTTATGTTTTGTTGATTTTGCTTGCTCTGGCCCTTATGTTGATATCAATATGCATGATGATGATAAGACTGGCAGATATTTAGATGCCATTTATTTCTCACCACATAAATTTTTAGGCGGACCGGGATCAAGTGGCATTTTAGTATTTAACAAATGTCTATATCAGAATAATGTTCCTGATAACCCAGGTGGCGGAACAGTAGACTGGACCAACCCATGGGGCGAGCATAAGTATTCTGATAATATTGAAATACGTGAGGATGGTGGAACACCACCATTTTTACAGACGATAAGAGCAGCCATGAGTATTCAGCTGAAAGAAACTATGGGCGTTGAAAATATTAGCACAAGGGAAGCGGAGATAGTTGAAATGGTTTGGAGCCATTTAGATGATATTCCTAATCTGCATGTTCTGGCTGGAAGTATTAAAAAAAGACTGCCTGTAATATCTTTCTACATTGACGGACTTCATCATAATTTGGGAGTTAAAATGTTGAACGACAGATTTGGCATTCAGACCAGGGGAGGCTGCTCCTGTGCAGGTACTTATGGCCATTACCTACTTCATATAGATAAGGAGCATTCCCACAGCATCACCGATCAGATTAGTCATGGTGACAACACCAACAAACCTGGATGGATAAGAATGTCATTTCACCCTACACAGTCAAATGAAGAAATTGTATTTATACTTAAAGCAATTCAGCAGCTGACAAGCCATTATGAGGAGTGGTCTAAAGATTATTCCTGCAACCTGGCTGCTGGTATCATCAAATGTATGAAGGATGATGGTGCTCAGCGTATGGAATTGGAAATTAAAGAAATTTTGCATCAGAACTTTGCCGATTAACCTTCCTTCAACTTTCTGTTTTATGGCCTTATAATTGATTATTTTTGATGCCATGAAAATTACTCAAATTCTGACAATCGTCACTGCTGTTTTGTTTTCAGCCTTCAGTTTATCGGCTCAGCAACCAGCTTCTGGCCAGTGGCAGGGCCAGTTGGAATATGAAGAGGTAGATGTGCCTTTTACTTTCGAGATAAAATATAATGGCGACAAACCTGAAGTCACTTTGATTAATGGTGATGAGAGGATAGCGCTTAAAAAGGTAAAATTCGAGGGTGACTCTATTATCATACCCTTAAAACCTTTTGATGCTGTGCTAAAGGCCAAATATGAAGAGCATGAAATGACGGGCTGGTGGAGTAAGGGTTATAGAAAAAAGAGTGTTCCTTTCAAGGCAACTTATGGTGTGCCACGTTTCAATCCGGGTGGACAACCTACAATAAAAATCTTAGAGAAGCTCTCTGTTACATTAAAGCCTGAAAATGGAGCAGAATACCCAGGGGTTGGTATTTTTAATTTGTTAGATAATGGGATAGTTACAGGTACACTCCTGACGGGGGTAGGTGATTTTAGATATTTCGAGGGTGTGGTTCATGGCGATTCATTAAAGATTTCTGCCTTTGATGGCACCCATGGTTTTATGATTGTAGGGGCAAAAGATGAGAATGGATGGAGCGGTGTTTTTTATTTTGACTCCAACTATAAAGAAACCTGGACAGCCACTGAAGACCCCAATGCTGCATTAGCGGATCAATTTGCTAAGGTAGAAGAAGGTCAAAGGCCTTATTTTGATATTTTAACTGCTGGAGACCCTGCTGTAAAAGTTAGCGAAGATGACTATTTTGATAAAGTGCTTGTTATCCAATTATTTGGTACCTGGTGTCCCAATAGCTTTGATCAAACCAACTATTTGAAAGAGTGGTATAAAGAAAATCACGAAAGGGGCATTGAGGTTCTTGCGGTTTCTTTTGAGGTGAATTTTTCTAAGGAATACGGCACGTGCAGAATTAATGATTATCAGCAGGATATGGAGGTGCCTTATCAGGTGGTATTAGGAGGAAGGCAGAACAAGGGGGATGCGGCATTGGCTTTCCCATTCCTGGATAAGATTAATGCTTTCCCCACTTTAGTGATTATCGATAAAAATGGCTTTGCCCGGTACACATGCAATTATTTCAATGGTCCGGCCACTGGTGAACTGTACAATCAGTTCGATGCCAGTTTCAATAAGATTGTAGATGAGCTTTTAGAAGAGTAGGCTACACTGCTTTTTGTAGTTTCTTTTCCTCAAGCTCTTTCTTCAAATCTTCGGCAAGCTCAATTTTCATATTTTGCTGACCCATTTTACATTGTCCATCGAATTTGGCACCTGCCTCAACTACCAGTTTGTTAGCAATAATATCACCCTTTATTGAGCATGAAGGCTTTAAAACAAGGTTATCTGAGATGATTAATGAACCCTTAACTTCTCCTTCTACCTCGGCAAATTGAGCTTTAACATTACCTTCTATTATAGCGGAGTTCCCAATTACCACCTTTGATTTGGACACTATATCGCCCACCACTTTTCCTTCTACCCTGATGTTTCCATGGGTATGTACATTGCCAGTAAAAGTACTTCCCTTACCAATTATATTATTTGCATTGTGTGCTTCAGCTTGCATTTGTTGTTCTTTATTGTTGAACATAAGTTTAGTTGATTTTAATGTGTACTGCTCGAAGCTAGCCTAAATAGCCAAATATGGCAGTAGCTAATCTTTTGGTAGTTGTTGCGTTCGATTAGCTGCATTAAAATCAGTTAACTGACTGATTATCAAACTTTGGCTTTAAGAATTTGAAATTCAGTAAAAACTGAACGCCATTAAAAGATTATTCTTTATAAGTTAGTCGGGCGTTTAAATGTCTATTTTATTATGCCTGAAGATAAACACTATTCATTTTTTCAAAATGTCTATGATGTGGTGAGGTTGATACCAAAAGGCCGCGTTACCAGCTATGGAGCTATTGCCAACTACCTGGGGGCAAAGAGAAGTGCCAGAATGGTGGGCTGGGCAATGAATGCTGCTCATGGCCTTGATAATGTGCCCGCTCACCGTGTGGTAAACAGGGTAGGACTCCTTTCTGGCAAAAACCATTTTTCAGAACCGGATAGAATGGAACAACTTCTGAAGGATGAAGGAATTACAGTTGTTGAGGATAAGGTTTCTGACTTTAAAAGGATTTTTTGGGATCCAATGACCGAATTAATCTAAACCTTACATTCCCATATCGGGAAATAAAATCCAGCATTGAAACAATTTGGGATATTGATAGGCTAAAAATGACGTTTAAAGCCATTTTCAAGCTTTGGCACTTATGTTGAAGTATGTGTTTTAAATCAAAAATATTACACATGAAGACTTTAGCATTAATAACCACCGCCTTACTAATAAGTGTCTCATCATTCGCTAAGATCAGCGATCCATCCGTTGAGCTCATTGATACCGATGCCAAAAACATACTAAAGTTCAAAGTTAAGAAGGACTTAGTTGGAGCCACCATAAAGTTGGTTTACTCAAATGGTGATGTGGTAACTAAGGAAGAGTTAGTAAAAAAGAAAATGGTTATTGACTTCTGTGATTCAAGAGATGGAGAATATACTGTAGTAATAGAAAAGGGGAGCTATATAGAGAGGATTCAGGTAAAAAAGGATTTGGAGCAAGGGGTTCAGGGCAGGAAACAGTCTCTCATATTTGGAGCGAAATCCAGATAAAAATTCTATAACAATAGCTAATGGTACTGTCAAGCGATTGGTTAAGGGATTGTAAATAGAAGGACACAAGAATTTTGTTGGTTTTATAAATATGCTGTATTTGTTTTAGTTGGTTTTAAAATGTGCAGCGGGGCCACTCCTTTCAAAAGGGGTGGCCTCTTTTTTTATAGACATTTCACAAACCTCTTTCTCTAACTCATTACTCATCTGTCGGGATTTTAATGGAAATGATGCTAGATCGGAGATGATCAAAGGATTTGTAATCAACGGGTTATCAGATTCATGATGGGAGCAATTGTTTCAAATTGGGATAAATGAAAATAGCGCAGTGCTCCTGAATGCATTTAAATAAGGTTTTTACTATTGGCACACCCATTGTAATACACATAATACATGATTTTAGGTTGATTTTAAAGATATGCTGTATTTGTTTTAGTTGGTTTTAATGTGTACAGCGAGGCCACTCCCCCAAAAGGAGTGGCTTCTTTTTTGTCAAAAAATTTACCACACTAGAATTTTATTCTTATCAATCATTTCTGTGGAGAGTAAGGAAAATTTTAAACACCAATTTATCAGGACTAAACAGGCGCACCATTTACACTTGGGCTCCAACACGGGAACTTTTGTCTCAAATTGGGAGAAATAAAAGATAAAAAACGTCTTAAAATGCGTTTAAAGCACTTTTAGTCTATTGGCACAACCATTGTAACAAGGTAAGTACATGATTTTTGGTTGATTTTAAAGATATGCTGTGTTGTTTTAGTTGGTTTTAATATATACAGCAGGGGCCACTCTTTCAAAGGGTGGCCCTTTCTTTTTTGATAAGCAGCAGTAGCCCCAAAAATGTCAGCCCTCCATTAACCAGTAATATTTCAAAACCGAATTTATAGCCATTAAAGAATTGCTCTGAATTGAGGTTAAGGTAATAGGATATGGCTGGTGACAGAATGCAAACAATAGGTACTGCCCAATCGCGAAGTTTGAAGTTGGTAAACAACCCAAAGGTATAAAGTCCTAAAAGTGGCCCGTAAGTATAGCCTGCAGCTTTAAATACAGAACTTATTACAGCATCATTGTTCAGGCTTTTAAAGATGATAATAACTGCAAACAGTATTATTGAAAAGCCTAAATGTATAAGCAATCTTAAATTCCTTTGACTTTTGACATTTTCTAAAGTCTCTTCTCGCTGGAAATTCAGAAAATCTACACAGAATGAGGTGGTCAGTGATGTTAATGCAGAATCTGCGCTGGAGTAAGCAGCGGCTATTATTCCCAGCAGGAACACTATTCCAGTGAAAACATCAAAATGCTGTAGAGCCAAAACTGGGAACAGGTCGTCACTTCTTTCAGGGATGGGTATGCCCTTAGATTGGGAGTAGATGTATAGCATTGCTCCAAGGCATAGGAATAGAAGGTTGACAACAACCAAGACTATTGAAAACCAAAACATGTTCTTCTGAGCTTCACCAATGTTTTTGCAGGTCAGGTTTTTCTGCATCATATCCTGATCAAGACCTGTCATTACTATGGCTATAAAAGCACCTGACAAAAACTGCTTGATAAAATGACTGCTCTCGTTCCAGTCCCAAAAGAAGACTTGAGAAAAACTGCTTTCTTTTACAGAGGTCACCATTTGGGCAAAACCCATATCCAGCTCTATATTAATATTTTTTATTACAATAACAACGGCCAATAACATGAACAATGTTTGCAGTGTGTCAGTCCAAACAATGGTTTTGATACCACCTCTGAAGGTATAGAGCCATATAAGACCTATGGTAATGGCAACAGTTACGTGGAAAGAGATCTCCCAGGTATCAAAAATGGCAATTTGTAATACTCCAGCAACTAAGAAGAGTCTGAAAGAAGCACCTACTATTCGGCTTATTAGAAAGAAGAATGCACCAGTTTTATAACTCCAAAAACCAAAACGGTCTTCAAGGTATTGGTAGATGGATATTAAATTGAGCCTGTAGTATAATGGCATGAGTATGAGACCGATAAAGGCATAACCTACCAGATAGCCAAGTACCATTTGCATATAACCAAATTGGGTGGAGGCTACCCAGCCGGGTACAGAAATGAAGGTCACACCCGAGAGCGAAGCTCCAATCATGCCAAACGCCACCAGATACCACGGTGATTGCCTGTTTCCCGTAAAAAAAGTAGAGGAATCAGTCGTTCTGCTAGTTAAAAATGAAATCAATATTAAGACCGAGAAATAGATAAATATTACGGTGACAACCAGTTGAGGGCTCATAATTTTAGATGCTTCTTATTTTTTTTTACCTTTGGCAAACTAAACAAAACTACATGGATTTCGGATATAGCTACCAAGAAGAGGTTGATGTTTTAGAGGAGGTCAGTACTAGTGACCTTAAAGACCTTGTAGTATTTAATGATGATTTCAACACTTTTGATCATGTCATTAATACTTTGGTAAAGGTATGCAGACACTCTGTTGAGCAGGCTGAGCAATGTGCATGGATCATTCACTATAAAGGGAAATGTACTGTTAAAACGGGAACACTGATAGATCTAAAACCGAAGAAAGAAGCCATCTGTGAGGCTGGCATTGATGCACGGGTATTGTAACCTTTCGTTCATGGTCTGACCAGATGATGGATCATGGATAACTTCTTTTCCACAAAACATTTTTATTTAATTAGAATCCAGTTTCTGGGTTTTAGGTATCATGGTTGGCAAAAACAGTCAAATATCAAGACTGTACAGGGTATGGTTGACAAGACCATTGCCTATGTGTTACAGCATAAAAACTTCAAGACTTTAGGTTGTAGTAGAACTGATGCGATGGTTTCGGCCAATGATTTTGCGCTGGAGCTGTTTTGCTATGAAAAGATGACTCCGGATTTTCTAGAGCTTCTCAATCAAAATTTGCCATCTGATATTAAGGCATTGTCAGTTGATGAGATTGATGAAAGCTTTAATATCATTAAGAATGCAAAAGAAAAGGAATACCACTATGTTTTTGGTTTTGGTGGTAAAACACATCCGTTTGGAGCACCATTTCTTACCTTTCTTCAAGAGACCCTTAATATTGATTTAATGAAATCTATAGCTCCTAATTTTATTGGGGAGCATAATTTTAAGTCTTTCTGTGTGAATTCTGGAGAGCAGTCACAGGTCATAAGGACGGTTTCAGAATGCTCAATCATAGAAAATACTCAATACAAAGGAAGTTTTATGCCGGACGAGAGTTTTATTTTAATTGTAAAAGGCCCGGGGTTCGGCCGTCATCAGGTAAGAATGATGATGGCTTTTCTATTTGAGGTGGGTAGAGGTAATTTGAATAATGAGCAACTTAAAAAGGCTTTAAGCACCGGAAATGCTGAGTTTTCAATGGGTCCTGCACCAGCATCTGGTTTAATCTTGCACAAGGTTGACTTCACAAAGTAATTTTTGCTGCATTAGTTTAATTATCTTTGCCAGCTATGGAATACCCTTCAAAACTCATAGAAAGAGCCGTTGATGAAATCTCAAAACTTCCCGGTATTGGAAAGAAAACCGCATTGCGGTTAGCCCTTCATTTACTGAAAGAAAGTGAGAACAATACACTGTCGTTGAGTGAAGCATTGGTTGATTTGAGAACAAAAACAAAATACTGTAAACTGTGTCTCAATATTTCTGATGCTGAAGTTTGCAATGTGTGCAGCAGCCACAGAAGGGACAGGTCAATCATTTGCGTGGTAGAAGATACACGAGATGTGCTAGCCATAGAGAATACCTCACAGTATACCGGCCTCTATCATGTGTTAGGTGGGGTTATTTCGCCTATTGAAGGTGTAGGGCCAGGTGAACTTAATATTGAGCAGTTGCTAAAGCGGGTTGAAAACACTGAAGATCCTGTTAAGGAGATAATATTTGCCCTGAGCCCAACCATGGAAGGTGATACTACCGCTTTTTACCTTACCAAGAAGCTCAAACAATCTCAAGTAAATATTAGTACCATTGCACGTGGCATACCTATAGGCGGTGAACTCGAATATGCTGATGAAATCACATTAGGCAGGTCAATTGTGAGCAGAACGTCCTACAAACAAGATTAAGGCTATAATTAATTATTTTAAAGATTAATTATTGTTAATTTAAGGTAAAACTTTACACAATGCGACAACTGTTTGTTATTGTGTCTGTGGCTTTATCGAACCTGTTCCGAAGGTTCCTTTTTGGTAGATTCTTCGCCTGCTTGTTTATCTTCTTAGTTATTCAAAGCACACTAGCTTGGGGGCAAAATCGTAAGATTGATTCGTTGCGAAATTTGCAAGAAACTCCGCTTCCTGATAGTACTTATTTGGAAGTGCTTTTGGCACTTGCCAAAGAGCATGAGGAAAAAGGTGTAATCAATGACCTTTATAAAGAGGCAATTGCCAAAGCATCAAGTGCTAAAGACCAGAAAGGAATTCGCAAAGTAATTGAGGTGTATACGCAGTGGTTGAGGGAAAATAGTAACCAACCAGATGCTATAGTTTCTACTTTTGAGCTTGGTCTGAGTTTGGTAAGTGACGCAAAGCATCGATTATCTCTCTATTATCATCTAGGAGAGTTTTATTATGGTCAAGGTGAGGATAAAGCTGCCCAAAACTCAATACATGCAGGAATTAAAATTGCAGAGGAAAACGATTTGCCCCAGCATGTAGCAAGAGGATATGTAATTTTGGGTAATGGTCAGTTTTACAAGCTTGAGTATGAAAAGGCCTTTTTATTTTATACAAAAGCTGATTCGGTCTGTGAAGTTAACGAGAATCTGAAAGTGTCACCGCTCCGTGCCAAAATTCTGAATTATATAGGCTACTCTGTGCGAGTAACTCATGGGTATGAAAAAGCCGTAGAATACTATTTCAAAGCTAAAGAAATGTATGAAGAGCTTAATGACCTGTCTGGTATTCAGGAAGTTAACCTGGGTCTGACACAATACTACACCAGTGTTGGTGACTATAATAAGGCAGAAAAATTACTCTCAGAGGCTATCAACTATTATAAGGACAAAGGGCCACAGAGCAGTTATACTTATGCGATCATTTCACGAGGGTATTTTTTCCTAAAACAAGAGAAGTATAATGAAGCATTGCAGGATTACCAATTATATTATGATATAGCATTTGAAGGTACCAATAAGTTGTTCCAGCTCAATGCTTTAAATTACATGTCATACCTGTATTTAGAAATTGGAGATTTGGCACTAGCTTCTAAATTTGGTGAAGATGGTATAAAGCTGAGTAAAGAGATAGGTGAAGTTGAAACCAGAAAAGTAATGTATGAACAGTTAGTACTTATTTATACTCAAGATGAGGCGACAGAGAAACTCAATCAAACATATAAAGACTATATAACTCTTCGTGATGAGTTGGACAGTATAGGTAAGGACGAAGAGATATTTGAACTCGAGGCTAAATATCAAACAGAAAAAAAAGAACAGGAAATAGCGCTGCTTACTACGCAAAATCAGCTTGCTCAACAAGAAAAACAAAACCAACTGTACCTTTTATCAGGCATTGTGCTAATCGTTTTAATTGCTGCCATTTTCTTTTTTATCCTTTATAGGAATAGACAAAAGACAACCAATAAACTGCAAGAGCTAGACATTATTAAATCAAACTTCTTTGCCAATATCTCTCATGAATTCCGAACTCCGCTAACGTTAATCAAAGGACCTGTGCAAGAGCAGCTTGCTCATGGGGGCCTGAGCGATAGTAACCGAGCACATTTGCAGATGATAAACAGAAATGCAGACCGGCTTTTGTCACTGGTTGATCAGCTGCTTGATCTTTCAAAGCTGGAATCAGGCAGTCTGAAACTTAATATAGAAAGGGCCTCATTATCATCATTTTCCAGAGTTGTAGTTGCTCCATTTCGGTACCTTGCTGAGCGGAAAGGCATTGAGTTTATTACCAATGTCACCGAAATGGGTGATTGCCATTTTGATAAAGATATTCTTGAAAAGATAGTGGTAAACCTGCTTTCTAATGCTATTAAATACACACCTGAAGGTGGTAAGGTTCAGTATGAGCAGAAAGTTAGTGGTCATCTGGCCATTATTGAAGTAAGAAATACTGGTGCAGGCATCCCTAAAGATCAACAAAGGAAAATTTTTGATCGATTCTATCAAATGGGAAAAAATCAGGGAGGAGTAGGTATTGGACTGGCCTTGGTAAAAGAGCTCGTAACACTTCACAAAGGGTCTATAAGCTTAACGAGTAACGAAAATGAGTTTACCTGTTTTGAAGTTCAGTTGCCTATAGCTGATACTAATTATGCAACTGATGAGCGGGCGTCTGATTCTCAAATTAGAGAAACCTCTTTCCCTAAAGAAGAGGCAGATTATATAATTACAGCACCAGATATAATTGATAGTGAAAAGCCTATAATGCTGATTGTAGAAGATAATTCAGATTTGCGTGAGCTAATTAGGGGCTTGTTTAACACTTACTATTCAATCCTTCAGGCTGAGAACGGTGAGGAGGGTATCCAGAAGGCCATCGAGCATGTTCCCGATGTCATTATATCTGATGTAATGATGCCAATTAAGGATGGTGTTGAACTGTCTCAAACCCTTAAGGCAGATGAGCGAACTAGCCATATTCCTATTATTTTACTTACTGCTAAGGCAGGCGATGAAAATGAGCTAAAAGGACTGGAAACGGGTGCCGATGAATATATGGTTAAACCATTTAATAATGAGATTTTAAAGGTTAGAGTTGAGAAATTAATTGAATTGAGAACTCAATTGAGAGAACGCTATAGCCAGGAGGTCATACTTCAACCAAAAGACATTGCAATTTCATCTGTTGATGAAAAATTTCTTGATCGGGTACAATCAATAATAGATTCACACCTGACCAAATCTGACTTTACTGCCGAACTTTTTAGTAAGGAAATAGGCATGAGCAGAATGCAACTGCACCGTAAGCTCAAGGCTTTGATTGGGTTGAGTACTTCTGAATTTATAAGATCTCAAAGACTAAAAATGGCAGCTCAGCTGTTAGATACTTCTGATGTGAATATGTCTGAAGTAGCTTATGCTGTTGGATTTAATGATCCATCATATTTTGCTAAATGTTTCAAAGATGCTTATGGATGCACCCCATCTCAATACGCAGCAGAGGTGCACACAAACGGCTAAAACCTGCCAATAGCACTGTTTTCGGGGGCTTGTTACATCTCTCCTAGTAGTTGTTACAAATTTGATATAAGCCGAAGGTAGATTTATCGACCTTGGCTTTATGAGAATCACGAACAACCTTTTGTCTATGGTTGTGGCAACAAAACTCAAAGGGCTTTTCATAACTGGTTTGTTTATAATCCCTTTGTTGAGTTGTGATGTAGAGGAAGTACCTGAGATGGACGATGTGCCACCTGAGTTCACACTTAATATTCAGGGTGCCGGTATCAATCAAACCTTTACACCGAGAGATAATTTTGAGGAAATACAGCTTAATCTCTTAGAAGGGACTACCTACGATTTTACTTTTTTAGGAGCTGATGCTGGGGGAGTAGAACAGCTCGTTTTAGTGGCACCTTGGCAGTCAGTGGATTTTGCTAATCTTCCGTCTGATGTGCAACGGACAGAAGATGGCATTGTAACTACTCTTATCAAAGAAGGTGATATTGACAATGCGCTAACAGCACTTTCCTTTTCAGGTGAAATCCAAATCATTGGTGTTTTTCAGGAATCATTTACACTAAATCTGGAAGTCCATGATTTTGCTACCCCAGCAAATTCTACTTATGCTGAGTTACAGATAAAAATTGTAGAAGACCCTGATATGGTTGGCCTTTAAACACATAAGAATCATTAAAACATAAAACTAGATCGAATGAAAAAAATAAATGCAATAGTTGTTAGTATGCTTTTTGTCTGTACTTCTGTTTTTCTAACCGGTTGTGATGATGATGATCCAGCCCCAACCATATTAGATATCACTACACTGAACGGAAGCTGGGTTGATGACAATGTGCCGTTGGCAGGTGAGGAGGAAGGCTTTGTAGTTGTAGAATTTTTGATAACAGACACATCAGCTGACGGGGAAGTTTATGCTGCTACGCTGAATGATGCAAACATAGTTTGCCCTGACCCGCTCTTTAGAAATTTGGTGGCTGCCGAAGGTAATTCATTTGTAGGCGAGGGACTGTTAAGTTCGGGAGGATCTTATGAAGATGTAACGCTCACACTGATCGATGACAATACCATCAATGTAAGTTGGGATTGTTCATCATGCACGCCTGTTGTGGATGTGCTTAGCAAAACTACAAGTCTTTCAGATGTTCTACCGATAGTTGTGAATAGTGATATTGACGAAGAAACCACCTTTTACAACATTGTATGCGATCCTGATATCCCTGATTATGTGGTAACCGATTTGATAGACGTGCGCGCACATCTCACCATAATGCCTGGCGTGGTGATTGCTTTTGAAGCCAATGCCGGAATGGACATTACCGATGTAAACGCTGACGGAAGCCTTACCGCAGAAGGAACAGGTTCTGATAAGATAATATTTACCGGGACAGAAGAAGAGGCTGGATTTTGGAGAGGATTATCTTTTGAATCTAATGACTCAAGGAATGTGCTCAGAGAGGTGAATGTAAGATACGCAGGAAGTGATCCTATTGTGACTTATGGAACAGGTGTGGCGTTGCATGGGGCAGTGGCCATAGAATCAGAAAGTGGTTTTAATGGTAGCCTGAGTATAGAACGTACCACCATCTCAAATACTTCAGGTTACGGACTGATTGTGGAGGAAGGCACACTTTTACGTGAATTTGGAGCCAACTCATTTGTCAATAACACCGAATCGGCCGTGCGGATAGATGCCAATAATGTAGGGGCTATTGATGCATTCTCAGATTTTTTTGGTGGCATTCCAGAGCTGAACGGAACAAATGGTTTCAACGGGGTGGAGATCAACGCCAGTGGTAGCTCTATTCATGATATCACGGAGGACGCTGTTTGGCCTGCATTGGACAGAGGTGCAGCCTATCGTGTGGAACAATCTTTTGATGTGGAGGCTCAGCTCAACATAATGCCCGGTGCGATTATAGAATTTGAGGCCAACCAAACAGCCATTTTTAAACAAAATTTGGATATTCCTTTAGGAACTCTCATTGCTAAAGGTACTGAGTCTGACCCCATAACATTTACAGGAGTATTAAAAACCCCAGGGTACTGGCAAGGGCTTATCATTCAGAGCAATAGCATCTTAAATGAGATGGATTACTGCATAATAGAATATGGTGGAAGTGACCCCATTGCGGGCGAATTGGCCAATATTGGTGTTGAAAAAGATGGAGCTTATGACTCGCCCAGCCTAAAGGTGACAAATTCTATCATCAGATATAGCGCTGGGTGCGGAATAGTATTCGAAGCTGGAAACCTGAATTATGACGGGTCTACTTTTAGCGATAATGTGGGCCTCGATGTGTGCTTGTAAATTAATGTTATGAATAGGATAACTAAAATATTAGGAAGTTTATTATTGGCTATTATGCTTGCTATAGGATGCGCTGAAGATGGTGAGCCTGGCCCCCAAGGTGAAGAGGGCATACAAGGAGAACAAGGAGAACAAGGAGAACAAGGCGAGCAGGGAGAAAAGGGTGATCCTGGTGCCGCTAATGTAATCTACTCGGATTGGCTGGACAGTGAGTTTGGAAGTGGAGGTAACTATTCATTGTATCTCCTGGCAGAAATTGATAACAACCTCACTTCTACAAACACCGCTGTATTTTTGGTCTATTGCAAAGAGGAACCTTCAGATATCGTTAACCCTTTGCCTATGCAATTGGATCAAACAATTTATAGTTTTTATGTGGTTCCACCCAGGAGTGAAACGCCTACCATCTCCAGGATATTTCTTTACAGAGATGGAACTCCACCTGAAAATTTACCTCTAGGGCGAGCTATTCCTACTCATTTTAGGTATGTGGTTATACCTGGAGGGATTCCTGCCTCGGCAGGTCGCACAATTAACTATACCGACATGGATTATAATGAAATTAAAGCACGCTTTAATATTCCTGACTAATTGAACACTATGATGAAAACACAAACCATACCCATACAGTATTTATGCATTGTAGTGCTGTCATTTATTTGCACTGCTACAATTCATGCCCAAAAAAGTGTAACCATAGGTAGCGAAGACCTGAATAATAAGTCAGTGCTAACTTTGGTAACGTCAACTGGTGATCAGGGATTCATTTTACCAGTGGTTGAGAACAAGAATAGCATCAATCCGGGAGCTTCCGAAAACGGAATGTTGGTGTATGAAAGCACCACCTCTTCGGTTTTTTTGTGGAATGGTACTGAGTGGTTAAATATAGCAGAAGGAAGCAGCGTCTCCATAGATCAGCTTAGTGAAATTGGTGATGTAAGTGCTGAGTTACCGACAGATGGGCAGATGCTACAGTTTCAGTCAGGTGTCGGTTGGGTAGCCAGTGATGTTTCATTTGAGGATACTGACAATCAAGAATTATCAATTGCAGAAGATGTTTTGACCATTGAAAATGGTACAGAATCAATAGATTTAAGCGGTTATAAGCAAGACCTGAATTTAGCGGGGACTGAATTGAGCATCACTAATGGCTCTATCATTGATCTTGCAGCATTGATTCCTTCGAATTCTGACGATCAAACAGCCACAGAGGTTATTTATGATAATACAGCCTCAGGGTTAATTGCAACAGATGTTCAGTCGGCTTTGGATGAACTTTCAGCCACTCCTCCAGGGTCATTATGGTCAACCAAGGGTGATAATATTCATTTTAGCACTGGGAATATTGGGGTTGGAACAGCCGATCCAGCTGGTAAACTTCATGTCGATATTACCACAGGTAGTACCGAGAGTAGAGCATTGCACATTTCAAATAATTATACTGGTACTTCTGCAGCATATGGCAGCTATATTGATGTGAATGGAGAATCTACAGGGTCTAAAATTGGAAACTATGTGTCAGTAGAAAGTGGACAGGGTGCTAAAGCTGGTCAGATTATAGAAGTAGACCAGCAGGCAGAGGCTACTGGATATGGTCAATTTATTCAACTGGTGAGTGACAATGCTGATCAACCAGCTGCGGGGGTTTATCTCGTTCATGCTGGTTTAGGAAGCGGTGATAAATATGGTATACTAAGCGGAGTAGGTAGTGAAAGTGGCAAAGGCACTGGCTTTTATACCACAATTCAAGGAGGGGAGGGCATCGGACTTCATACTGTCATTTCAAATAATACCGGGAATAGTACGGGTGTACTATCGGAAATATCAGAAAACACAAGTCCCATATCCCGCGGGTTCCATTCAATAATTTCAGAAGGTGGGGAAAAGGTAGGTTATGACTCTGACATAGTGCAAGATAATGATATACTGCATAGCTATGGTTTAAGAAGTAACATCGTAAACAATAACAGCGAAGTAGAGCAATATGGTATTCATTCCACAATTCTGGGATCTGGAGTTGGAGATAAATTTGGTATTTGGTCAAATTTAAGACTAGGGTCTGGTAAAAAAACGGGCATTTATTCAACCGTACGGCAAGGGGGAGATCAGCCAAGTTATGGGATTTACAGTAATGTCATTCACAATAGTAGTGCTGCAGGTTATGCATTCTATTCAAGGGTCGTTGGTAATTCTGATTTAAATGGATTTTATAATTCTATGATCACTTCATCAGGAACTTTGACTGCCATGACTCATGATTTGGAGACTGATAGCGATGGAAAATCTTTAGGGAATTACGTACATATTTATGGCACTGGTACAGGCAGCAGAACTAGCTTTTCCTCAAGAATAGTTGACGGCAATAATGAAAAAATTGGTTATAATTCTCAGATAGTACAAAACTCACCACGAACTACCTATGGATTTGAAAGTACGATTACAGATAATTCTAATGGAGGTTCTGTGGGCCTACGCCTTAGAGTAGTTGATAATGTAAGTGCCGGAGTTGCCTATGGTATCTTATCTTCTGGTGATTCACTTAATACCTTTGAAGGATCAATTCGAGCGGGATATCAAATTAGTGCCCCAATTATAAAAGCCGGAAGTTGGAATTTTCAAGATGAAAAGGGTGTCAGTCCACCCGACTTGTTACTTTATGGTGGAGGAACAATAAAAGGAGGGTTTGAGGCTGTTAGTGGTGTTTATTACAATGCATCTGATGAAAGGTTAAAGATGAACGTTCATAGAATGGGTGCAGTGTTAGCTAGTGTTATGCAACTCAAACCTTCACGCTATAAGTTCAAAGACAATGGTTCCAATAGTCAAGAAAACATCGGCCTCATTGCCCAGGAAGTGATGGCCTTATTTCCCGACCTGGTTAATGTTGTTGACGATGGAAATTACAAAGACCTGCATACGCTCAATTATAGTGGTTTAAGTGTTGTCGCTATTAAAGCAATTCAAGAGCAACAGGAAATCATCATTACTCAGGAAGAACGTATTAGGGAGCTTGAAGATCAAATGAAGGTGCTGCTTAAACAAACTGAGAGTAAACAGTAAATAGGTATGAATTTCTTTATAATGAAAGGTTTAATACTATCCATTCTATTGTTTATTTCTACTATTGTTCACGGACAATTTGTAATAGGAGAGGGCGTTTCTCTAAAAATAGACAATATTGTGACTACCGATGGCTCCTTAAACAATGAAGGCTCCTTGGTGTGGGACATTAACTCACGATTGTATTTGACTGGTGATGGGGAACTTCAAACAACTGACAGTTCAACCCTCAATAATCTAAAAATTAATGGTGCCTATCAGCTACACAATTCCATAATTGTTGTCAATAGCCTCGCTTTAATGGGAGGTACAATAACTCCTGTCAATAATTCACAACTATTACTACTCAATAGTGCAAACATAACTTCTGAAAATGGTGCTTATGTTGCCGGCAACTTATATCATCAAGGTACAGGAGAAAAGTTTTATCCTCTTGGTAAAAATCAAATATACACACCAGTTATACTTACCGATGTTCAAGGCGAAGAAGAAGTCATCGTTGGTTTAGAAGCCTTTAATGAATCGCTGGATGTAGACATGGCCGTTCAGGATTGGTATTGGCAGATCACAACAGAAGGAGATTTTGAAGGGTCTTTAATTCAACTCCCACTTTTGGATACTGAGGGTATGGCCTTTACAGTGCTACAATCTGACGGTGCTAATGCATTGGATTTAGGAGGCAATCTGGTTAATGGCTCCCTATCAGTGGAAAGCCAGCTCCAGGGAATTGGACCTTATTTTTTATTAGGCTCTGACTCTGAAGAAGATTTGGCCCTAACCATTCACAATATTGTTACTCCTGACAGGAAGGATGGCAAAAATGATGCGTTCTACATAGAGAATATAGAGCGATATGAAGAAAATACCGTCATCATTATGACCCGTTGGGGCTCGGAAATCTGTCGCATCGAAAACTTTAGCAATGATCCTTCCGATCAGAAAGGTTGTGACCTTGACCGCATTTCAGCAGGTAATTACATCTGCGTGGTGGAGTATGGTGGCAAGAGATCAACCCCTGTTTTAATCACAATACTTAAATAGTTTGCCATGAGAACTACATTCATATGGATTCTAATATTGGTAAACACTGTATTTGTCAAAGCACAGGATGTCCCGCTGCTCAGCCAAAAATTAACAGATGCATTTATTTATAATTCTTCATTTGCAGGACTTGACAACGGTTCAATAACCTTTGCTCATCGTGCTGCTTTTAATAAGGTGGAGGGGGGAGGAAAGATTAACTTCCTAAGTTTTAATATGCCTTTGTCCTACAACAATTTTGGAGTTGGCCTTAGTCTGTACAACGAAAAGATCAATTTCATGAATAATACTTATGTGTCAGGTGCTTTTGCTTACCATATTGAAATTGGAAACGACCAATTGTTTTCAATGGGGGTTGCTGCTGAGTATAATAATATTCGAGCTGACGCTGACCGCGTAGTTGGTGACCTTTCAGATGAAATGCTGGCCTTGCTGGATGCTGGCCAGTACAACAAAATGGATTACTCTGCAGGCATTAACTATCAACACCGTTACTTTAAAATTGGAATATCTTCTAATCGTTTAGCTACAGCATTTAAAGGCGATGATGATCAAAATATCCTAGTGCAATACTATACCGCCCAAGGGGCACTTATGCTTCCAGTTAGAGGAGGCGTTGATTTGATCGAGCCCATGTTTATTTATCGCAAATTTTCGAAGGTTAGTCATTCATGGGATCTTGGTTGCTACTATACTTTTAATGATCTCATTTTATTCGGCATTTCCGCCAGAGTTGGTGGAAGCGCTGAATTCTCTAGTAAGGAAAATAACGCAATTAATGTCTTCAATATTACAGGCGGATTTAAATTGATGAGCAAGCTTTTATTAGGCTATAGCGTTGATATAGCTTCAAGTTCTGCCTCCTTGGGCCCCAGTCATGAATTCACCTTGTCCTACGAGTTCTTAGATATTAACAATAACCAACGGTTTAATCAAAAGTCACCATCTAACTATAAGGGTAGATTTAAAAAGAAAGGGAATAAGAGAAAGTAAGTAAAGCATGCCAGAGCAAAAGTTTACTGTTTACGAAGGGGCATTACCACGTGTATTAACATCAAAGGTGCGAGTCAATATTGATCTAATGGAAAGGGGAAATTACGAACTGCAAATTGTATATAAAGGGAAGGTGCTTAGGCGCGTCTACTTTTCTAAATCATAGGGAAAGCCTGGTCACTAAATAGAAAAAATAAAGCAAGTGTATTAATAAATGCGCTTGCTTTATTTTTATATGTTGAAATGTCTATTTTTGGCCTCTGAATTTATAGCATACAGCACATTTATGAATTTATCTGACAGAATTAACAACATGGAAGAGTCTGCCACATTAGCGATGGCAGCAAAAGCCCGTGAGTTCAAATCACAGGGCATTGATGTAATAAGTCTCAGTTTGGGAGAGCCCGATTTTAAGACTCCTAAACATATTCAGGAAGGTGCAAAGAAAGCTATTGATGAAGGTAAATATTTTGCCTATCCTCCTGTAGCAGGTTATTTGGATTTGAGGGAAGCTATTGCAGCTAAACTGAAAAAAGAAAACAACATTGACAGCAAAGCTGAAAACATTGTTGTTTCAAATGGAGCGAAACAATCAATCGCCAATGTAATGTTCGCCCTGGTTAATCCAGGTGATGAGGTGATTGTTTTTTCTCCATTTTGGGTAAGCTACTCAGCGCTTATTCAACTTGCTGAAGGAACCCCTGTCTTCATAAAAGGGGGCATTGAGGATGATTTTAAAGCTACTGCAGAGCAATTGGCAGCAGCTATTACACCAAGAACAAAGGCCATAATATATTCATCTCCTTGTAATCCGACAGGATCAGTTTTTACGAGAACAGAACTAGAAGCCATTGCAAATGTTATCCGTGAAAAGGATATTATAGTAATAGCTGATGAAATATATGAACATATTAATTTTACGGGTGACCATGTAAGTATGGCTTCCTTACCGGGGATGCTTGAGAAAACTGTTACTGTTAACGGTTTTGCCAAAGGTTTTGCTATGACTGGCTGGAGAGTGGGCTATATCTCTGCTCCAAAATGGATAGCAGACGGCTGTAATAAAATGCAGGGACAGATAACATCTGCTAACTGCTCTATTGCGCAACGGGCTGCATTAACTGCTTTAACTTCAGATTTGGGGCCTACCAAAGAAATGACCAAAGCTTATCATGAAAGAAGAGCGTTGGTTTATGATTTATTGAAAGACATACCAGGTGTAAAAACAAATATGCCTACAGGTGCATTTTACTTTTTCCCTGATGTAAGCCACTACTTTGGTAAGAAGATAGGTGAGAGAGTAATTAAGAATGCAGATGATCTTTGCTTGTACATCCTTGAAGAAGCTCATGTTTCACTGGTAACAGGAGATGCTTTTGGAGATGCAAGTTGTGTTAGAATCTCATATGCGGCTTCCGTAGAAGAGCTTAAGGAGGCAATGATCAGAATAAAATCTGCTTTGAGTAAACTTTCTTAAATGGCCTATTCCAATTTCAATCAGATATTCAATGCATTTGAGGGCTTAAATGTGCTCATCATTGGTGATGTTATGATTGATGCCTACATCTGGGGGGCGGTGGAGAGAATTTCTCCTGAAGCACCAGTGCCTATTGTTAGAGCCACCAAGCGGGATTACAGACTTGGCGGTGCCGCTAATGTGGCGTTGAACGTACAGGCTTTAGGTGCCAACCCGATTTTATGCGCTGTGATTGGTGATGATGAAGGCAGTATAAAGTTTAAGGAGCGATTGATCGTCAATGGTATTTCTGATAAAGGTATTGTAGGAAGTGCTGAGCGCCCCACAACGGTTAAAACGAGAGTACTTAGTGGGCATCATCACATGGTGCGTGTGGATGAGGAGACGGATAGGGTTTTGTCAAAAACTGAAGAGAGTCAACTGCTTAAAAGAATAGAATTGCTCCTCTCAGATTGCCAAGTGGTGATCTTTGAAGATTATGATAAGGGAGTAATTACCAGGAATGTTATTAAAAAAACTGTGGAGATGGCCAAGGCCAAAAATATACCTACAGTTGTTGACCCTAAGAAGAGAAATTTTTTGGCCTACAAAGGCACTACCTTATTCAAGCCAAACCTGAAAGAATTAAAAGAAGGCCTTAAGTTGGACTTCGAAAAGGATAATCAGGAAGAGATTGAAAAGGCGGTGGAGCTTTTGATTGAAAAGCTTGGAGCTGATGGTTCATTAATTACCTTATCGGAACGGGGTGTTTTCATTAATTTCAAAAATGAAAAACATCAAATCCCTGCGCACTTAAGAGAGATTGCAGATGTTTCTGGTGCTGGTGATACTGTTATCAGTATTGCTGCATTGTGTATAGCCTTAAACCTTTCTCCAAAGATTATTGCTGCTTTGTCCAATTTGGGTGGAGGCCTTGTTTGTGAGCATATTGGCGTGGTGCCGATAGATAAAAACGACCTGCTTCAAGAGGCTAATAAACTTAACATTCCCCTATAAAAAAACATCCCCAAAGCACCTTGGCCTCAGGGATGTTTCTTGTCTATAGTTGGCTTTATGATTACTAAGTAACACCATGCTGATCAAAGTTGGTAGACCTCATCGTCATACCGTATTTTTTTACGATAAATGACATCATCTACCGATTAGTAATTCTCGAACTGCTCTTCAAGTGTGCCTAATTCTTCCAAATCGGCTACAATTTCTTCATCTAAAGGCGTGTCCTTTATTACGTTATAATTCTCCCAGAATTCTCGATTATACCGCTCGTCTTGATACTGAAGGCCATACCTCCTCATTTTTTCTGTACCTGTTATGCGCTCATATGGGTTGGTTTCTATATTATTAATTAGTAGCTCTTGCTGCAGTTCTGTTTCAAATTTTAGCTCATCCGTTTTTTGATCGTACCAATTTATTTTTGATTGAAGCTTAATCAGATTCAGATACATTTTACCCTGGTACTCTTTAAAGTCGATCGATTTTATATCAGAAATATACCTACTCACGAGGTCTCCCTTTTTTCTAAGTACCTCATTGTTGAATGTCCGTTCATACTCCATCCTAACAATCCCATAGGTTTCGACATCAACAAAAAGCTTAATGTGCATAGTGCCTCCATTGTCTGGCACAAGAAATCTGCCTTCAGCTACATGCACCAATTGACCATTGTACATTGTAGTTTCACCCCTCCTAAAGCTATTAAAAAAGACCTCTTGCATAGGGAATTGTCTATAGCGGATGTTGTTGTGAAGGAGTAAATCTTCAAGCAAGTTATATTTCTCAAAGTAGCGGGTAAACTTATTGCTGTAACCCAAACTCTTTCGCACTTCCATTAGTGCTACTCTTTCTCTAAGCCTGTTTTTGTTTTTAGGCTCTTCGTAATCTTCATCATAAATTTTGACAGCTGCTTCTAATAGTGAGAAGTACTTTCCTCCCACTTTTTTTAAATCACGGTAAAAACCATCCATCAAAAATGGTTCCTTAGGGTAGTTTTGGTCAATTTTATTCAGGGCAGCACTTACAATGTCGCCTCCATTCAAAGAATCAGTGATTATTACCTCATCCAATACTTTTGATGCCCTTTTCAGTCTAAATATTACAGTGTCTTTGTAAGCATAATTGGAAATAGGTACCGAAAGGTTTTGATATCCTAACATTCTAATGACCATCCGATAGTCCTTATAGATGTAGGGCACATGAAAATCAAATTCGCCTACTGCATTTGAAACTGTACCCACAGATTTTCCATCTATGCCAATTGATGCAAAGATAATAGGCTCTTCAGTCTCATCATCGATCAATTTACCTGATATAGTGATTGTCTTCTGAGAAAACCCTATAGCAGAGATTGATAAAAAAATTACAATCAAAAGAGATCGCATATTGTTGATATCTAGTTACTTAAGTAATTGTTAAAGATGGCAATGAAACGTCAAATTATCAATTAATGTATTGGTCAATAAAGCTATTTAAAGTATTGATGCAAGTTTTAACCCATAAATCAATCATTTTAACGAAAGTACGTTGCTCTTAAATTTGCCTAAGCAATTTTTTGAGTACGAATTCTTAATTTAGTTGACTTCTTATGAGCCTGTTTGAAAAAATACCCAAAGTCTATAAAACAGCATACATGCTGATTTGTCTTTGGTATGCTGCAAATTATACCCTCAGCTCAATAATTGAATGGCAGGTTTTCAGGCCATACAATACAGACGCTCTGTGGAACGGACTCTATATGTTTGAGGCACTTTGCATCTTTATAGGCCTTACATTTTTTTATGCTTACTGGATTGTAAGATATAAGCTCGTTTTTCAGATTACAGGGCATATTATTGGCTTGTCAGTATACTTTATGGCCATGAGCTACTTATCCTATTATTTTGATTACTTTCTGGATGGCCTCGTATTCTTTGATGATTGGAAAGAATATATGCTTAACCTCTTAAGCTGGGATGCTATGAGGTTTTACGATCAATACATTATTACCGTGGCCATTTTTTATGTAATCAGGTATTTTGAATACACACAGCGCAAGGAGCAGGAAAAGAGCCAGTTAGCACTTAAGAATAAAGAAATGCAGCTCGCTTTGCTTAAATCTCAGATCAACCCGCACTTTTTATTTAATACCCTCAATTCTATTAGTATGCTAATATCTTCGAGCAAAGAAAAGGCCCGAAAAGTAATTACTCAGCTTTCCGATGTATTTAGATATGCACTTGACTCGCATTCCGGTGAGCTTGTAAAGCTCGTTCATGAACTTGAGTTTATTGAAAACTATATAAAAATTCAACAAGTAAGGTTTGGAACCCGTCTGAAGTATGTTGTGGAGGTTGAGCCAGGATGTACCAGCCTTGAGGTGCCACCAATGATATTACAGCCCCTCGTAGAGAACTCTGTAAAATATGGAATTGGCCCAAAGGATGATGGAGGAACAATTAATCTTATCATAAAACGTGTTGAAGACGGGATTTACTTTGAGGTAACAGATGACGGGTTGGGTAAAAATGCCTCAAAAGTGTTAGATGGCAAGTCAACTGGGGTAGGTTTAAAGAATAGTAATAGAAGATTGATGAGTATTTTCGGACGAAGAGCCGGGCTGAAGATTGAGGCCAGAGAAGATGGATATACAGTTAAATTTGTAATACCTGTAATAAAAAATTATGAACCAGCGGTTACAAAAGAGGTGGCTGAACTAATAGAACACTAACCAACTAAACAATTAACAAGCTAAACATGAAAATCAACTGCATTATTATAGATGATGAAAAACTTGCACGCGAACTTTTAATTGAATTTTTAGAACCATATACAGATATAGAAATTGTTGCAGAGTGCTCGAACGGTAAAGATGCCGTTGAAAAAATCAATGACTTGAAACCTCAACTGATATTTCTTGATGTGCAAATGCCAGGGATGGATGGTTTTGATGTATTGGAGAACCTAGACCATCGACCATTTGTAATCTTTACAACGGCCTATGATCAATATGCCATAAAGGCATTTGACAAGAGTGCTATAGATTATTTATTAAAGCCTTTAGATGAAGAGCGCTTCAGGCTGGCTGTGCAAAGAGCCTCTGAAAGAATAGGAGCTGAGGAAAATAATGTGGAGGAGCTAATCAGTAGTATTAAAGGCACATTAGATGGTGGCGCTAAATTTTCAACACATTTATTTGTTCAAAAAAGCGAGAAGCTCCTGAATATTGAAGTGAAGGATATTATCCATTTGGAAGCATCTGGAGACTATACCGTACTTACTACCAAAGCCGATCAGTTTTTGAGCTCATCGGGTATTGGTAAACTTGAAGAGCGATTAGATCCTGAGGTATTTATTAGAATACACAGAAGTTCAATTATCAATCTCAACTTTCTCAAGGAAATTGAAAAGCATTTTAATGGAGGATTAATCGTTAAAATGGAGAATGGCAAGAGTTTTCCTGTGAGCAGAACCTATGCCAAGCAGATAAGAAAGAAAGTAGTCTAAATCAAACGAGCTTTAATAACCTGCATTTCATCTGAAGTGCAGGCTACTTCAGTAGACATGTATTTCAGTATATATTGTATTATGTCGGCATTTAAGTCAGAAGAATCCAATAGCTGAATATTTTCGACAATAAGCTTTTTGTCTTCTGCAATGTTATCTTTCATACCAATGTAGGAGGGAAGACTGTTCTCTATGTACAATCTTAAAAACCGTATTTCAAGATTCATTTTATCAAGATCAACTGCTTTGTTAAGCAAGGTCATGGCTTCCTTTAGGCTGCTAACTTTGGTCACAGGATTCCAGCTGTGCTTTGCAATTAGTGCTTTGGCAGCAGCTTCGTATGCTGTTATTACAGGGGTTATTTGTTTGTACGCTTCAACTTTGGTGTAGTATTCAAAGCATTTTTCAAGATCAAAATCACTGTAGAATAATTCTTCCCGTATAAGCGCAATTGCACTCTTCTCCTGAGCATTTATTTTTCCCAGCCCTGCAATCAAAAACAAAATAAATAAAGAGGCTCTTTTCATTAAATTAAATAAGTAAAGTTTCAACGGTTTTGGTTTAAAAAAGTTGATATCCCAATTAACTTTTTTTAAGTTATTTAATAGCATCAAGAGAAAAGGGGTTTTCCACTTATCAAAATGTATTTTTTGCTGCCATTTTTTATTTGTTAGATTTGCCCGTTATTCAAATTACATAAACTGACGAAATGCAACAAGTAAATGATTTTCTGGTCTTAATTGACAGTTTTATTGGTAGTGCAGTTTGGTTCCCATATGCCCTTTTAGGTGCAGGACTTTTCTTTACTATTTATTTAAAATTCCCTCAGGTAAGATTCTTCAGACATGCGGTAAGAATAGTTTCAGGAAAATTTGACAGAGAGGATCTCCCTGGAGATACTTCACACTTTCAGGCTTTAGCCACAGCACTATCAGGAACGGTAGGAACAGGAAATATTGCTGGTGTCGCGTTTGCTCTCCATTTGGGTGGTCCGGCAGCACTTTTCTGGATGCTGGTAACTGCTGCATTTGGTATGTGTACTAAGTTTGTAGAGGTAGCTTTATCCCATAAGTACAGAGAAAAACTTGATGATGGCACTATGGCAGGCGGACCCATGTATTATATGAAAAATGCTAAGTTTCCATTGAATGGAAAAAATGTTAATCTAAAATGGTTAGCGGCAATATTTGCATTCGCTACGGTTTTATCATCTTTTGGTACAGGAAGTTTACCTCAGATCAATAGTATTTCAAGCTCATTACTTGCCACTTTCGGATTTGATCAAATGATAACGGGAGCTGTATTGGCAGTGTTATTAGGACTAGTAATTATTGGTGGTATAAAAAGAATTGCTGCTGTTACCTCTAAACTGGTACCTGCTATGGCCATCATTTACTTTATAGGAGCCTTTGCCGTAATTTTTGCTAATCTTGATAATATCATTCCATCTTTCATTTCAATATTCGCTGATATATTCACTGGTTCTGCTGCTACAGGTGGTTTCATAGGAGCCAACATAGCTTATGCTTTTAATAGAGGCGTAAATAGAGGTTTATTCTCTAATGAAGCTGGTCAGGGTTCAGCCCCAATTGCCCATGCTTCTGCTAAAGCAAATGAGCCATTGTCTGAGGGTATGGTGGCTATTCTTGAGCCATTTATTGACACTATCATTATCTGTACCGTCACTGGTTTAGTGCTACTTTCGTCTGGTGCATGGAATGAAAAACATCAGAATATTTTTGAATATAACGATGTTGAAATTTTGTCGAATCAGTACTCTGAAAGAAATGAAGAGGACTTGGATAAAATTTATAATCACTTAAATGGCAACTCCGCTGAGAAAAGATATAACGGATCATTGAAAGTAGAGAATGGAGTAATAACAAATGACGACCTTACTTTTTTACATGCAAGGTCGTTTGCTGATGATGTAATTGTTTATGAAGATAATCTTTTAGATACTAAAAAGTTATTCACCGGAACAGTGACCATAAAAAATGGAAGTATTTCTGACACCCAGGCATTAAGGTTTGAAGGTAAATCTCTGGTTCACTCAGCCCCACTTACAGCCATTGCATTCAACAGGGGATTCTTTGGTGACTATGGACAATATATTGTTTCTATAGGTTTACTTTTATTTGCATTTAGTACAGCCATTAGCTGGTCATATTATGGAGATAGGGCCATGACATATCTATTCGGAACAAAGTCAGTGATTTACTACAGAATAGTATATGTAGTGGCGTTCTTCTTTGCTTCATTTGCTGACACTACCATTATATGGACATTATCAGGGATCACCATTGCCTTAATGACCCTACCTAACTTGGTAGGTATTATTTGGCTAAGAAAAGACATGAAAAAGACTATTGTTGAATATGGAGATTTCTTTGAGAAGCAATTCCCAGGAGTTAAACATCCTAAGTTTAAATAGTCAAACAAAACGATAATTTGAAAGGAGCCTCATTGCGATAAGGCTCCTTTTTTGTTTAATAATGCAATTTGTTATTTTTAAAAACATAATAAGAACGAATTGAATGGAGGTTGTAATAAAATACAAAAGGAAAAGAAGGGTTTTCTATCTGACTATGATTGTATTATGGCTTTCACTTATTGGAAGTGTATTCATTTTTGATGTTAGAGCAAGTTATACAAGTTATAGTTGGATCTTCATTGGAACCATATATACTGCGATTTATACCAATAGCTTACTTAAAAATTATCTAACAATTAAAAATAACGAGATTGTTGAAAATGCCTTTTTCGGAAAAAGAATTAACTTAAATGAAGTCGTATCATTTAAGGCGTTATTTGGTGATTATATTTTGAAAACTAATGATAAGGAACTGGTCGTCAATACACAGATTATTGATCACCAATCCTTGAAGAAGTTAAATGAAAGTTTGGCGAAATATGATTACTTCCAATTGGAATAAATAATTGTCAGTGGTTACTCACCCTTATCGAATTTTACGGTAACACGAGCAGTACTTTTTACCTTGTTGCCATTTTGCTCGGCAGGCAGCCACGCTGGACCTTCCTTAATTAACCTGATCGCCTCCTGATCATAATAATAGCTTAAGCTTCTTTTTATCTCAAAATTGGTAAGCTGACCATTCTCAAGAATATCAAACTTAACAGCTACTTTACCTTTTACATTTTGAGATGAATCGTACCTGGTATTTTTCTTTAAATAGTCCTTGTATTCGGCCATTGATATAGACGGCCTGGAGTTGTTCCATGTATTAATTGAATTATCTGTTTCAGATGCTGCACCATAACCAACAACAACTACCTCACTCAGTTGAGATACATCACTACCCATTTGTACATCTATCTGTGATCTGTCACCAATTTCTATTTCTTCGGTAGCCAGGCCGATAAAGCTTATTACAAGAGCGTCTCTTTCAGAGGCTTCAATATTTGCAATTTCAAAGCGACCATCAATATCTGTTACTGTTCCTATTGTAGTTCCTTTAACCATCACATTAACACCAGGTAAAGGCTGACCATCATCAATGGAAGTTACTTTACCGCTTATTGTTGGTGTTTGGGGTGCATAATTCATGGCCAGTCCCGATGCACTTGGGGTTTCAACACTAATAGCACTTCTTTTCGCTGCTTTTTTTCTTGCTTCTATTGGTCTTGCTGCCTCTTCCTGTGCACTTTCAACAGCAGCCGGCTCTTCAGCTATTAAATCCTCCATAGCCACTTCATCTGTTGCCACCTCAATTTCTGCTATTTCCATAGGTTCGATCTTATCCTCTTTTTTATCAGTTGTAATCGCATTGTCCGCAATGAACTTATCACTTTCAATATCTGCATCGTTGATTTCAACCTCTTTAGTTTGCGATTCAATTACTTTCTCCTCAGCAGGTTGAATCTTAGCAATTGGTGGTTCAGGGATGCTTTCAGTTTCAGTATCGTCTATTTCTTCCTCCAAACTAAGTTCTTCTTCAACGGATTCTTCAGGAATTTGGACAGGCTTGTTCTGTGCTATTTGTGGTTTGCTTGTATCCGTAGCAATGTCCCAAACCAAATAACTGCTTAGTGCCAATAGGAGCACAGAAGCAGCAATCTTAATGTAGAAGAACACATTGTCATTTTTCTCTTTCGAAATCCGCGCTTCTAATTGTGAATTGATTTTATTAAGGTCGTTGAATAAGTCACCTTCATATTGATCAAAGCCTTCCATGGCCTCATTTTCAAAAGATGAATTTAACATCAGTCTTTCAACTTGATGCTGTTCATCTTCCGACAGCAAGCCTTTATAGTACTTATCTATAAGTTCTGGTGTCAGTTGATCGATATGTTTCTTGTTTTTACTCATTTGTATTTTCCATACAGATTTTCAAATTTCGCTTTCCGTTTTGGATGTAACTTTTCACTTTCTTAAGATCAAATCCCGTTTTATCTGCAATATATGAATACGGTTTTTTCTGAAGATAGAACAACTCAACACAGTGCTTCTGTTCATTTTGCAATTTTTCTAAACAATTTTCAAGCTTTTGCAGGTCATCTTCTAACTCGCCTTCATCTTGATGATGCAGCAATAGGTTGGATTCCATAAAGTCAGGCTCAAATTCTACTGATTGAGATTTTGACTTTTGTGATCTGATGGCCATCAGGCAATGATTTTTAGCCATTACATAGAGCCAACTTTTAAAGTTTTGGATTTCATGCTTTTTAACTGCATCAATCAATTTTTCAAAAACCTGCATCACGGCATCCTGGCTTTCTTCCTTGTCTTTAAGATACTTAAGGCATAAGCCAAATACCAAATGCATATAGGGCTGATATAGCTTGCCCAATATTTCCAGGTTGCCACTTTTCTTATAGGACGATATGAGCTCTTGTTCAGTAATGTTTTAAAAAGTTATAGAGACTAAACTAAAATATTTTTCTAAGCATTTATGGAATTTCTATTGGCAGTGCATCCTATCAATAAAGTTCAACTTAAATATAAATGCCATGAAAATTAAAATGATCCTTTGCTTAATGTTAATAGGCTTCATGTATAATGATGCTATTAGCCAAATCAGAATTGCCGGAAAAGTCACTTCTATAGATGACGGAAGCCCACTCCCCGGTGTAACAGTTGCAGTGAAAGGTACAACTATTGGGACAGTGACTGATATCGATGGAGAATTCTCCATAAATGCTCCAAGTGCAAATGCTATCCTTGTCTTTAGTTTTATTGGTTTAGCCACTGAAGAAATAAAAGTTGGTAATCGTAAAATTATCGATGTGCAAATGTCATCTGATACAAATCAGTTGAGTGAAGTTGTAGTTGTTGGATACGGAACGGGAAAGAGAAGCAAGAATAAGGCAGTGGCCGAATATGAAATGGTTGCAGATGAAGCCTTTAGTACTAGAGTATCCGGTGCAGCAATAAGTTCTTACCCTCAACCGATGGAAGAAACCAGTAATGAAGACTATGCCAAAATTGTTGAAAATGGATTCAAGAACCCTTTTGCCGATCCATTATCTACTTTTTCTATTGATGTAGATGCCGCCTCTTATAGTAATGTGAGACGCTTTTTAAATCATGGTCAAATGCCACCGAAAGATGCTGTAAGGATTGAGGAAATGGTCAATTACTTTAATTATGATTATAAGCAACCTAATGGTGATGATCCTTTTTCAATTAATACAGAGTTGGCTTCCAGCCCCTGGAATAAAGATCATAAGTTGGTGCACATAGGCCTTCAGGGTAAGGACATTGCGATGGATAACTTACCGCCTTCTAACCTTGTGTTCTTGTTGGATGTTTCTGGTTCAATGAGTGATGCCAATAAATTGCCTTTGCTTAAATCTGCTTTTAGATTATTGATTGATAAGTTGAGACCTCAGGATAAAGTGGCTATTGTGGTATATGCTGGTGCTGCCGGAGAGGTGCTTCCTTCAACGAGTGCTTCAGAAAAGGATAAAATTTTAGATGCCTTGGATAATCTAAGTGCAGGAGGGTCAACCGCAGGAGGAGCAGGTATTAATTTAGCTTATAAAATTGCCAAGCAAAATTTTGTAAAGAATGGAAATAACCGTGTGATTCTTGCTACTGACGGTGACTTTAATGTAGGTGCATCAAGCAATGAGTCAATGGAGGAATTAATAGAGCAGAAAAGAGAAGAAGGTGTATTCCTGACAGTTTTAGGGTTTGGGATGGGTAATTACAAGGACTCTAAAATGGAGATTTTAGCTGATAAGGGAAATGGTAACTATGCCTATATCGATAATATTTTAGAAGCCCAGAAAGTGTTGGTTCATGAGTTTGGTGGAACATTATTCACTATTGCCAAGGATGTTAAAATTCAGGTGGAATTCAATCCTGCCAAAGTTCAGGCTTATAGACTGGTTGGTTATGAAAACAGAATTTTGGCACCGGAAGATTTTAATAATGATAAGAAAGATGCTGGTGAACTTGGAGCAGGCCACACCGTAACAGCATTGTATGAGATTATCCCTGTTGGTGTAAAAAGTCAATTCGTAGTTGATGATCTTAAGTATCAGAAGACTAAAATCACTGAAGGAGCCATTAGCTCATCAGAGTTGATGACCGTTAAGTTGAGATACAAAGCACCGGATGATGATAAAAGTAAACTGATTGTGAAGACTATAGAAGACTCAAAAAAGTCTATTGATAACACCTCAGATAATTTCAGATGGTCGGCAGCGGTGGCGGCTTTTGGTATGCAGCTTACAGCTTCTGATTTCAAAGGAGACTTGACCTATTCAGATATTTACGATCTGGCAAAATCGGCCAGAGGCAAAGATGAGCAAGGTTATAGAGCCGAGTTTATCAGAATGGTAGAGAGCTGCAGGTTGATGGCGAGGAAGTAATTTTTAGAGAAGAAAAGGGCTCAGTTGATCTCTGAGCTTTTTTCTTATTTATTTCTTATAACATCTTTGGGCAAATTATGATTTGCTAATTCCTTTTTCAATATGTCATCCATATTTGTATTTATTGCATAAAAGCTCACCGTTTCGTGGCCACAAATCACATTGTTTTGGATGGTCCAGGTTTCAATTTTTCTCCAGCCTTTAGGCACTTCATTAGGGTACCAATGGTCATATATTACGGCTAGATCAGACTCATTATTTTTCGCGATCTCACTATAACCTTCTCTTTTTTCTTCACTAGATGTACTACTTCTAAGCATGTTAAGGACGTCAATGCTGCCAAGCCCAACCATATCTACAATGTGAATATTAGGGTTGAAATAGGAAATGGCTCCAATGTCATTGGCCATAACCGTAATATTGTCTGGTAATGAGCTTAATAATCTTGACATTTGAATTTGCTGATCATAAATGTTATGAGTAGCCTGAATTGTTCTATGATAATTTCGGTATGATCGTTTTATCCAAGGTGCGAGCAGAATTATAACGACAATGGTGATTGCAATCTTTGATTTGAAATATTGCCTGATAAATGCCTTGAAAACATCGTGTCCAAGCATATATGCAAAAATGCTGGTGGCTATCAAGTAAGATTCGTAACGGTTGTATCTACCAACTTTTGCAAATGCACAGTGGCTAATTAACAGTAGAAATGTAATGGCTGAAGCATAAAAAATGAGTGACTTATTATTTCGAGTCCTATAGGCTATAATGCCCGTTATCAGAATAGGTACGGTTAAATATAATCTTGTAATATGATAGACAAGATTGTCAAGGGTGTTTATTATAAAGTTGACTAATGCACCATTGGAAAGTGAACTTGCATCACTTTTAATCAGTATAGTATTTGGTAAAAAATGAGATCCATTAGATACTGATACTATGCCAAATAGTATCATAGGAAGCATTCCAGTAATGAAAATGAACGTGGCTACTCCATATTTTCTTTGCAAAACGAATAGAAATGGGATTATGCCAACAAGAAAGAGCCCTTCATACCTCACAGAACCAATCAAAATAGAAAAAAATAGTAATAAGCCCAGGCTGCCCTCCTCACCGGAGAGCATTCTTGAAGCTAGGTAAATAAACCCAATAGCTATGAGAGCATGCATTAAATGTTCCATGCCACTAAAAGCCATAGTGGGCAGTGGCACAAATAATAAAAGCATTGCCGTGCAAAATGCATATAAATATATCGGGGTGTTATTTTTTGTTGCTATGGCATTAAATTGCAAGAATATAAGAAGCGCGCAGACAATGTTGAAACCCAAAGGAATAAATAGGGAGTGATCTATTAAAAGAAAAATGGCAGTGAGAAGGCCACCATATAAAAGTGATGATGATGTGGCTGAGAAATTGTATTTATCTATCCCCCACATTCCATAATCTGCAGTATTATTAGCAATGGCCATATGGATGTAAGTGTCATCTATTGGATATACAAACTCTCCGTTGTTTCTTTGAATACTGAATGCAAATAGTATTAGAAATACAATAGAGAAAATGGCTATGGCGATCCAAGTAATCTTTTTTATGTTCATTGTCGATTTTTAATAAATGGTAAAATTAATGATCGCTAAAATTTATAACACTATACTTTCTAATTCATATCTAAAAGTGGTACTCAGTTGTACCATATTGGTGTTTGTTGCTTCACTTTATCATCGGTATATACAGCAAGATGAGCCGTGGTTTGGTGAGCAGGCCTACTGGCTGGTCAAGGAAGGTAATGTTAAAATTAAAAGTATGCCTGGTATTTTTAATTGGACCTCCAATATGATTATTTACCATAAACTAGTGGTTTGGCTAGGTGCAGCTATCATATTCCTGTTTGGGTGGAGTGTCTATTATTTCAAGTTATTGATCCTTCTGTTCTTTACCACCACAGCATACTTCATTTATAGGTTTTTAAAAGTGAAAATGAATACAGGAGATGCGGTAGCATTTCTTGCAGTTACACTATTCTTCATAACACCTGAGCTTATTCATCGGGGTTTTATATATCGTCCTGAAGTTATGGTAATGTGTTTTGGTTTTCTTTCATTCTATTTTATCTATGATTATAGATCGGCTCCTAGGCTGTTATTAGGAGGTCTTTTTGCGGGACTTGCTTTTCTGAGCCACCTCAACGGAATGATATTTCCTGTGGCTGGTTTTATTTATCTTCTAATTCAAAAACAATGGAAGCCTCTAATGCTGTTTGCTCCGGTAGCTTTTTTGGTTTCTATGATTTATACCATCGGGCTTTGGAACCAGGAGTCAATAGAAACTTACATGTTTCAATTAAAAAACTGGCCTACACATCAAGATACCTTTAGCTCAAAAGTTGATGGAAATATTTTGGATACCGTTTTTAGTCACATTAAAAGAATACTGGGCGAACATAAACGCTATTTCTGGGATCAGGATGTCTGGGGCATCAGCGGACTTTTTATAGTTTCAATGTTGGTTTCTTTTAGAAGAAACAAAAAAAACTATCCAGCATTAATGACTTATACTTTAATTCTCCTGATAAGTATAGCAGTGCTTACCAGTAGTCATAGCCCAAGATATTTAGTCGCCCTTATGCCTTTTATGGTGATGACAGTTGCTGTTACCATTTTTAGTATTAATGATATGAAAAAAGGTAAATCGGCTATTGCCGCATTGTTTACACTTATGGTTGCTGCACAGATAGCCTTTGCTTCCATGGCTTATTCAAAAATCTTCAAAACAAACCATTATCATGTACAAAAGCATGCCCAAGTTCTGTCATCTATAGAAAAAGGAAAGAATATCTTAGCCCCTTGGTCTATGATCTACAATCAAATTGATGAGTATAATTTTTTCTCCTTCAAAACCTATGAGTACATAGAAGATCAGAATAACATTAAGCTAAGTCAGATTGACCTTTTGGAGCAGGCACATGACAAGTACCTCATTGATTATATTATAGTCAATACTATTCGTAAGCATGATAAAGAGTTTCCGTGGTTTAAAAATTGGCAACTAGAACCAAATCCTTTTTATAAAGAGATTAAACGCAATGAAGATTTTTTAATCTTGAAGCGAATCTAGACTTAGATTAAAAGTATTTATAATGTGGGTAATGGGCTAGAGCCAACATTTCTTTGTCTCCTCTGCTATCACCATAAACATAGATTTCTGAATACTTGGAAATATCAATTTCAGCTTTTACTCGTTCTACTTTTTCTTGACCGTAGCAGTTATAGCCATCGATTCTGCCTGTAATTTTTTCATCAATGATTTCCAATCTTGTGCCTATTAACTTGATTCCAATTTGGTCGCACCAGTGTTTTAGCCAGTCCTCGGCAGATGCAGAAACGATATATATATCATCACCATTTTCCTGATGCTTCTTTATTTGATCCATAGCTCTGCTTCTTAATAATCTTGGAATAATCTTAGCTGAGAAATCAGCACTTACATTCTTCATGTCTTCAACACTTAATCCTTTAAGAAAGTATTTCAACACTATTTCTTTGGCCTTCCAGTTTGGGATCAAGCCAAGCTTCATAGCTACCAAGTATGGTGATAGCCAAGCAAATCCTAAAAGGAAATTCAAACTTCCTTTATGAAACTTTAAGAACTCAATGAAGCTGTCTTTAGTGGTAATTGTTCCATCAAAATCAAAAAGGGCAAGCGTCTTACTCACAGCTTTAGTTTTTTGAATATGCCTTCGGGTATTGTTTTGATGATATACATGATGAGGCGCCACATAGAAAGTACATAAATGGTGTTCTTTTTCTTGCGAGCAGCTTTTGCAATTGCTTTTGCAACTTGTAAGGGGCTAGCTGTTAATGGTTTTGGTAAATCCATTCCAGCTGTCATTTTAGTATCAATGAATCCTGGCTTAACAGTCAGTACATGTATTCCTTTGTGGAATAATCTATTTCTTAATCCTGATAAATACGCTGTAAAACCAGCCTTTGAAGAACCATAGAAGTAGTTGCTTTGTCTACCTCGTTCGCCAGCCACAGAACTTATACCTACTATAGTTCCAGTTTTCTTATCAATCATTTTCTTAGCAACCTCTTCCAGAATAGAAGCTGCGCCTATGTAATTGATTGACATTATACTTTTGGCCTCATCCCAGTTATTCTCCGCTTCGGTTTGATCTCCGAGATATCCGAAAACGCAGATGCATATATCAGGTATACCCACCTTATCAATAAATGCAGGGTGGGAGCTATAGTCGGTTGCTTCAAATTCAGCAATTTCTACTTTTGCCTCATTTCTTATTTCCAGATCACTCTTAATGGGCTCAAGGTCTTTTACATTTCTTGCTGCCAGAACAAGCTGAAATTGCTGTTCTGCATATACTTGAGCGAGGGCTTTTCCAACATCAGATGTTGCTCCTAGGATTAGTACTTTTTTATCGTTCATTAAGATGTGATATTTAGTCTGTCAGATTGCGTGGATGCAAACTTAAAGTTTGGGTTATACTTTTCTACTATAGCCTTCCATTTAGAAAAATTAGGATAGCTCTGTGCTAATGTCCGAGCATCCATGCGGGCATCTTTTGTTAAATAGATGCGTCCACCATATTCCAAAACTACAGCATCAAGCTCATTTAAAAATTCAAACAATCCTTTGCGCACAGGGAAATCCAAAGCCAGTGTCAACCCCTCCATTGGGAAAGCTATTAAATCGTTTTGTTCTCCAAAAGCTTTCAACACGGCTAGAAATGAGCCCATGCCCTTGCTTCTTATCTTATTAAGTATTTTAACTAACCCCTCTTTACCACCTTCTTTTGGAAGCACAAATTGATATTGAACAAAACCGTTCTTTCCATACATTCTATTCCAATTATTAATAGCATCAAGAGGATAGAAAAATGGCTCATAAGGAATAACACCTTCCATTACCCTTTTGTAATTCTTAGCGTAGTAGAGCGCATTAAAAGCTTTAATAGAAAGCGGGTTCAATGCTATGGCCGGAAAGTTGAAAGGTACATTGAGCTTTTTCTTTGGCTTAAGGTTTAATGGAGCCCTTTTTTGACTTTCACTTAGCTCTTCCAAATTTGCATGCTCACCGCATATTAATATGCTTCTTCCAAAGGATTTCCCTCCTTTAAGGCAATCGATCCAGGCCATGGAATAAGTCGCAGATTTATATTCATCGAACAGCTCAACGATTTCATCAAGGTTTTTGGCCTTAATTTGTTTTTGAGCAATATAAGCTGATTCAATTTTCTTTAATCTAAAAGTTGCATTTAGGATTACCCCTGTTAGTCCCATACCACCACAGGTGGCTTCAAACAACTCGTGTTCATCAGTTCGACTACAGGTTTTAATGCTTCCATCAGCACAGGCGATTTCAAATTCATCCAAATAAATGGAAAAGGAACCTTCTCCGTGATGGTTCTTTCCATGAACATCAGAGGCAATGGCTCCACCTACTGTTATAAATTTAGTGCCAGGAGTAACAGGTAAGAACCATCCTTTCGGTACAATAACATCCAGAATCTCACTAAACAATACTCCTGCTTCGCACTTTAAAACTCCATTATTAGTATCAAAATGAAGCATTCTGTTGTGAGATAATGAGCTTATAACATTATGGCCGATAGCAGAATCGCCATAAGACCGTGCGTTACCCCTTGCAATGGTTTTTGAGTCACTGGCCAACAGTTTGATAAGTTCTCTTTCTGTATCAAAACGATTAACCTCAGCGTCTACTAGCGGATAATTACCCCATCCTGAAATCTTTTTCATTTGGCTAGATATATAAGATTAGGAAATAACTCAAGCCCCAAAGGATGAGGGTTAATTGTATAAACCGGTCAGTATATAGCACCCTCACCGGAGAAGAACTGTCGTTCTCAACCAGTGTTTTTTGCAGGTATCTGAGTACTCCAAGAATCACAAACAAACCTGTGAAATACAGGTATTCAAAATTCATTCTTTCAACTACTTCATCAGAGATGGTGTACATTAAATAAGCCACGATGAGGGTGGTTGATACCATGGTTATAGCCGAATTGATGAATTCCATGTTGTACTTAGAACTTGACTTACGAATAGAATTCCCCGATTCGATGAAAATCAGTATATCATCCCTTCTTTTGGCAAGGGCCAAAAACAATGACAATAGGAATATTATTATAACCAGCCACTGTGTTAAAACAACATCAACAATAACCCCACCACCGACAGTTCTAAGGACAAATCCAAATGAAATAAGAACCATATCCAATATCGACACATGCTTAAGTCCAAAGCAGTAGGCAACATTGATAATAATGTATGTTGCAAGTATTCCTGTAAAGTATGAATTAGTTAGTGTGGATATTGCAATGGCTGATATGCCCAAGACCAACATGATAACGATAGCTAAGGTGTTAGAAATTTTACCAGAAGCAATAGGCCTGTTTTTCTTCGTTGGATGCGCCCGGTCTGCCTCTACATCACGAATATCGTTTAAAATATAAATGGAACTGGCTGCAAGGCTAAAGGCAACAAATCCAATTGCAGTATCAATGAAAATTTCTTTTTGGAAGAGTATACCAGCAAAGAAAGGGGCAATAAACACGAACAAATTTTTAACCCACTGTTGAGGCCTAATTAACTTAATAAGTTCCATTAACTAGATTTCTAACTTTTAAATAATACTCTCCTTTTCAATCTTGAAAATTTCCGAGCGTATAAATCGTAATGATAAGCAAATTTATACCAACCTGATTCTAAAATTTCACTAAATAAACCTTCTATACCTGGGGCGCTTTTACGAAGGTATGCCCATTCATACCCAAAATCAAACCCTGTCAAGCTCGCTTTTTTTGGGTTAGTATCTATCACATAGATCTCATTTTCCTTTTCTATGAAGTTTCTAATCTGAGGATCGCCATGGGTATACCCCTTTTTATGAATACTCTTTAAAGTGCCTATTACCTTAGGGTATGTTTTAGGCCGATCAAGGCAACTTGTACCGTCTAAATATGAATATAACAGCCATGACTGAACTACCATTCCGAAGCTTCTCTTTTCTGCAGCTATTATTGGAGTTGTTGTTTTGACTCCAATATCAGACAGAAGATTCATTGATTTTAGATTTTTAAAAGATTCTCCAAGTCGAAACAATGTTAAAAACCTGATCCATATTCGCTCATTTTTTTCTTTAGGCACTTTGAGAACAAGATCATCAGAATTGATTTGCACATGCCTCACCGAACTTCTGTGATTGTCTTTTAGGGTTTTGGTCAGTACAAATTTTTTATTTTGAACAATATCAAACAGGTCTTTAGCCATTTGATCATTTATTTGATCAGAAATAAGTAAAGTCCAGCCTTGGTAATTAATTGTCCTCATTCCTTAATTTATTGATGCAATGATACACATTCTGGGTTTTGTCAAGCATAAGACAATTACAACCTTTCAAATAATAATGTTGTCTTTTATTAATCCATATGCCACTTCAGTGCGTTTATCTATTATAAAAAGCAGAGATGCTCATATAAATCATTTCAATATTATTATTTTTGAACCCAATGTCTGATTCACAACGTCAAAATTATACGCAAAAAGAAAAGGAATCCATTTTCGATAAGGAGTTCCTGCCTCACATAGGACCTATGTATAATTTTGCATACCGGCTTACTTTTGATGATGATGATGCCAAGGATTTAGTACAGGATACTTATTTGAAGGCATACAGATTCATTACTTCATTTGAACAGGGTACCAATGCAAAAGCGTGGCTGTTCAGAATAATGAAGAATAGTTTTATCAATGACTTTAGAAAGAAGAGCAAGCAACCTGCTAAGGTTGATTATCAAGAAGTTGAAACTTTTTATAACTCTGATGATGTTGATAAGGCTATAACAACTGATTTGCGGGTAGAAACAGTGCAGGATATGATCGGTGACGAGATATCAAATGCGCTGAATTCTTTAGATGTGGACTTTAGGACTGTAATTATACTTTGCGATTTGGAAGGTTTTAAGTACGATGAGATGGCTAAAATTTTGGACATTCCTATTGGTACGGTAAGGTCAAGGCTTCATAGAGCAAGAAACCTTTTGAAAGAAAAGCTCAGTGACTATGCGAACAAAATGGGGTACAAAAACTAAATAATATGGAATCAAATTCTACCGGTTCTTTAGATACAGGTGGATCTGATAGGAAGGACTCGAATCAACCAGATCACAACGAATGTCTCAAATTACTTCATCTTGTGTTAGATGATGAAGCCACCGCAGAACAGAAAGACTATTTCGATAAGCATGTTTGCAACTGCATGCCTTATTATGAGATTTATCATGTAGATAAAGCCATAAAATCGCTGGTTAAGAATACATGTTGTGGTAAGAATGTTCCTACAGATTTGGCTGACGCCATTAAAGAGCAAATTTTTCGAGGAACAGACAAAGCATGAGTGGAGGGAAAGCAATCATTTTTTCTGCGCCATCAGGTTCCGGAAAAACAACCATTGTAAGACATCTTTTAAAAACTAATCCAAAACTGGGGTTCTCCATTTCAGCATGCACGCGCGACAAACGTGGCCGCAATGAAGAAAATGGGAAAGATTACTACTTCTTAACCCCCGAGGACTTCAAGAACAAAATCGATAATGACGAATTTATTGAGTGGGAAGAAGTGTATGCTGGAAATTTTTATGGCACCCTTAAGTCTGAAATTGAGCGCATTTGGGCATCTGGCAAGCATGTGATTTTCGATGTTGATGTTAAAGGAGGGCTACACTTAAAAAAATATTTTGGAGAGAAAGGATTAGCGATTTTTGTTAAAGTTCCATCTATGGAGCTTTTGAAGGAAAGGTTAAAGGACAGGAAAACTGAAACTGAAGACAGCCTTTCACAACGGATCTTCAAAGCAAAATTTGAAATGTCATTTGAAGATAAGTTTGATATTTCATTGGTTAATCAGGACCTTGATGAGTCGCTCAAAAAAGCGGAAAAACTGGTTAATGATTTTATCGAAAAATAACCTATCATGTGCTGGAGGGTTGTTTTATTTCTTTTATTATTTCCCATCTCATTGCAAGCACAAAAAGGCATAAACCTTGGTTTTGGGTTTAACAATTTCAAAGCCCTCTCTGAATTTTCTGATAATACTACGCGTAACCCGCTGGGGGTTTCATTCCTTGCTTCCAAGGATTTAAAAAATAAAAGATTTCAAATAGGCTTTGAGCTTGGTGTGGGGCTTTATTCTGGCAAGCGGTATTTTTATGAAACCGTTGCAGAGGGTTACCCTGGCAACTATGTTAACCTTTATGAAGAAAATGGCTTTATTTTATATGACGTTCATTTGCGCTATAAATTGCTGAAGGAAAAAACTTTGATGCCTTTTGTTGAAGCTAAGGCCGGTGCCAGCACTTACTTTAGCATAATAAGGTCCATGCAGGTTTCTGAGGTTTATAAAGATGATTCTTATATTCATGATACGGCATTAAATGCAGGAATTGGGCTGGGAACCTATGTTGATATCGGCAAACTTTTTACTAGTAAGAACTGGGTTAAGAAAACATTACTTAATATATCAGGAAATTATTTATTAGGTTCGCAGGTAAGGTACAGAAATGCAGTGGCTTACGAAGTTGTAGATACTTTTGAGTCAGGTTTTAGGGAATCTAAAACCAATACTTTCCAATATCATATCGGACTGGTTCTGGCCTTTTAGTTTGGAGCAACACCAGCATTTCAATAAAAGTATTCCAATGAAAAACATCGGACTTTTTTTTGGCAGTTTTAATCCCATCCACATTGGTCACTTGATCATAGCCAATACCATGGTGGAGCATGCCGGACTTGATGAGGTTTGGTTTGTGGTTTCTCCACAAAATCCATTTAAGAAGCAGTCAAGCTTGCTGCACGAGTTTGACCGACTTGATTTAGTGAATGCTGCAATATTTGATAATTTTAATTTAAAGGCCGTTGATGTAGAATTTAGGATGCCTAAGCCTAGTTATACTATTGATACACTTACTTATCTGTCTGACGAGCACAAAGACAAAAAATTTAAGTTGATTATTGGAGAGGATAACCTCAAGGGCTTTCATAAGTGGAAAAACGCTGAGAAGATTCTTGAATTTTATGAATTATTGGTTTATCCGAGACCTAACGCGCAACCTTCCGACCTAAAAACGCATCCTAAAGTTCAACTGATTGAGGCACCGATGATGGACATTTCTGCTACGTTTATCAGGAAATGCGTCCAAAACCACAAGTCTATTAAATATCTTGTGCCAGAATCCGTTGAACAACTGATTATCGGAAGAAAACTTTATATGTAACCCAAAACTCATTGAAACAACTACTAACTAGTGCAATCTTAGGTTGCCTGTCTATCACCTTATTATCGGCTCAAGGTATTCGCGGCACTGTCAAAAGCGAAGAAGGTGAGCTACTCCCATTCGCTACCATCTATATTCAGGAACTTGGCACTGGTACCACCACCAATGGCGATGCTCTTTTTGAAATAAAAACAACTCCCGGAAATTACACACTGGTCTTTCAGTTTGTTGGTTTTGAGGCTCAGGAGAGAAGTGTAAATGTGTCCGACAAATTTGTTGAACTTAATATAATTATGAAGCCTCAGGTAATGGTACTTCAGGATATAGAAGTGAGGGCGGGCAACGAAGATCCTGCATACACCATAATGCGTAAGGCCATTGCCAAGAGCAAGTATCACACACAGCAGGTAGATAAGTACACTGCCAGGGTTTATATGAAAGGAACTGGCCAATTGAAAGATGCACCATTCTTCCTGGAAAAGACCCTTGAAAAGGAAGGGGTAGAAGAAGGCCAGGTATTTATTTCAGAATCTGTAAGTGAAATTGAATATACCCGTCCAAACACCTATAATGAAAAGGTTATTTCCATAAGAAGTAGTGGTGACGATAAAAACGGCAACCCAAATGCCTATATCAATGGGTCATTTTATGAGCCAGAAGTAGCTCAAGGTGTTTCTCCATTATCGCCCAGAGCATTTTCCTATTACAAGTTTGTTTACGAAGGCACCCATCGTGACAGAGGTTTTGAGATAAGCAAAATAAGGGTGATTCCCCGTTCGCAAGGTGACAATGTTTTTAAAGGGTATATAGAAATTGTGGAAGATTATTGGAGTATTTATAGCCTTAATCTTGCAGTTTCCAAACTGGGAATAAATTTTGAAATCAAACAATTTTATGAGCCCGTTGAGCAAAATGTTTGGCTACCCGTAACCCATGATTTTTTAGTTGATGGTAAGGTGTTTGGCTTTGAATTTGAAGGCAAGTATTTAGCCACTGTTAGCGACTATAAGGTAGAAGTTAACCCCGATTTGGCTGTAGAGTTTGAGGTAGTTGATGAAAAACTGGAGAAAGAATTGGCGACTAAACTTGACAAGCAGGTGAAGAATGAGGAAACCAAGGAAATTCAGGAAATTCTGACATCAGGTAAGGAAGTGACTAGGAAGCAGCTTCGGAAGTTGGTGAAGGCCTATGAAAAAACTGAATTAGAAGAGACAGATGAGCCGGAAGTTGTATCAAATAGAACTTTTAAAATTGATACACTGGCTTATAAAAACGATTCGGCTTACTGGGCGCAAATAAGGCCAATCCCATTATCAAAAGATGAAGTGGATGGCTATGCTAAAATTGACAGCCTTTCAGAAGTACAGCAAAGGGAAAGAGATGGTGACACCCTTAAAACCAAAAAGAAAAAGACGAAGCATATTTTTGACCCTATTGTAGGTAACTATTATAAACTAGCTGATAAGACTTACCTGCACCTATACGGGTTGTCTGGTCAATTTAATACGGTTGATGGTTTTGATCTGGAAACAAGGTTGGTTTTTACCAAAACCTATGACAATGAAAATAAAAACTGGCTTCGCATAAATCATCAGAGTAGATACACTTTTGCCAGAACGGCTTACAATGGCATTTTAGAGTTTAGGTATGACTTTGGTGAAAGGGAAAAACGTAATTCAATTCGATTGAATGGCGGTAGATATATTAACCAGTATAATAATGATCAGCCTATTCACCCTGTTATTAATACTTTCACCACGCTGATTCAAGAGTTCAATTATATGAAAATATATGAGAAGGATTACGCTGAGATAGTATATGATAGAAAGTTATGGAACAAGCTAAACCTCAATATAAAAGGGGAATTGGCAGAAAGGAGAGAACTACAAAACCGGTCTTCTTACAATTTGGTTGATCGCTCTCAGCGGGAGTACACACCAAATGCCCCCGTTGCTGTAGAACTGCCAATCACCTCTTTTGAAGACCATAATGCTTTAACCACAGAGGTTAATTTGTTATATGAACCATGGGTAAAGTTTAGGATGTACAATGGCAGAAAGCAGAAAATTGACACCTATACGCCAAAATTCAGATTGAAATACGTGAAGGGGATACCAGATGTAGCGGACAGTAAAGTAGATTTTGATTTATTGGAATTGGGCTATCGTCATACATTTAAAATAGGCATTCGAGCTCTAGCTGATGTTTCATTAAAGGCTGGTAAATTTCTGAATGATGAAAGCCTGTATTTCATGGACTACAAGCATTTTTTGGGTAACAGAACTCCTTTTGTCACCACAGATCCCGTTGGCAGCTTTAGAATGCTTGACTATTATGCATTTAGCACCAGCAATGAGTACTTTACAGGAAGCTTTCATTACCAAATGCGTAAATTTCTCTTTACCAGAATTCCTATTGTAAGGCTGGCAGGGGTAAGGGAGAGCTTCTTCACCAATTACCTGGCTACCGATTTCTCCAATAACTACACTGAAGTTGGCTATGGTATCAATTATATCTTCAGACTGTTCAGAGTGGAAGCTGTAGCTAATTTTGTTGATGGAAAATACAAGGATTATGGAGTGAGAATAGGTATTGCCGCTAATCTTGATAACTTATTCTAATAGCTGGCTGTTAAAAGATGACTTCATCCATAACAAAAAAATAAATCTATTTATTACCTTGGATGCAATCAATACAATGAAGTAGATGACGCGTCTTTTACTATTCTTCTGTTTATTCAGCATCACTTCTGTTAAGGCACAGCAAGGTATTGATAGCCTTAAAAATCTATTTAACAGCCCGTTAACTCCTTCGCAACGAGCCTATGTGTTAGATGAATTGTCTTATCAATGGTTTTATGAAAATCTAGATAGCTCCTTATTTTACGGAAGTAAGGCATATAAAGAATTCTCAAAGCTTGATGACCCTAACGGTCTGTCACAAGCGGCCACTTCTGTGGCCGTAGCCTATCATTATTTGAATCTGTGGGACAGCGCAGAGCACTATTATAAAGAGGCACTTTCCATTCGGGAAGCAAATAACTCAACAAGGATTGCCTCTTCATTGAATAATCTCGGGGTGGTTTTCATGGATCAGGAGGATTATGAAGAGGCCATAAAATATTACATCAAGGCAATGGAGGTGAGACAACTTTCCAATGACAGTATAGGAGTGGCGCTGACCAAAGTCAACCTCGGACTCATCTTCAAGAAGCAGGGTATTTATGACAAAGCACTCACTTATTATAAAGACGCAATTGAAACGTTAGAAAAGTTCGATCAGCAGAAGCATTTGGAGGTAGCACTTTTAAACATGGGAGCCATATATAATACGCTTAAGGTGTACGATACAGCGGCAATGTATAATATAAAACTTCGAAATCTTGCAGTTCAACAGTCATCGCAAAGAAACCTTGCCAAATCTTTCGTTAATCTCGCTAATTCCTATCAAGGGTTGGGGTTATTGGATAGCAGTCTTTATTACGCCAAAAAAGGACTTGAGTTTTTTGAGTTGCAAAATGACACTTTGAATATGGCCAATGCATTACTCTCCATTGCTCAAAGCCATCTGGAGGGCAGAAATTATAAAAGTGCTATTATCAATTCCAAAAGATTGGAGCTTTTGAATAAAACAGATGGAAGTAAAGAGATAGCGATCGAAAATCAATTGATTTTGGCCAAAGCCTATGTCGCTTTGAGCGACTATGAAAATGCGTACACTAAACTTGAAAATGCTTTCTATCTCAAAGACTCCTTTCTTACTACCTCATTAAATGAAACCATTAGTGGCCTTACTGTAAAATATGAAACTGAACAAAAAGAAAGGGAAATTTCTCAGCTTAAAATCACGAATCAGGAGGCTATAATTGCCGAGCAAAAAGCTGCAAACGAGCGAAACATACTACTCTTTTTCGCCTGTATTTTGATTCTTGGAGCCATACTCCTCTTTTTGCTTCTCAGGATAAAATCAAGGTCTAATGCTATTGTAGTTAAGTCTTTGGGCGAAAAGGAAACCCTTTTAAAAGAGATTCACCACCGCGTGAAAAATAACCTTCAGATCATTTCAAGTTTACTAAGCCTGCAATCGCGGTTTATAGAAGATAAAGATGCCAAGGCTTTGGTAAATGAAGGGCAGAACAGGGTGAAGTCCATGGCTTTGATTCATCAAAAACTTTATCAGAAGGATAATTTAATGGGTGTTGAAGCCCTGGATTATATTCAAAACCTTACCAATACGCTGCAGGCTGCTTATGGTGCAGACTCAACCAAAGTGAAGGTAAATTATGATGTAGATAACCTTATCCTTGATGTTGATACGATGATACCCATTGGCCTCATTTTAAATGAATTAATCAGCAATAGTTTTAAGCATGCGTTTCCTACAGGTGAGGGCATTATGCATATAATATTTAAGGAAACGGAAGGCAAATTGATACTTACTGTAAGGGATAATGGAGTTGGCAGCACTAAAGCTTTTAATGAATCAGATTCATTCGGGCTGAGAATGATAAAGTCATTGTCAAGAAAACTGGAAGCTACTATTAACTACAATTTTAACAAAGGGACTGAGGCCTCGCTTACTATTATGAATTATAAGTTATATAATTGATAAATGGAGAGATCAGTACTTATAGTTGAGGATGAACCACTTATTGCAGATGACTTACTCTATCATCTTGAAGATATTGGTATAAGTACTATAGAAGTTGCCCTTAAATATGAGGAAGCTTTAGAAAAAATTCAAAACACGCAATTTGATTTGGCACTGCTGGATGTCAATCTATCAGGAAATCGGGATGGCATTGATCTCGCCAATTTTATTAAAAGACAGCAATCGCTACCTTTTATCTTTATTACCTCTTACTACGATCAGGATACTTTAAACAGGGCAAAAGAGACTGATCCTTTGGCTTACATTCTCAAACCTTTTGACAAACGGGAAGTGACTGTTGGTGTCGAGATGGCCTTTCATAAAATAGCCTTGTTAAAACAGGCTCCATCCCGTTTTTACGTAAGGGATAAAGATGGCCTCTTGCCTGTAACCCCAGATGAAATTTTGTATGTGGAAGCTTTTGATAACTATGCCAAGGTTTTCACTGAAACAAATTCACATATCATCAGCCATACTCTGAAAAGTATAGAAGATAAACTCACCCCGTTTGGTTTTGACAGGGTTCATAAGTCCTACCTGATAAACACCAGTAAAATCTCCAGAATTAATGATGGTTATGTGTTTTTCAATGAGACACCCATTCCGATAGGAAGGGCCTATAAGAACATTTTCATGTCAAAAATAGCATTGCTCTAGAGCTGACAACTTTCCTTATGTCGTTCACTAACAAATAGTTGTCGTTCACTAAATTGGCTTAGATCATAGTTCTATTTAATCTTATCTTGAGACTATGTCTCAATTTATCCGCTTTCGTTTCTCCCTGAATGTTCTCCTCTTTCTGCTGATTAACAGCAGTTTGATGGCGCAGTCATTTATAACCACCTGGAAAACAGATAATCCGGGCAGTTCCAATGACAATGAAATTACCATTCCTACAACTGGAGGTGGCTACAATTATGATGTAGACTGGGGCGATGGAATGAGCGATACCGGAGTCACAGGAAACATCACTCACACGTATGCTGTCGCAGGCACATATACGGTTACAATTTCAGGTACCTTCTCAAGAATCTATTTTAACAATGGCGGTTTTTTTGGTGATGATACCGATTCTGACAAATTACTAACTATTGAACAATGGGGTGATATTGCCTGGTCTTCAATGGCAGGGGCATTTAGCGGCTGCTCAAACTTGCGTATAAACGCTTCAGATTCACCTGACCTTTCAGCGGTTACAGATATGACGGAAATGTTTTATGATGCTGAAGTATTAGATGACAATATTAATAATTGGGATGTGAGTAACGTCCAGATCATGAACAGTATGTTCAGGGACGCAGTTTCCTTCAACCAGCCCCTCAATTTATGGGTAACTGATAATGTTATCAACATGAGGAGAATGTTCTCTTTTGCCTCTGCTTTTAATCAGGATATCGGTGGCTGGAATGTTAGTAATGTAACTGACATGAGCTCCATGTTTGGAGGGGCAACATCCTTTAATCAGGACATTAGTGGTTGGACTGTAACCAGTGTACTTACCATGAACCAAATGTTCTCTGTTGCCACGTCTTTTAATCAGGACATTGGAGGTTGGATAATGACCAGTGTTACCGATATCGGAGGTATGTTCAATGGTGCTACTGCTTTTAATCAGGACATTAGCGGATGGGATGTAAGCAATGTTACTAGCATGATCACGGTTTTTAGCAATGCTCCAGCATTTAATCAGGACATCAGCGGATGGGTGGTAGACAATGTGAATAATATGAGGGCGATGTTCAATGGAGCAACGGTATTCAATCAAAACATAAGTGGATGGAATGTAGCTAATGTTGGTGATATGGAGGATATGTTTAATGGGGCCTCAGCCTTTAACCAGGATATCAGCGGCTGGGTAGTTTCAGGAGTAGGGGATATGTCAGGAATGTTTGAAGATGCCATCTCTTTTAATCAGGATATAAGCGGCTGGAACGTTAGCAATGTAGATGATATGCGATTTATGTTTTCAAATGCTACATCCTTCAATGCGGACTTAGGCGGCTGGGTTATTACAGATTTAAGGTTTGCTGTTAACATGTTCAATAATTCTGGACTGTCTATTGAGAATTACGATGCAACGCTTATTGGTTGGAGTGGTCAGGCTGTTCGGAGCAATGTTTCCCTGGGAGCCCAAAATATTTTTTATTGTGCTGCTGAAGGTGCCAGGGGAAATTTAATTACAACATTCAATTGGTTTATTTCAGATGGTGGTCAGGGTTGTATAGCAGTATATGACGGGCTGGATACTGCCGCTCCTGAAATAATGAACGGTCAGGCCGCGCCCATAGAATTCGGGTCAATTAGTGTATTGCCAGCAACTAAAACCAGAAACATTACCATTCTTAATCGCATTCTTAGTGACTTAACTAATGTGAATATTGCTATTACCGGAACAGCTTTTAGTATAGTTCCTGCCGCCCCGACAACCATTACATCCGGTACTTCAGAGACGATAAATGTGGTGTTAAGCGGTAATACACCCGGTGTTTTCTTAGAAACAGTTTCTATTACCAGCGATGATTTTAGTGGCACATTTTCCTTTGATTTGGTCGGTGAAATTACAGCTGTTCCAGAGCCAGAGATGGTAGTATATGAAGGAACATCCATAACAGGAACAGAGATAATAGACGATCAACCAAGCACATACGATTTTGGAAGTGTGGGGAGGGGTAATATTCTAGCAGCTGAAATAACCCTTACTAATATTGGCTCTGCATCCCTTGATATTTCAAATATGTCAATATCGGGTAGTGCTTTCAGTTTCGCGTCCACTACTCCTGCATCAGTAGCAGTTGGCGCTACAGAAACTGTGCAAATCATTCTAGATGGAAGTGTTTCCGGCATATTTACTGAAACCCTCACTATCATAAACAATGATACAGATGAGGCCACTTTTAATTTTGATATTGTAGGTGAGATTGTAGGACCTGACATTGCTGTTTTTCAGGGTACTGATATTTTCTCATCCATTGATGAAATTTTCGATGGGCAGGCTACTAGCCTGGACTTGGGGACAGGTCCTCAAGGAGCAGCCATCGTTCAGCAAATAACCATTGCCAATTTTAATCCACTGGATTTAAATGTTTCAGATATCTCTATAACAGGATCAGCCTTTAACATTAATGCAATTACCCCATTCTCTATTGCAGCTGAGGTAGATGGAGTTATAACGCGCATAACATTTGAGTTAACACTGAGCGGAGCTAATCCTGGAACATTCAATGAAACCATTATTATAACCAGTGATGATGATGATGAGCCAACCTTTGAATTTCCTATAACTGGAAACATTAGTCCCGCTGGGGGAATAATAAGATATGTCAAGTGGGATGCGACAGGAAACAATGACGGCACCTCCTGGACGGACGCATTCACTGATTTGCAAAATGCTTTGGCAGTTGCCATCAACGAGGATCAAATATGGATCTCAGAGGGTATTTACAAACCAGACCTGAGTGGCCCCGGGAATACTAGCTTGACCTTCAATATCATTTCAGATAGACTGAGGCTATATGGAGGATTTTTGGGGACAGAATCACAACTATCAGAAAGAATTGGTGACCCTACTTTGACTGTCTTGAGTGGTGATCTCAACGGAGATGATGGAGCAGCATTCACAAATACGTCTGACAATTCGGAGAATGTTCTTACGGTTAATGGATTCATTGTTTTTATAGATTATCTAACTATTAGTGGCGGAAATGCCCCATCGAATGGTGGAGGCATATTGGCCAACGATGCTGGGGTCTATCTTACAAATGCGGTGTTAGAAAACAATCAGTCAAATATTTTTGGAGGAGGTGTTTATCTAGATGGTGGATCTATTCAATTTTATAAAACGTTAATCCGCAATAACGAGGCGGGAAATTGGGGAGGTGGGGCACATATCATCAATGCCGAACCCTACTTTTTTAGATCTATTTTTGAGTCCAATGAGGCGTTTGCTGGTGCAGGATTGTACATGGGCAATGCTAATCAGGTGAATAATTCAACCTTTTATTATAACCAGTTCATCAATAATGGACAGAATCAGGGAGTAGAAGGTGGCGCTATCCAACTGTTCGACAGTTATTATGAAAGTTTTGGAGATTTGTTTATTAATAATTTCGCCTATGATGCTGGAGGAGCCATTTATGCAAGAGACGGCTCCACAATACTTTTAACCAATTCAACATTTGGGAATAACTCTGTTAATGACGCTTCAGCGGACATTTTTTTTACTTCTAATGACCTTTTGGGTATTTATAACTCCATACTTTGGGGGGCTACTAGTTTGTCTGGGGCAACAGGATCGCTGGTAAGTATCAACAATTACCCAGCCTCTTTTGAGATACGAAATTCTATTGTTCAGGCATGGGATCCTTCAGAATACAGTATTGCTCCTGTTGCTACTAATGTATCCGACTTAGATCCGCTGTTTACCGATGCCGCAAATGACGACTTCACTTTAGGTAACAGTTCTCCGGCAATTGATATGGGTGACAACTCCTATGCTTCCTATTTGGATGTTGAGGATGAAGATGGAGATATGGACTTTTCAGAACCCGTACCCTATGACCTATCGGGAAATTCTCGCTATTTCAACTCGACAATTGATATTGGGGCATATGAAAATCAACCTGCATCTGTTCCAGAGCCAGAAATAGCGGTTTTTCAAAGTAGCATCGAAATATTTAACGGACAATCTAGCCCTGTCAATTTTGGTGCACAAGTGCAGGGCACAGGCATTAATCAAACGCTATCCATAGAAAACCAAGGCAATGCCGACCTTACAATTACTGACATTAACATTTCAGGTACTGATTTCATAATCAATTCAGCAATATCCTTTCCTATAGTCATAGGTGTCAGCGGAAATCAGTTATTAGATATTTTATTATCTGGAAGTACTGTAGGAACATTTACAGAAACAGTCACCATCCAAAGTGACGATCTGGATGAAGGAGTATTTGACTTTGAGATTACAGGAGAAATAACAACTCCACCCACACCTGAAATAGCAGTATTTCTGGGGAGTGAAATTTTAGATGGTCAGGCTGCTGCTATTGATATTGGCACTATAGTGCTCGGTTCTTCCACATCTCAAACTTTTACTGTAAACAATACTGGTTCAGCAGATTTAACAGTTTCTGGTATTACTATCAGTGGCTCTTCTTTTTCTTCTCCCACAACTACCCCTTTTACTATAATCTCTGGTGGCTCATCAACTTTTGATATTACACTTCATGCCGCCACTGCTGGTAGTTTCACTGAAACTGTGACTATTACTAATAATGATGCAGATGAAGGAAGCTTTGAGTTTACTATCACAGGAGAAGTAACCTCTACAAACAATTCGCCTACTATTAGCCCCATAGCAGATACCACAATTGATGAAGACGGTAGTACTGGTAATCTACCATTTACCATTAATGATGCTGAAACTAATCTGGATGGCCTGATTGTAACGGCTTCTTCAAATAATGCAGCATTGGTACCTTCAACAGGTATTGTTTTGTCTGGGGCAGGTGGTGACAGAACTATAAATGTCACCCCTGAAAGTAATGTCAACGGCAGTGCCACCATTACTGTGCAGGTAGATGATGGCCAGGCTGTGGTGAGTGAAACATTTACTTTGACAGTGGTTCCGGTTAACGATGCTCCACTAATTACTGGGCAGTCAGCCTTATCCACTTTACAAAACACATCTATCACAGTCAGTCTTGATAATTTTACAGTAACAGATATAGATAATACCTATCCTGATGGTTTTAGTCTGATTATCAATAATGGAGCAAACTACACAGTGGATGGTGTTAATATTACACCAGATGCTGATTTTGTTGGTGATTTAATCGTACCAGTTCTCATTAATGATGGACAAGATGATAGTCCAATTTTTAATGCTACTGTAACAGTTGAAGCCGGGCATCTCTCTGTGGACATTGAAGGAGCCCCGTTAGCTAATGGCAGCATTATAAATTTTGATGACATTCCTGTAGGAGCAGAAGATAGCCGCGAACTTATCATTACCAATACGGGTTCGGTTGCCTTGATAATAACTGACATAGTAATTTCTGGTGATGATTTTATTTTAAACAGCGCTATCCCTGATCCAATACCCCCATCTGAAAACAGCCCACTTTCCATTTCCTTTCGTCCTAGCTCTATAGGCCCTAAAACGGCAACAGTCACTATTAGCAGCCAGTCAGCAGCCGATTTTATTGCTACTCTTAACGCAAGTGGGCTTTCTGAAGCACCACCCTTGGAAATTTTCAATGTGGTTACTACACAGCAAAACGGGAAGCATGACTTTCTGGAGATAAGAAATATTGAGTTCTACGAATCGAATAAGGTATTTATCTACAACCGTTGGGGCAATGAAGTATTCAAAACAGCTAATTATAACAACACAGACAACAGCTTTATTGGTAATACAACTGGAGGGGATGAACTGCCAGATGGTACCTACTATTATGTGATTGAGCTAAATGGCGGTGAAACAGTTGAAAATGGATTCTTTTTACTTAGAAGATAAGGGTATGAGATTGATATTTATAACAGCACAAAATATGAGAAAGAACATTGGCTTATCAGTTCTTGTATTGATTATAACAGCCAGTGGTCTAAGAGCACAGCAAGATCCATTGTATAATTTATATTCATTCAATCAATATATGATTAACCCTGCCTATGCAGGCGTATATAATAATTTCTCTGCCAACTTGATTACACGTAAGCAGTGGGCTGGTATTGATGGTTCTCCACTCACAAATTTATTTACAGCACATACATCAGTTGGTGATCAGTTTGGTACAGGAATACTCATTGTAAATGACCGCTTGGGCATAAATAACAACACGGAGGCACAACTCTCTTTTTCATATAAAATAACATCTGGAAGTAAAACTCTGGCTTTAGGGGTGCAAGGCGGTGTGGTTGGATACAAATACGACTATAATAAACTAAATCTGGCATTTGTAGATGATGAAGGGTTGGACATGAATAATGATGGTTTCAGTAAAGCCAATTTTGGTGCTGGAGCATTTTACATGACAGACACTTACTATTTTGGATTTTCGGTGCCCAGAATACTAAATGCCAAAGTTAATGATGGCGTAAGTACTAGCACCCGCTATCTGCCACATTATTATTTAAGTGGAGGGTTCATTATTAAACCCAAGTCTGTAAGCTCCTTCTTATTAAAGCCTTCCTTTCTAGTTCGATATACTGAAAAACAGGTTTCTGCGGATATTAGTATTAATGCATTATTTGCAAATACCCTTTGGGCAGGACTTACTTTAAGAAACTTTGATGGAGTTGCCATTAATACCCAAATTCAGGTCAATCGTGCTTTTAGATTAGGGTATTCATTTGAACTGCCTACCAATCAACTGGTGCAAAGTAATTTTGGAACACATGAAGTATCCCTATTGGTAGAGTTAAACCTGTTTAAAGATCATTTTGATATCGAAAGGTATTTTTAACTAAAAGCGCTTCTTGACTGGCTTCATTCATCTTACAGCATTGACTATACCAATTGAACCGATGGTAGCTGGCAAATCATTAGAATAATCAATTCGCCAGTCATCCTTGATTCCTAATCAGGATTAATGTCTTAAAAACTAACTTTATTTACATTAGGTTAGTATTGCTTTTTTTAAATTAAATAGTAGAATATTGTTAGTGTGGATTAATGAGCTTCCATATGTTTGTATTGATAAGGCTCGTTTATTTCTAATAATGACTGCTATACTTTTAAAATTTCAAATTGTAAGATGAATTCACCTTCTGCTAAAGCTTTTATAACATTCATTTTTGCTCTGATAGCAACAAATGTTTTTTCACAAACTAATAAGAACAAACCAAAACTAAATATCAGTGTTGGTTACTTATACTCCGAACTTAGTGAACCAAAGAGCTATGATCCATATGTATATTATGATTACAAGACGGAAGCAGGAAATGGTTACTCTATTTCTGCTTTGGTTGATTTTCCTCATAATAATTTTGAAGTATCATTAGGAACGTCCTTTTTTTCAACAAGGAATATTTTAACATTTAATAGACGACCATCGGTAGATCAAGGTCTGTGGGGGTATAGAAAGGAAGTTGAATTGAACTATCTGAATTTCAGAATACTTCTGAAATATCATCCGTTACGTTGGATGAATTTTCAAAGTGGTCTTGGATTTTCTTTTCCTCTAAATCATCAAATCAGAACCCTCGAAGTTGAAGCGGTCAGGCCTGATATTCCGGTTCCTACAAGTCTCACTTTAAATGTTTGGGAGGATTTTGAAAGTTCTGATGCAATGGCTATCAATCTCCCTGTCGGGGTGGCTTTTGGGCTTGAAAGAGGTCCTTTTATTGCTTTTAATTACTATTTGCCATTAATAAATATGACTGGGGAGGAAGAAAATACTTTTGTAACCTGGGGCGGTCACAAGATAAATATGTTTGAACTTAGCGTAGGTTGGAAATTTGATTTTGAGAAGAAAGAATGATTAAGCTTTTAAAGCCTTGTAAACCCCCCAAACAGAAACTAAACACCAGGCAGCTTCAAGTATAATGAATGGCCAATAGTCTAACATTACCGAGGCTGCACATGCCAGTGCTGCACCAATGAGGTTGAGCAGAAGATAGGGAAGCTTTTTAGAGTCAATCTGCTCAATCAGATTAAGAAAGAAGGCCAATAAAATAAGAAAGACGCCAGAGGCGCCTATCCAATCAGTGATATTCATATATCTTTTTTAAACCGTCATTATCTCTGCTTCTTTATGAGATAAGATGTCATCTATTTTTTTAGTGTACTCATCAGTTAATGCCTGCACTTTGTCTTCAGCTCTCTTTATATCATCTTCTGGAGCTCCATCTTTCTGAAGTTGCTTCAAAGCATCATTGATCTCTTTACGAGTGTTTCTGATACTGATTTTACCATTCTCACACTCGTTTTTAGCTTGTTTCACCAAACCAATCCTTCTGTCTTCGGTAAGCTGAGGTATGTTTATAATAACCTGTTCGCCATCATTTTGAGGGTTAAAGCCTAAGCCACTATTAATAATCGCTTTTTCAATGTTTTGAATAACTGACTTTTCCCAAGGCTTGATAAACAATGTACGCGCATCTGGGGCACTTACGGAAGCAACTTGGTTTAAAGGAGTATCAGCGCCATAATATTCAACCATTACGCTCTCAACCATCGCTGGACTTGCTTTCCCTGCTCTGATCTTTCCTAATTCACCAGTTAAATGTTTGATGGCTTTACTCATCATCTCACGACATTCATCGAGGTACATTTTAATTTCTTCCATGACTAATTATATATCGGGTTAGGTTAATTTATTAAGGTTCCGGCCTTTTCACCTTTTAAAACTTCCATAAGGTTGCCGGTTTTGTTCATGTCAAATACTATAATCGGCAAATTATTTTCCTGACACAAGGTAAAGGCCGTCATATCCATTATGTTCAGGTTCTTTTCATAAGCTTCCTGGAATGATAATTCAGAATATCTCGTAGCTGTAGGATCTTTTTCAGGGTCAGCAGTGTATACTCCATCAACTCTGGTGCCCTTCAATACTACATCTGCCTGTATTTCAATCGCTCTTAAACTTGCTGTGGAATCAGTGGTGAAATATGGATTACCAATACCAGCACCAAAAATCACTATTCTTCCTTTTTCCAGGTGTCTGATGGCCCGTCTTCTGATAAATGGCTCACAAACCTGCTCCATTTTTATTCCAGACATAAGCCTGGTATACATACCAGCTGTCTCAAGTGCACTTTGCAAGGCCATACCATTTATAACAGTAGCCAACATACCCATATAATCTCCCTGAACCCTTTCTATACCTGCCGCTTCTGCCTGTACACCTCTATAGATATTACCACCGCCAATAACAATGGCAACCTCTACTCCCAAATCCTTAACAGCTTTTATTTCTTCAGCATATTGCTTTAGGCGTTCAGGGTCAATGCCATAGGAAACATTTCCCATTAAAGATTCACCACTAAGTTTGAGTAATATTCGGTTGTACTTCATCAAGTTCTCTTAAGATTAAAATTGTGCAAATATAGTATGCTTAATGGAAAATCGGTGGTCAAAATAGAACAAGTACCTGATTTTTTTCGACACTGTCCCCTTTTTTGACTTTAATCGACTTTACCACCCCATCACCAGGAGATTTTAAGACATTTTCCATCTTCATGGCCTCAAGTATCATAATGGCATCGCCCTTTTTCACTTCATCACCTTCTTTGATATCGATTTCAAGGATAAGACCAGGCATAGGGGCTTTTACATCATTAACTTTTGCCGATGCAGAAACGTCCATACCCAACTTTTCTAGAAGCAGGTCAAACTTGTCTTTAAGCTCAACATCAACCTTTTTACCGTTGATTTTCATGGCAACCGTCCTGGTTTGAGCATCTACATTAATAACCTCCGCTCGGTAAGATTTATGATTACTTAAAATATGATACGTCCTTTCACCAATCTGAGTCATGTCCCAATCAAAGGGAGAGTCGTTTAAAAAGGCTTCTGATTTTTCGAACTTAACTTCGTAGTTGTTTTTGTTGACTTTTGCTTTGTACATAATTCCGGAATATGATGCCCAAATATAATGGGTTTCATTTTATCATTTTTTGCTGAGGTGTATTATTTGAGATTTAATAAATATCATAAGTCATTATTTATACCTTTGCACCAAAGGGGTGCCTAATATAAAGGCTGAGATTATACCCAAGGCTCTATAGCTAGAGCTGAAACCTGATCCAGATAATGCTGGCGTAGGGAGGTATGTTAAATTGTTGAAGGGAATCCCCTCTCTCTTCGTTTTTTAACACTTAAAATTTTTAATCATGAGAATTATTCTCGGAGTAGTTTTACTCACACTGTTGCACGCCAATGCATTGGCACAATTCAACTATCGTATTACTGTTAAAGATGCTGAAACCGGCCAGGCGTTGCCAGGCGCTAATATTGTCTTTAACAACCAGATTTCCGTCACAGATAATGAAGGGAAAGCACAATTTGAGTCCCTTTCAAAGGGAACTTACCCGATCAAAGTAACTTTTGTTGGTTATGATGATCTGGCAATGAATGTTAAAATTAATGAAAGCAGGACTGATGTACTGGAGCTAAACCCAGGCACATTAATGACCGATGAAGTGATTGTTTCCTCAACCAGGGCCAGTGCTGAAACTCCGGTTACTTTTTCTTCTTTGGATAAAGAGAAAATAGAGAAACAAAATTCAGGGCAGGATTTACCTTTTGTTCTAAACTTTACTCCTTCTGTTGTTTCTACATCAGATGCTGGTGCTGGTATTGGCTATACGGGTCTTAGAATCCGTGGTAGCGATGCCACAAGAATTAATGTCACTATCAACGGTGTGCCGCTCAATGATAGTGAATCGCAGGGTGTTTTTTGGGTTAACATTCCTGATATAGCTTCATCAACGAATAACATCCAGATTCAGCGTGGTGTAGGTACATCTACTAATGGAGCCGGTGCCTTTGGGGGTTCTATCAACCTTCAAACAAATGACCGTGAAACGGCCGCTCACGCAGAAGTGACTAATACATTCGGGTCTTACAATACAAGAAGGCACTCTATTGGATTTGGTACTGGGTTACTGAATGACCTTTGGACTATTGATGGTAGAATTTCAAAAATCAATTCTGATGGATATATTGATAGGGCGTCATCCGACTTGACATCTTATTATTTTGCTGGAGGTTATTATGGTGAAAAAACTATGTTAAAAGCCTTGGTCTTTGGAGGAGCTGAAGTTACCTATCAGTCATGGTATGGCACACCTGAAGCGGTATTAGAAAATGATGCCGAAGGTATTGAAGCTGTAATAGCCAACAATGGCCTAAATGCCGAACAAGCTGAAAATATGCGTAATTCTGGCCGTACTTTTAATTGGTATTTGTATGATAATGAGGTTGATGATTACAAGCAAGATCACTATCAACTACATCTCTCACATCAGGTAAATGATAATTTTTCATTCAATGTTTCTGGACACTATACTTACGGCCGCGGATTTTTTGAGCAGTATAGGTATGATGATGACTTTGAAGATTATGGCTTAGACAACGTAATTGTAGGAGCAGATACTGTTTTTTCAACTGACTTGATTAGAAAGCGGTGGTTGGATAATGATTTTTATGGACTTACATATTCGTTTAACTATGAAGATGGCCCTTTGAAATTAATATTTGGTGGTGCTGCCAACAGATATGATGGTGATCACTTTGGTGAATTGATCTGGGCTGACTTTGCCTCGGGTTTTGATGCCGGTGACCGTTATTATGAAAGCAATGGCGTGAAAGATGACTTTAATAGTTATTTAAAGGCTTACTATCAAATATCAGATCCTTTGAATGTTTTCCTTGACCTTCAATACAGAAAGATAGGTTACAAATCTCAGGGAGTCGATAATGACCTTCAGCAGATCGATATTGATGCTGACTTTGATTTCTTCAACCCTAAATTAGGGGCATTCTATCAGCTGTCAGGCAGCGAGGCTCTTTATGCTTCTTTCGCTGTAGCGAATAGAGAACCAGTAAGGAGTGACTTTATTGATTCGAATATTAAGCCTAAAGCAGAAAGGTTGAATAATTTGGAATTAGGTTATAGAATGACCAATACTAATAAGAGCATTGGTGTCAACTTCTACTATATGGACTATAAGGATCAGTTAATATTGACGGGCGAGGTGAATGATGTTGGAGCTTCTGTCAGAACCAACGTTCCTGAAAGTTATAGGGCAGGGCTTGAATTTGAAGGTAGCGTGAAACTATCGAATAACCTGAACTGGGCAGCTAATCTTACATTGAGTAGAAATAAGATTGAGAAGTTCACAGAGATAATTTATGACTATGGCCCTGCTTTTGATGAATATAATATTATCGCCAATGAATATTCGGATACTGATATTGCATTTTCTCCAAACGTAATAGCCGGATCTCAATTGGCCTATTCTCCTTTTAGAAATTTCGAAGTTGCGCTCTTATCAAAATATGTAGGCAAGCAATACCTGGACAATACTTCAAATGAAAACAGAAAGATTGATGCTTATTTCGTCAATGACATTAGGTTGGATTATAGCATCTACTCCGAAAAGCTTAGAGAGCTAAGGTTTTCATTGCTGATTAATAATATCCTGGATGAAGAGTATGTGTCAAATGGCTATACTTTTGGTTACCAGGGTGGGCCTGATTATGTAGTTAGGGAGAACTACTATTACCCTCAAGCCCCAACCAACTTTTTAGCCACTGTGACACTTAAATTTTAATAGTTGGATTAGTTATCATCAGGGTTTAATTTTGGAAAAAATTAGATCCTGATGGTTTCAGAAACGCATTCCAAACCTACCAACTTTTCTATATCAGGATTTATCCAACTTACCCGCTTTTGGAACCTCCTGATCATTGCTTTGGCTCAGTATTTTACTGCTTATTTTCTGCTTAGCAATAGTTCTTTGGTTTTCTCTAAAGAGATGGCGCTGCTTTCATTTTCTACCATCATCATAGCTGCAGCTGGCTATATCATCAATGACTATTACGATGTGAAAATTGATTTAATCAACAAGCCCAAAAGGGTGGTTGTAGGCAGGATATTAAAACGAAGAGTAGCCATGATTGCTCATACAGTGCTTAATTTTATAGGTATTGGTATTGGGTTACACCTATCCTGGAAACTCGGTGCGCTAAATTTCCTTTGTGCTTTTGTGCTTTGGCTCTATTCTAATCAGCTCAAAAGAATTGCTTTCCTCGGTAATCTATCAGTCGCGTTACTTACAGGTTTATCTATTCTAATTATAGGTTTGTTTTTTGAACCTGATAATATTCTTATTATGGCTTACTCGCTGTTTGCCTTTGCATTTACACTCATTAGAGAAATAATAAAAGACATTGAAGATCTTAAAGGCGACTCCACTTTTGGCTGCAAGACATTGCCTGTTGTTTATGGTGTGAGAAAGACCAAGAGTATTATTTACATACTCTCTTATCTTTTCTTGATTGGCCTATGCACGTTGGCTTATTTGATTGTAGGCCTGGCCATGACTTATCTGTGTTTAGGTCTGATAATACCTATTGGCTATTTAACCTTTAAATTATACCGGGCTGATAAAATATCAGAATACAATTTCTTAAGCAATTACTGTAAGTTTGTGATGCTTTTTGGCATTTGTACAATGGTTTTCTTTTAACAAAAACGGTTTGATCAACATAGCAATCTTTGCTTCTGGTAGCGGTTCTAATGCACAAAAAATAGCAGAGCATTTTCAAGAATCGTTAAACATAAGAGTATCTCTTATTTTAACTAACAACCCTAAAGCTTTTGTTTTAGAAAGAGCAGAGAAACTCGATATACCTTCTCATATCTTTAACCGAGAGACTTTTTATAAATCTACAGATGTTGTCGATGTGCTGAAGAATAACAATATTGACTTTGTTGTTTTAGCAGGGTTTATGTGGCTGGTTCCAGGATATTTGGTAGAGGCTTATCCTAATAAGATTGTGAATATTCATCCGGCCTTATTACCAAAATTTGGTGGCAAAGGTATGTATGGTGATCATGTGCATAATGCCGTGAAGCAAGCTGGTGAAAAAGAGACCGGGATTACTATTCATTTTGTAAATGAACATTATGACGAAGGCAATATTATTTTCCAGAGCAAGTGCGAAGTAGTCGAAAATGATACTCCTCAAACGATTGCTGAAAAAGTTCATGCTCTTGAGTACCAACACTACCCAAATGTAATTGAAGAGGTGATATTAAAGTCATTCAAAAATTCCTAGCTTTGCGGCTTTAAAAATCCCGACCAGCAGGTCAAACATAATACCACTACAATGTCTGAAGTTAAAATTAAGTCAGCCCTTATATCTGTTTATTATAAGGACAATCTTGAGCCAATTGTTAAATTATTGGCAAAAAACAATGTTCAAATCTATTCTACTGGAGGCACACAAAAGTTCATTGAAGATCTTGGTGTAGCAGTTACACCTGTTGAGGAAATGACTACTTACCCTTCAATTTTTGGAGGTAGAGTTAAAACCCTTCATCCGGCCATATTTGGTGGAATATTGCATAGAAGGGAACTTGAAGAAGATGTAAAGACTGCTGAGCAATATAATATCCCAAGCATAGACCTTGTCATTGTTGACCTTTATCCTTTCGAGGAGACCGTAGCTTCAGGTGCAAGTGAAGCTGATATTATTGAGAAAATTGACATTGGCGGTATTTCTTTGATCAGGGCAGCAGCTAAAAATTTCAAAGATGTACTAATTGTATCATCCAGAGAGCAGTACAAGGATGTGGAGCAGTTACTTTCAGAAAAGAATGGTGCAACAGACTTGGCTGACAGAAGAAACTTTGCAGCAAAGGCGTTTGACATCAGCTCAAATTATGATACAGCAATTTTTAATTATTTCAACCAAACTGAAAATATAACTTCATTCAAACAGAGCGTAAGACAAGGTAATACCTTACGCTATGGTGAGAATCCCCACCAGCAAGGTACGTTTTATGGCAATCTGTCAGAAATGCTTGAGCAGCTAAACGGAAAAGAGATGTCTTACAACAACCTTGTGGACATTGATGCGGCAGTTTTGATTATTGAGGAGTTTGAAGAAACAGTCTTTGCTATTTTAAAACATACTAATGCTTGCGGTGTGGCTACAGGAGCAACCGTGAAAGAGGCTTACCAAAAAGCATTTGCTGCTGATAATGTTTCAGCTTTTGGTGGTGTATTGATCACAAATAAAAAAGTTGATCTTGCTGCTGCTGAAGAAATGCACAGTTTATTCTTCGAAGTATTGATTGCCCCTGATTTTGATCAGGATGCTTTGGAATTGTTGAAAGGTAAGAAGAACAGAATTTTATTGAAGCAGAACCACAAACTCACTTCAACTAAAATGTTTAAGAATCTTCTGAATGGAGTTATTGAACAGGACAGAGATTTGAAAACTGATAGTCTTGAAGACTTAAAACCGGTTACAAAGCGCCAGCCTACAGATAGTGAGAAGCGCGCGTTGGTTTTTGCCAGCAAGATTGCCAAGCACACAAAATCAAATACCATTGTATTGGCTAAAGAGGGCCAGTTGCTTTCTAGCGGTGTAGGACAGACTTCAAGAGTTGATGCTTTAAAGCAAGCCATTCATAAAGCAAAAGCCTTTGGTTTTGACTTAAAAGGAGCTGTAATGGCATCCGATGCTTTCTTCCCTTTTCCTGATTGTGTAGAAATAGCATGTGAGGAAGGAATTGAAGCAGTCGTTCAGCCAGGAGGGTCAATTAAGGATCAGGATTCGGTTGATTTTTGCGATAAAAATAACATGGCTATGGTATTTACAGGAGTACGCCATTTTAAACACTAAAATTGTTTTTATTTGTGGTTCTAAACGGAAAGTTCTTTGTAAATTTCCGTTCATTGATTTCATCAAATTAGATTAAGGGATAACATGGGATTGTTCGATTTTTTTTCCAGTGATATTGCAATTGACCTGGGTACTGCCAATACACTTATTATTAACAAAGATAAAATAGTGGTGGATGAGCCATCAATTATTGCTATTGATAAAAACACCAATAAGGTGTTGGCCATTGGTAGGGAAGCAATGCAGATGCATGAAAAAACCCATGACAATATAAAAACCATCAGACCACTTAAGGATGGTGTTATCGCTGATTTCCATGCTGCGGAACACATGATCAGAGGTATGATCAAAATGATTGATACAGGAAAGAAATTTTTCCCATCTTCTCACAGAATGGTAATCTGTATCCCTTCTGGTATCACAGAGGTTGAAAAAAGGGCGGTACGTGACTCTGCAGAACATGCAGGCGCCAAAGAAGTATATATGATTCATGAGCCAATTGCAGCAGCTATTGGTATAGGTATTGACATTGAGCAGCCTATAGGATCCATGATTGTTGACATTGGTGGAGGAACAACTGAAATAGCTGTTATAGCACTTTCAGGTATAGTTTGTGATCAGTCTATAAGAGTAGCGGGTGATACCTTTAACAGGGATATTCTTGATTATATGAGAAGACAGCATAACCTGTTGATAGGTGAGCGTTCTGCTGAAAAAGTTAAAATTGAAGTAGGCTCGGCATTGACAGAGTTAGATGATGGACCTGAAGATTATGAGATCAGAGGTCGCGATTTGATGACAGGTATTCCTAAAGTAATCAAGATTTCATACTCAGAAATTGCTTTTGCGCTTGATAAGTCAGTTTCAAAAATTGAAGAAGCGGTGCTAAAAGCATTAGAGATTTCACCACCTGAGTTGTCTGCAGATATTTATGACAATGGTATTCATCTGACTGGCGGAGGCGCCTTGCTAAGAGGGTTGGACAAAAGACTCGCACTTAAAACCAAACTCCCAATACACATTGCTGAAGATCCATTAAGAGCAGTGGTTAGAGGTACAGGCTTTGCATTGAAAAATCTCAATGCTTACAAGGCCGTCTTGATGATATAGTTGCTTTTGCCATTTTCTAACCTTTAAATCAACTTCGGTGGATGCAAAGATTATTTCTGTTTTTATATAGATACCGTGCGTTTTTAACTTTCCTTTTTTTGGAAATTCTATGCATTTGGTTAATAGTTCAGAATAATACTTATCAGTCAGCTAAATATTTTAATTCTTCCAATCGAATCTCGGCAAGCTTACTTTCTACGTCAGGAGGCATTAGCGATTATTTTAATCTCGCAGAGGTTAATCAAAAGCTGTCAATAGAAAACGCCTTGCTCAAAGAGCAGATTGAGCAGTTCAATCAAAGTCTCTATAACCTGAATGTCAGGCAAAACAGGGATTCTGATCTAATGAACCGCTATGAGTTTATTAGCGCCAAAGTTATAAATAATTCCACCCGAAGATTCGATAATTATATCACAGTCAACAAGGGTACTAAGTATGGTATTGAACCAGGGATGGCCGTTGTTGACGGGAATGGGGTAGTTGGCAAAGTGAAAAATGTATCGGCTAATTTTAGTGTTATTACTTCCGTATTGCATGGCAACGCGCTGATTTCATCAAAGCTAAAACGAACTGGAGATCTTTGTACTGCTTCGTGGGATGGGGTGGATCCTCAATTTGCTACATTACTTTATCTTCCTCGTCATGTTGAAATGCAGATTGGTGATACTGTAGTAACATCAGGTTACAATGCAGTATTTCCAGAAGATATTCCTGTAGGTATTATTGAGTCGTTTGAGATTAGTGATGAGGCACTTTTTTATGATGTTAAGATCAAACTGGCAACTGATCTTAATAGCCTATCATATGTGTACCTAATAAAAAATAATAGCAAAATAGAACAGGACTCTTTAGAGAGCATCACAATAGATTAATGGGCAGTTCGAAAGTCATAGTATACGTTATTTCATTTTTTGCATACATCTTGTTGCAGAGCATGATATTACAGAACGTGGTTCTTTTTGATAGCGCCTTTTGTTTTTTATATGTTGCTTTTATTCTTCTGCTACCGGTAGATATGAGCGTTCTGGCTTTAATGGCGCTGGGTTTCATAACTGGCTTCACCGTTGATATTTTTTATAACAGTATGGGAATTCATGCATCGGCTTGTGTGTTTATAATGTTCATAAGAAACTACTGGTTGAATCTTATTACCCCTCAGGGTGGATATGATTCAGGAGCAATGCCCAGTATAGAATTAAATGGATGGCAATGGTTTTTTGGATATGCATTGCCACTTGTGCTTGTTCATCATTTAATTCTGTTTTTTGTTGAGGCATTTGGGTTTGGGTTGTTTGGCTTTACCTTGTGGAAAGCCATACTAAGCACCATTTTCACAATGGTCATAATTTTAATAGTTCAATTTATATTCTATAAAAGAAAGCGTTCATAGTGGACGATACCAGGAAAAATATAATTCAGCTAATTGTAATTGTGGTGGCAGCCACATTCCTGATAAAGCTATTTTCGATTCAGGTGCTTGATTCAAAATATGCTCAAGCAGCAAATAGCAACATCATTCATGAGGTAATAGAATATCCGTATCGTGGACTCATATATGATCGCAATGGCGAATTAATAGTTTTCAATACTCCTCAATACAACCTTACGGTCATTCCTAAAGATGTTAAGAAAATAGATACCACTAAATTTTGTGAGCTTTTCCAAATAACACGACAGGAATTTATCGATAAATTAGAAACGGCCAAGAAGTTTTCTTACGTTCAGCCATCTATTTTTATCAAGCAACTGTCAAATAAGGATTTGGCAAAGGTGCAGGATTACCTGGTGGATTTTCAGGGGTTTGACATTCAAGCCAGAACCACTCGGTCATATGCCAGTCCAGTTTTAGCCAATGCTTTGGGCTATGTTAGTGAGGTCAGCAAGCGGCAGTTAGAGCGTGACACCATTGATTATTATAGACAGGGTGACTATATCGGACAAAGTGGAATTGAGTCATTTTACGAAAAGCAACTCCGTGGAAAAAGAGGGGTGCATTATGTGATTAAAAATGTTAGAGGTGTAGAAAAGGGTGTTTTTGATGGTGGAAAATACGACACACTTTCAGTACCAGGTCAAAATTTAGTCTCAACAATTGATCTTACCCTTCAGGAATATGGTGAATCATTGCTGGCAGGTAAGTCAGGTAGTATTGTGGCAATTGAGCCTTCTTCTGGAGAAATACTTTCATTGGTATCAGGCCCATCATATGACCCAAACCTGCTGACAGGCAAGGATTACAGCCAGAATTTCTCTCTCATTAGTGCTGACACCGCCAAGCCTTTGTTTAACAGGCCATTAATGGCTCAATATCGTCCAGGCTCAATTTTTAAAATTATTCAAGCCTTGGTTGCTCTTCAGGAAGGTGTAATTAATAGGCAAACTTATATTCCCTGCATTATGGTGCCCATGAAATGCCATTATCATGGACCAGGGGAAACGCTCATTGGTGCAATAACCAACTCTTGTAATCCATACTTTTACAATGTGATGAAAAGGGTGGTTAACCGTGGTGTTTCGGAGAGTCCATTTGAAGATACAAGACTTGGCCTTGAGGGATGGAATCAGCATGTTAGAAGTTTTGGACTCGGAAGCCCATTAGGTATAGACTTACCCAATGAGAAAACTGGCTTAGTGCCTAGTGTTGCCTATTATGATAAGGCTTATGACAATCGCCCATGGAAATATTCTAACATTTATTCAATTGCCATCGGTGAGGGCGAAAATCTTGTTGTGCCTATTCAGATGGCAAACTTTGCTGCCATTGTGGCAAACAGAGGATATTATTACATTCCGCATTTGGTGAAATCAATTGGTGATTCGGGGCAGCCGCTGCCCCAATATACTGAAAAGCACTTCACAACAGTAGATTCCAAATATTTCGATATTGCCGTTGAAGCTATGGCCAATGTGGTTGAATCTGGCACAGGGCAATACAGGGCCAAGCTTAAAGACATTGAAGTTTGTGGCAAGACAGGAACCGTGCAAAATGATCCCATGCCCGACCATTCAGTTTTTATAGCTTTTGCGCCAAAAGACAATCCCAAAATTGCCGTGTCAGTGTATGTAGAAGATGCAGGCCAGGGAGCCCGGGCAGCAGCTTCTATAGCTAGTTTGATGATAGAGAAATACCTATTGGGAGGGACAGAAAGGCCACATATTGAAGAGTATGTTAAAAAAGGGGAGTTTCTACATTGAGTGGAAGAGATAACATAACAAACAATATAGATTGGCTGACAGTAATCCTGTTTATGTCAATAGCAGTGTTGGGCTGGTTAAACATTTTCGCAGCGGTTTATGATGAATCTGCTAATCAAAGCATTTTTGACATGACGCTGAATAGTGGTCGCCAGCTATTTTTTATGGCTTCTTCAATAATTTTGATTATTGCCATAATGGTGGTGGATTTTAAGTTTTATGACACTTTTGCTTACATCATCTATGGAGTGGTTGTATTTTTACTGATTCTAGTGGTATTTGTTGCACGAGAGATTTCAGGAGCAAACTCTTGGTTGGAAATAGGGCCATTAAGATTACAGCCTTCTGAGTTTGCTAAATTTGCTACTGCATTGGCAGTGGCCAAGTACATGGACAGTGCGGGTTTTAGAATGGATCGCTTAGGCAAGCAGATAGTTTTATTCATTATCATTGGAGTACCAGCCATCTTAATTGTTGCCCAAGGTGATACAGGAACGGCATTAGTTTATAGTGTATTTGTTCTGGTTTTCTTTAGGGAAGGAATGTCGCCAATGCTATTGATTCTTGGTGTAGCGGCTGCCATAATTTTTGTGCTAACCTTACTTGTTCCTAACCACCTTTACTTGTATATCGGTATTGCTGCCACTGCCGCTATAATTATTCTTTTCATTAAGAAGCGAACAATTAAAAAAATAGCCGTTGTTTTAGCTGGGGCGCTGATTATAGCAGGAGTTATTCGAAGTGTTGATTATGTAATTTCAGATGTTCTTAAACCTCACCAACAGAATAGGATAAAAGCTCTTATAAATCCTGATGCCGATCCATTAGGTTATGGGTGGAATGTAACCCAGTCAAAAATAGCCATAGGTAGTGGAGGGTTTGCAGGTAAAGGCTTTTTGAGAGGAACACAAACAAAATTTGACTTTGTGCCAGAGCAGAGTACAGATTTTATTTTTTGCACTATCGGAGAGGAGCATGGCTGGTTTGGCAGCTTACTTACCATATCCCTTTTTGTCACTTTAATTTTAAGGATTATATATATATCTGAGCGGCAAAAGTGGCGATTTGCCAGAGTCTATGGCTATAGCGTTGCGTGTATTCTCTTTTTTCACTTTGCAGTTAATATAGGCATGACCATTGGTCTTTTTCCGGTTATAGGCATACCACTTCCACTATTTTCCTATGGGGGATCATCCCTTTGGGGTTTCGCTATCCTCGTGTTTATTCTATTGAAATTAGACTCGCACAGGATGCAGGTATTGGTACGCTAGATTAATTTAGCCTTTTTTCAATCAGCTCAACAAATTCTTCAAACTCCTCGCTTTCAATGTTCCATTGCGGAAATTCCTTGTAGATGTATTTCATAGCCTCTTCTTTACTGCCGCAGCTTTCAAGATGAGCTATGGTATCTTCAAAGGCCTTATCATCTCCGCTAAAGAGGGCATTCTTAAACATAAACCTCTGGTTTATGCTCATGGCAGCATTTAAATTGTCAATGCCTTTGGTTTGATGAACTTCTGCTATTGTAGGTTCTTCAGCTTCAGCTGCATGAATTTCATTGATAGTTTTTAGGTTTTCATCTGTAGGGTCAACTTTAGATATTGACGGGTCATCTTCTACCTCTTCAATAGGTTCGGACTCTTCTGTTGTTCTTTCATTTATTAAAACTCCATAAATATCACTTTCTTGTAAAGGCTCAATTTTTGAAAAATTATCAAAGTAAATGCCTATATCATCAGGGCTTGCCTGAATGTTTTGAAATACCTCGTTAATCAAGTCAGCATAAGTCGAGTCATTAACTTTATCCAGTTTTCGTTCTTCCATGATTTGAGTCAAGCTTTCAAGCAGATTCTTATTCACGCGCACATATTTTAACGTACGCTTCAAGTTCTGCAATGTCATTTCCCCATTTGAATGCTCTGCCAAGTGTGTATAAAAGTCATAAGGTGAAAATATCAGTAATACACTTTCTTCTACAGCTCTGATCAACAATGGCTCAAAATGATCTTTATTTATGGATATATTCCTCGAGAGGACATTCATAAATTCGGTCAACGCACTTTTAACCTGCTCAGACTTATAATCAAAGTAATCGCTCTTAAGGTTATCAGTTTCTTTTTGCCATTCCTCAAACAGGTTTTTGATAACAAAAAGATTAATCTGCGATATATCTGCTAAAGATTTAATATCACCACCGGTAATACTAGTGTTGCTTTTGAAATATGTATCTATCAACTTTTTAGAGTATCGCGTACTGTAATCCTTTATTCCTGCTCTGTTAAGATTATTATCCATATTTTCAGAAGACATATTTTTTAAATCTTTTAATTTGTCGATTAATGAAAGATCAAATGGTGCATATAAAAATCGCAAATCTAAATGACCTCACTATCCAAAATAACGATAATAGTAAAACACTATTGACAATTCTTCAGGAAAATTATATTGACTGGATGCATGCCTGCGGTGCCAAGGGGCGCTGCACAACTTGTAAATGCATTGTAAAGAGTGGGATTGAGCATTTTGGTGGTCTAACCCAGCCTGAAATTAATTTTAAAAACATGGGGCGTCTTAATGATAACGAACGATTGACATGCCAGACGAGGATTGTGAAAGGTGAAGTAGAAATTGAAGTTCCTGAATCTTCGAAGCTTCCACACATGGACTATTCTTATTAGTACATGGCTGCTAACAACTAAATAACTTATTTTTACACGATGTTTATTGAACCAAATTTTGGCAGATCAAAGAAAACAGGCTGGATTGAGGTAGTTTGTGGCTGCATGTTTTCTGGTAAAACTGAAGAGCTGATCAGAAGATTGAATAGGGCCATCATTGCTAAACAGAAGGTTGAGATATTTAAGCCAAAGGTTGATACACGATATCATAAAGAGGATGTAGTTTCTCATAATGAAACTTCCATAAGATCTACACCGGTTAATTTTGCCAATGACATTTTGCTTCTTGCAGGTAATTGTGATGTTGTTGGTATTGATGAAGCACAATTCTTTGATCATGATATCGTTGAAGTTTGTAATAAACTGGCCAATAGTGGTAAACGAGTGATAGTAGCGGGATTGGATATGGATTTTGAAGGAAAGCCTTTTGGGCCAATGCCTAATTTGTTGGCGGTCGCTGAGTTTGTGACAAAGGTGCATGCCATTTGTGCTGAGTCTGGGGAGCTTGCTTCGTTTTCATACCGACTGTCAGAAGACGACCAAAAAGTGCTTTTAGGAGAAAAACAGGAGTATGAGGCAAGAGGGAGAAGAAGTTTTATGGAAGGAATGGCTCAACGAAAGAAAAAATGAAGATTAAGTTTGTTTTAGGATTTCTATTAGTCTCATCATTACTATCAGCTCAAAATGACATTCCTTTAGGGACATGGCGAACTCATTTTTCTTACAATGCTGCTCAACTTATAGCATTAGGCAATAACAAAACCTATGTGGCGAGCGATAATGGACTATTCATTTTCGACAATGAAGATAATAGTTTAACCACCATTTCTAAGATTGATGGACTACAAGAGGACAATATTTCAGCCCTTCATTATAATTTAAATAAGGATATTTTATTAATAGGGTATGAGTCTGGCAATCTGGATTTGATTCATGAAAATGAATTGATTAATTATGATCTGATCACAAACTCACAGGTTTTAGGAGATAAGTCAATCAATAATATTGGCTCCGATGAAAATAATGCCTTTATCAGCACTGCCTATGGCCTGCTTAATTTTGATTTAAATAAGCTTGAAGTAAGGGAGACCTACAGGCAGCTAGGTGAAAGGGCTCAGGAGATTGAAATTTTTCAGTCAACAATTTTAGGAGATAGTCTTTTCCTTGCCTCTGAAGAAGGTGTGATTGCCTCAAATTTTAAGAATGGAATTAATTTGTTAGATCCAGCCAACTGGAAAAGACATTCTGCTGTCAACGGGTTGCCTTCAGGGTCGGCAGCTTTGGTATTTACTTTAAATAATAAGGTGCTTTCAGCTTTTAATAATGAAGGTATTTATGAGTATGAAAATGGGAAATGGACGCTGACCATATCCGAAATTGGTTCAAATTTTCAGAAAGCAGCTTCAAACGGTGAGCAGGCTACAGTTTTGACAGAAATTGGGTTCTTTAAGATAGAAAGTTCATCAGCTACCAGTATTATTTCCAATGACCTGGTATCAAAAATCAATGATGGTATTGTTTCAGGAAACACAATTTATATAGCTGATAATAAAAACGGGTTGATTACTAACATTTCAGGCCAGTTTGAAAGTATTAAACCATCAGGTCCATCAAGCAACAATATTTTTAAATTTCATTATCGCTCAAATATGATCACTGGTGTGTCAGGAGGGTATTCTTCCAGCTGTTTGGCCCTGAATCGGGATAATGGCTTCTATCAATTTACCAATGGGGCATGGAGTAACACTTCATCTGATTCCAATACTACTCCTGAATTTAAAGACATTGTAGATGTAACCTACGATCAAAAAACTTCTGCCTATTACTACGCACTATTTGGTGGCGGTATTTTGAAAGTGGCTGATGATGGTGTCATTACGTTGATTGATAATACAAATAGCACCTTATCTAATATTGGAGGAAAGGGCATACCCGTTAGTGCAGTTAAAGCAACAGCAGAAGGACTCTGGGCCATCAACTATGCCGAGCCATTTGGGCTTCACCTTTTCAACGATGGTCAATGGAGTTCTTTTTTAACACTCACTTCTTCCCTTTTATCAATAGAAAATACAAATGATTATTTATGGATGATTGTTGACCCGTTGGTAGGAGGAGGCATATTGGTTTTTGAGAAGGAGACTCAGGAAATGCGATATTTAACCGGCCAGGCGGGTAATGGAGGGTTGCCTAATGAAGTAGTGAACACTCTTGCAGTGGATAAGGATGGTTATATATGGATAGGCACTAACGAAGGGATTGCAGTTTTCACGAACCCTATTAATGTGATAAGTGGAACAGTGGATGCAATTCTGCCAATTTTTGAAAACCGTCAACTATTAAGAGACGAAATTGTAACCTCAATAGAAATTGATCCTGGTAATAGAAAATGGATAGGAACCAATAGTGGTGTTTGGCTATTTGATGAAGAGGCTGACAGGCAGCTATTGAATTTTAATATTCAGAATAGCCCTTTGCCATCCAACCAGATTTTGGATATAGAAGTGAATGAAAAGTCAGGCGAAGTATTTTTCGCAACTCCCGAAGGAATAATATCCTATCGTTCCGATGCCACAGAGGCATTGCCAGAGCACACTGCAGTAAGGATATTTCCCAATCCTGTGACATCAGATTTTCTGGGAACTATAGGAATCAGCGGCTTGGTGGACGATGCAAAAGTGAAAATCACTGATTCTAGCGGCAAGCTAGTTTGGGATACTAGGTCTGAGGGCGGTACTGCTACCTGGAATGTTCAGGATTATAACGGTAGGCGTGCGGCAACAGGTGTTTACTTTGTTTTTAGTGCCACCGATGATGGTGAAGAGAGCTTTGTTGGTAAAATAGCTGTTATAGACTAATGCTTCATAAGACCAGAGGAGTTGTTTTTAAATATTTTAAGTACAGAGACACATCCATAATAGTAAAGATCTTCACCGAAGCTTTTGGTCTGCAGACATACATTGTCAATGGAGTAAGGTCCTCAAAGTCAAAAGGGCGCATTGCTTTATACCAACCACTTACCTTGCTCGACCTTGTTGTTTATCACAAGCCTTCCTCTGATATTAATCGGATTTCAGAAATAAAATGTACTACCCCTTTAAAGACCATACCTTATAATATAGTGAAGTCTTCATTGGGAGTGTTTATGGCAGAGTTGCTTTATAAGTCTATAAAAGAAGAAGGTGAGGTAGCGGATTTATATGAGTTTGTTCATCATAGCATTGAGATACTGGACAACATGGAAAGAAACTATCTCAATTTCCATCTCCAATTTTTATTGAAGCTCACTAAATATTTGGGTTTTGGAATTACTTCCAGCGATCAATTCTTTTTACTGTTATCTGATGATCATCTAAGCGAAAAGACTCATCTATTGTTAAATGAATCCTTCACCTCACCGGTCGTAATTAAGAACTCCGAAAGGAGGATGCTTTTAGAACATTTAATAGCTTTTTATAAAGTACATATAGACAATATGGGTGAAGTTAAGTCGATTAAAATACTGCGAGAAGTATTGGAAGATATTCAATAGGCCTTAAAAGGTTCTATTTTATTGAATTTCGACATATCTTCACACCATTCAATTCTACTCTAGTGCGACTCAGCACTTAAAGAAAAAATTTAACACGTAGTATTTGGTAACTTCTTTTTAGTTACTATCTTTGCAGTCCTTTTGCGGAAAAACCGTGAGGGATAAAGCATAATTGCGCTTATTAAAGATTAGAAAATGTCTGGTATTATAGGAAAGAAAATCGGAATGACTAGCATTTTTGGTGCCGATGGACGAAATGTCGCATGCACAGTAATAGAAGCTGGTCCTTGCGTGGTAACGCAAGTAAAAAATGAGGAAAAGGATGGCTATAAAGCCATTCAGTTGAGCTTTGGAGAGCGTAAGGAAAAAAACACTCCAAATGCTTTGAAAGGACATTTCGCGAAAGCTAACACTACTCCTAAAAAGGAAGTGATCGAGTTCAGGGATTTCCGAGAGGAGTTTACAGGCCCAATACAATTAGGTCAGGTTATTAATGTAGCTGACGTTTTTGTTGAAGGTGACTTTGTGGATGCCGTTGGTACTTCAAAAGGTAAAGGATTCCAAGGTGTTGTTAAAAGACACAATTTTGGTGGTGTAGGACAAAGTACACACGGTCAGCATAACAGACTTAGAGCTCCTGGTTCTGTTGGTGGTGCTTCTTACCCTGCAAGGGTTTTTAAAGGCATGAGAATGGCTGGAAGAACTGGAGGGAACAGGGTAAAGCTTATGAACCTTAGAGTAATGCAAATTTTACCAGAAAAGAATTTGATCCTTGTAAGCGGTTCAATTCCTGGTGCTAATAATTCAACTGTAATTCTTGAGAAATAATGAGTATCTCAGTAGTAAAATATACAGGTGAAGATACCGGTAGAAAAGTAACACTTTCTAGTGAAGTGTTTGGTGTCAAACCTAATGATCATGCAATTTATCTTGATGTTAAGCAATTCTTGGCTAATCAAAGGCAAGGTACACACAAGGCGAAGCAAAGAGCAGAAATAGCAGGATCAACAAGAAAGATTAAGAAGCAAAAAGGAACAGGTACAGCCAGAGCTGGTAGTATTAAGTCTCCGGTTTTCAGAGGTGGTGGTCGTGTATTCGGCCCTCAGCCAAGAAATTACTCTTTCAAATTGAACAAGAAATTGAAAGAGGTAGCTAGAAAATCCGCACTTACTTATAAGGCTTTGGATAAGAGCATAGCAATTGTGGAAGATTTTAACTTCGAAGCCCCTAAAACTAAAGACTATTTGAAAATGTTAAGTGCTCTTGCGCTTGCTGACAAAAAGACTCTGTTGGTGCTTCCTGAAGCAAATAAGAGTGTTGCACTTTCTGGAAGAAATATTCAGAATACCAAAGTAGTTATGGCTAACATGCTTACTACTTATGACGTGCTTAACGCTGACAACTTGATCCTTAGTGAAGGGTCAATTGAGAAGATTGATAACCTATTGAAGAAATAATATAATGAGCGTTTTAATAAAGCCATTGGTTACAGAAAAGGTGTCCGCTTTAAACGAAAAAGGCAAATATGGTTTCGTAGTAAATCGAAAAGCCAATAAAGTGGAAATAAAGAAGGCTGTAGAAAAAATGTACGGTGTTACTGTAGAGGGTGTGAACACAATGAACTACCTCGGCAAAGCAAAGTCTAGATTTTCTAAGTCAAGAATGATATCAGGAAGAGCGTCTTCTTTTAAGAAAGCTATTGTAACAGTAGCAGACGGTGATATAATCGATTTTTACAGCGAGATATAATTTAGCATAAGATGGCGATTAAAAAAATGAACCCGGTTACACCCGGACAGAGATACAGAGTAGCACCAGCTTTCACGGAGATTACTAAATCAACTCCTGAGAAGTCGTTGGTAGTTATTAAGAAAAGATCTGGAGGTAGAAATAATACTGGAAAGATGACAATGCGCTACTTAGGTGGTGGTCATAAGAAGAAATCCAGAATCATTGACTTCAAAAGAAATAAATTTGACATCCCTGCTACTGTGAAGTCGGTAGAGTATGATCCAACAAGGACTGCTCGCATTGCCCTTCTTTACTATGCAGATGGTGAGAAGACATACATTATCGCTCCAGAAGGAATCACAGTAGGTCAGATAGTAGTGTCTGGCGAAAACGTTGCTCCTGAAGTTGGTAATACACTTCCACTTTCAAAAATTCCTTTAGGTACTATCGTTCATAACATTGAATTGAAACCTGGTAAAGGTGGTGCTATGGCTAGAAGTGCTGGTTCTTATGTGCAGCTGTTGGCTAGGGAAGGTAAATACGCTACGGTTAAATTACCATCAGGTGAGACTAGAAAAGTATTAGTTACCTGTCTTGCTACTGTAGGTGCGGTTTCTAATTCAGATCACATGAATGTGAATCTTGGTAAAGCCGGTAGAAAAAGATGGTTAGGAAGAAGACCAAGAACAAGAGGTGTTGCTATGAACCCTGTAGATCACCCAATGGGAGGTGGTGAAGGTAAATCATCTGGAGGTCACCCAAGATCTAGAACTGGCCTTTATGCTAAAGGTAAAAAGACCAGAACTCCTAAGAAGTATTCAAATAATCTAATCATTAGTAGAGGTAAGAAATAATGGCAAGATCACTAAAAAAAGGGCCTTACATTGATTTTAGGCTGGAGAAAAAAGTAGACACAATGAATGACGCAGGTAAAAAGAGTGTGATCAAAACCTGGTCAAGAAGATCAATGATATCTCCGGATTTTGTGGGTCACACTTTTGCTGTGCACAACGGCAATAAATTCATACCTGTATATGTAACTGAAAATATGGTGGGTCACAAACTTGGTGAGTTTGCCCCTACTAGAAATTTCAGAGGTCACGTTGGTAAAAAAGACAAAGGCAAAAGATAATTATGGAGGCAGTAGCTAAACTTAATAATGTACCTACATCACCTCGAAAAATGAGACTGGTAGCAGATCTTATTAGAGGAGAGAAAGTAAACAAGGCTTTGAACATCTTAAAGTTTGAGCCTAAACAAGGTGCAGCCAGATTAGAGAAACTATTGTTGTCGGCAATTGCTAATTGGCAACAAAAGAACGAAGAGATTGATCTTGAAGATGCAGATCTTTATGTGAAATCTATCAAGGTGGATAGTGGTAGAATCTTGAAAAGATTGAGACCAGCACCTCAGGGAAGAGCGCACAGAATCAGAAAAAGATCTAACCATGTAACCATGGTATTGGATAGTGCAGCTGTTCTTGACCAAACTGTAGAGACTAAAGACAAAAAAGAAGATAAATAATGGGACAAAAAGTTAACCCTATTGCTTTCAGACTTGGTATCGTAAGAGGTTGGGATTCAGCCTGGTACGGAGGTGATACTTTTGCGGATAAGTTAGTTGAGGATCACAAGATCAGAAAATATGTGAACGCTCGTATCCCTAAAGGTGGTATCTCTAAAGTTATAATAGAAAGAACTCTTAAAAGAATTACCCTAACTGTACACACTGCTCGTCCGGGCGTTGTTATCGGTAAAGGAGGTTCTGAAGTAGATAAAATCAAAGAGGAGCTTAAGCAACTTACTAACAAAGATGTTCAGATCAACATCTTTGAAATAAAAAGGCCTGAGCTTGATGCTAAGTTAGTTGGTGATTCAATCGCTCAACAACTGCAAGCAAGAATCTCTTTTAGAAGAGCAATGAAACAAGCTATTGCTTCTTCAATGAGAGTTGGAGCTCAAGGAATTAAGGTAAAGGTCTCTGGCCGTTTAGGTGGTGCTGAAATGGCAAGATCTGAGCAGTACAAAGAAGGTAGAATTCCTTTGCATACTTTAAGAGCTGATATAGACTATGCTATTTGCGAAGCAAACACGGTATATGGAAAAATCGGCATCAAAGTATGGATTTTTAAAGGAGAGGTTTATGGTAAAAGAGACCTTTCTCCAAACATAGGTGCTTCTAACTCTGGCCCTGGTGGTTCTGGAGGTGGACGTAAAAGACCAGAGGGTCCTAAAAGAAGTAGAAAAAAGTAATTTTTAATTAGCGTTGAGTCACGGTTACACGTGATCTAAAGACATAAAAATATGTTACAGCCAAAAAGAACAAAGTTCAGGAAACAGCAAAAAGGCAGAATAAAGGGAATTGCTCAGCGAGGACATACTATTGCTTTTGGTGCTTTTGGTATCAAGTCAATGGAGCCAGGATGGATCACTTCAAGACAGATTGAAGCTTCAAGGATTGCTATGACTAGAGCTATGAAAAGAGAAGGTCAGGTGTGGATCAGAATATTTCCTGACAAACCTATTACTAAAAAGCCTGCAGAGGTAAGAATGGGTAAAGGTAAGGGAGCTCCAGAATATTGGGTAGCTGTTGTTAAGCCTGGTACTATTCTTTTCGAAGCTGGTGGAGTTAAAACTGAGTTAGCGAAAGAAGCTTTAAGATTGGCTCAACAAAAACTCCCTATCAAAACTAAGTTTGTAGTACGTAGAGATTACGTTGAATCATAAAAGTTATGAAGAATTCAGAAATAAAAGCCTTGACCTTCGATGAATTGAAGCAAAAGCTTGTAAGCGAACAAGAAGCTTACAGAAAATTGAGGTTTGCTCATGAAATCTCACCTATTGAGAACCCAATGAAAGTGAGAGAAACCCGCAAACTTATCGCTAGATTACAAACTGAGTTGAGGGCTAAAGAACTTGCTAAATAATATTAGAATGGAGTCGAGAAAATTAAGAAAAGAAAGAGTAGGGCAGGTTGTTAGCAACAAGATGGACAAGTCTATCACCGTTGCTGTAAACCGTAAAGAAAAGCACCCTATCTATGGTAAGTTTGTTAAGAAAACTACCAAGTTTATGGCCCATGACGAAAAAGGAGAATGTGGTATTGGTGATACTGTGCGTATCATGGAAACGCGTCCTTTGAGTAAAAGCAAAAGATGGAGATTAGTTGAAATCATAGAAAAGGCTAAATAAGATGATACAGCAAGAGTCAAGATTAAACGTAGCAGATAACAGTGGAGCAAAGGAAGTTCTTTGTATCCGTGTTTTAGGCGGAACTGGAAAAAAGTATGCTTCAGTGGGTGACAAGATCGTTGTATCAGTAAAGTCAGCCCTTTCTTCAAGTAACCTTAAAAAAGGTACAGTTTCAAGAGCTGTAGTAGTTAGAACTACTAAGGAAGTAAGAAGAAAAGATGGATCTTACATAAGGTTTGAAGATAATGCAGCAGTGTTATTAACTGCTAATGATGAGCCAAGAGGTACTCGTATTTTCGGACCAGTAGCAAGAGAATTACGCGAGAAGCAGTTCATGAAGATTGTTTCATTGGCCCCAGAAGTACTATAATCATGGAGAAGAAAATGAAAAAATTACACGTTAGAAAAGGTGATACTGTAAAAGTTATCGCTGGTAACTCTAAAGGTAAAACAGGAGTAGTACTTGAGGTTATTCCTGCAAAAGATAGAGCAGTGGTTGAAGGTGTTAATGTTGTTACAAAACACGTTAAACCATCAGCAACTAATCCAGAAGGCGGCATCAACAAGAGTGAAGCTGCAATACACATTAGCAATTTGATGTTAGTCGATCCTGCTAAAGGTGAGCCAACTCGTACTGGTAGAAAACTGGATGAGAATGGTAAGCTTCAAAGATATTCTAAGAAAACCGGAGAAATTGTTAAAAATGGCTAGTCCTAGATTAAAAGAAAAATATCAGAGTGAAATCGTTCCTGCGTTAAAGGAAAAATTTCAGTACAGCTCGGTAATGCAAGTACCTAAGGTGACTAAAATTTGCCTTAACAAGGGTATTGGTGCAGCAGTAGCGGATAAAAAATTGGTAGATGTAGGTGTTGAAGAATTAACTTCAATCACTGGACAAAAAGCGGTAGCTACAATGTCTAAAAAATCTATCTCTAACTTTAAGTTGAGAGAAGAAATGCCAATTGGTGCTAAAGTTACTTTGAGAGGTGATAAAATGTATGAGTTTATGGATAGACTTATGGCAATTGCACTTCCAAGGGTAAGGGATTTTAGAGGTATCAGTGACAAAGGTTTTGACGGAAGAGGAAACTACACTTTAGGTGTTAAGGAGCAGATCATTTTCCCTGAAATCAGCATAGATAAAGTGAATAAAATCAATGGTATGGACATCACATTTGTGACCACTGCCAATACTGACGAAGAGAGTTACGAATTGTTGAAGGCATTTGGTATGCCATTCACAAGCAAAAACTAAATATTATGGCAAGAACAGCTGTTAAAGCAAGAGAATTAAAAAGGGAGAAAATGGTAGCCAAGTATGCTGCTAAAAGACAAGCCCTAAAAGAAGCTGGTGATTACCAAGGACTTGATAAGCTTCCAAGAAACGCTTCGCCTGTTAGATTACACAACAGATGCAAGCTTACCGGAAGACCTAAAGGTTACATGAGAAAATTTGGTATTTCAAGGGTAACTTTCAGAGAAATGGCCTCTGATGGTAAGATACCTGGTGTTACTAAAGCAAGCTGGTAAATATTACTTCTTTTATTTTTATTCAAAAAAATAGTTTGTATCTTTGCAGGCCGTTTCAACGGGTAGCAGAAATACTGTAGAAAAATAAAGAAAATGACAGATCCAATAGCAGATTATTTGACCCGATTGAGGAATGCTATCAAAGCCAAGCATAAGGTTGTTGATATCCCTGCCTCAAATATCAAAAAGGAGCTTACGAAAGTTCTTCATGATAAGGGTTATATCCTGAACTACAAGTTTGAAGAGACTTCAAACAATCAGGGAAATATCAAAATAGCCTTGAAATATAGTGCTGATGATAACAAACCGGCCATTTTTAATTTGGAAAGAATTAGTAAGCCAGGTTTAAGGAAATACGCTAAGTCTGATGCTCTTCCAAGGGTATTAAATGGTTTAGGTGTTGCCATTTTGTCTACCTCAAAAGGAGTGGTTACTGATAAAGAAGCCCGGGATATGCAGGTAGGTGGTGAAGTTTTGTGTTACGTATATTAAATAATAGACATCAATGTCAAGAATAGGGAGAAAACCAATAGAGATTGCCGCAGGTGTTACCTATACATTTGATCAGAAAGCTGGTCAAATTGTAGTGAAAGGACCTAAAGGAGAACTCGTACAGAATATGGACCCAGCTTTCAAATTGGTTGAAAATGAAGGCACGCTTACCGTAGAGAGACCAACTGAACAAAAAAGACATAAGGCCCTTCATGGTCTTTATAGGTCTTTGATTTCAAACATGGTTGAAGGTGTAAGTACCGGTTACAAGAAACAGCTAGAGTTAGTGGGTGTTGGTTACAAGGCCTCTGCACAGAATAATGTGTTGGAGTTAAGTTTAGGATACTCACACAACATTTGGTTATCAGTTCCAAAGGAAATCAAAGTTACTGCTGAGACTGAAAAAGGTAAAAATCCAATTATAACGCTTGAAGGTTATGATAAGCAGTTAATTGGACAAATTGCCGCCAAAATTAAGTCGTTGAGAGAAGTTGAGCCTTACAAAGGTAAAGGTATTAGATTCGTTGGTCAGTTTGTTAGACGTAAAGCTGGTAAAACTGCTTCTAAATAATTAAGAACATGGCATTTGATAAAATAAATAGAAGGCTCCGAATTAAGAGAGGTATCCGTAATAAAATTGCAGGTACTCAGGAGAAACCAAGACTCTCTATATTTAAGAGTAATAAAGGAATATACGCTCAAATTATTGATGATAGCAATGGTCATACACTGACTGCAGCGTCATCTATGGAAGAAGGCGCTAAATTGAATATCGGTACTTGTAAGGAAGTAGGTAAGAAGATTGCTGAAAAGGCCTCTGCTGCTGGTATTTCTCAAGTTGTATTTGATAGAAATGGTTACTTATATCACGGCAAAGTGAAGGCTTTGGCTGAAGGAGCCAGAGAGGGAGGTCTAAAATTTTAAAGCATTATGTCTCAAAGTAATATAAGATCAGTAAAAGCTAGCGAAATAGACCTTAAAGAAAAGGTTGTAGCCATTAAAAGGGTAGCTAAGGTTGTTAAAGGTGGTAGAAGATTTAGCTTTTCTGCTATCGTGGTTGTAGGAGATGGAAATGGTGTAGTAGGTTACGGACTTGGTAAAGCCAATGAGGTGACAGATGCTATCACTAAAGGTATAGATGATGCCAAAAAGAACCTTGTTAAAGTTCCAGTTATTAAAGGAACTGTGCCTCATGAAGCATTAGGTAAATATAGCGGAGGTTTCGTACTTCTTAAGCCAGCTTCTCCAGGTACTGGAGTAATTGCAGGCGGTGCTATGCGTGCTGTTTTAGAGAGTGCTGGTGTTCACAATGTACTAGCTAAGTCTAAAGGGTCATCAAATCCTCACAACGTGGTAAAGGCAACTTTTGATGCTTTAACTAATATGAGAGATCCTTACACTGTTGCTAAGGACAGAGGAGTGACTATGTCTAAAGTTTTTAACGGATAAGATTATGTCAAAAGTTAGAATTTCACAAGTAAGAAGCGTTATTGGTAGACCAGAGAGACAAAAGCTTACAATCAAAGCTTTGGGTTTAGGTAAAATCAATAGATCAGTTGAGGTAGAGCTAACTCCTCAAATCGATGGTATGGTAAAAAAGGTGAGCCATTTGGTATCCGTAACTGAGATATAATTATGAAACTGAATACATTAAAGCCTGCAGAAGGCTCGGTAAAATCAAAGAAAAGAATAGGTCGCGGACAGGGTTCTGGTAAAGGTGGTACTTCTACCAGAGGACACAAAGGGGCTAAATCTAGATCTGGATATAAAACTAAGAAGGGTTTTGAAGGAGGCCAAATGCCACTTCAAAGACGTGTGCCTAAGTTTGGTTTCACAAGCCCCAATAGAATAGAATATAAAGCTATCAACCTTGATGCTTTGGAGGTATTAATTGCTAAAACTAAAGCTAAGGCTGTTGATATGCAGCTTTTAGTTGATAATGGTTTGGCTGGTAAAAATGATATCGTCAAAATATTAGGTAACGGAGAGTTTAAATCAAAAGTAGAGGTAACAGCTCATGCTTTTTCTGCTAGCGCATCCAAGGCTATAGAAGCAGCAGGGGGTAAAGCGATTCAGCTGTAATTATGAAGAAGTTTTTTACTACTATAAAGAATATTTTTTCGATTGAGGATTTAAGAATCAGAATCCTGAACACTATTGGTTTTCTGATGGTTTTCAGATTAGGTTCATTCATCGTGCTTCCAGGTGTTGATCCAGAAGCATTGGGTGGAGGAGCATCTGGTGGAATCTTTGATCTGCTTAATACATTTTTAGGAGGATCTTTTAGTAGAGCTTCAATATTTGCCTTAGGTATTATGCCTTATATATCAGCATCAATTGTGATACAATTGCTGACTGTGGCAGTGCCTTACTTTCAGAAATTGCAAAAGGAAGGTGAGTCTGGTAGAAAAAGACTTACTCAAATTACTAGAGTATTGACAATTGCTATAACTGCAGCACAAGGTGGTAGTTATTTGGCGGTTACAATACCACCAGAGGCAATCTTGTATTCACCGGCATTCTTTCAGGTGGCTTCAATGATTATACTTGTTTCAGGTACCATGTTCTGTATGTGGCTTGGTGAAAGAATTACTGACAAAGGTATAGGTAACGGTATTTCGATGCTTATTATGATTGGTATAATTTCTAGATTTCCTGGCTCCATTGTGGGTGAGGCAGTTTCTAGGGGAATGAGTGGAGCTTTGATGTTTGTTTTAGAAATTGTTGCCTTATTCTTCGTGGTAATGGCGACTGTAATGTTAACACAAGCTGCTAGAAGAATTCCTATTCAATACGCCAAGCAGGTAATTGGCAATAAATTGTACGGTGGTAAAAGAGATTATATTCCTTTGAAAGTAAATGCTTCGGGTGTAATGCCTATCATTTTCGCTCAGGCATTAATGTTCATTCCTTCAATGGTTGCAGGTCTTTGGAGAGACAGTGACATAGGAGCTTACATAGGGAGTACCTTCTCAGACCCTTATAGCTGGCAGTATAATTTAACTTTTGGATTGTTGATTTTAATATTTACTTTTTTCTATACTGCCATCACAGTTAATCCAAATGATATTGCTGATAACTTAAAAAGAAATGGTGGTTTCATTCCGGGTATTAAGCCAGGAAAGCAAACCTCCGAATTTATAGATCAGATTTTAACAAAGATTACATTACCTGGATCAATTTTCCTTGCGATTGTTGCAATACTTCCTGCCTTTGCTGTTCAAGCGGGTGTCAGCCAAAGTTTTGCGCAGTTTTTTGGAGGTACATCTTTGATCATTATGGTAGGTGTTATTTTAGATACTTTGCAACAGATAGAAAGTTATTTGTTGATGAGACATTATGAAGGAATGATGAAGTCCGGAAAAGTAAAAGGACGTTCTCAAACTGCTGCTGCCTAGATTAGTAATGATTCATTATAAGTCTAGAGAACAAGTAGAGTTAATAAAAGAGAGCGCTCAGATACTGGGAAAGGCTCATGGCGAAGTTGCTAAGCGTGTAAAACCTGGAGTAAAGACTCAGGAGTTAGACAGAATAGCAGAAGAGTTTATAAGAGACAATGGGGGAATCCCATCTTTTAAAAACTTTAATGGATTTCCAGCTTCGTTGTGTATATCACTTAATGAAAATGTAGTTCATGGATTTCCTAGTGATTATGAACTAAAAGAAGGTGATATAATTTCTGTCGATTGTGGTGTATTATATAAAAACTATCACAGCGATTCAGCTTACACCTACCCTGTAGGTAAAGTTGATGAAGAGGTTATGAGTTTATTAAAAGTGACAAAAGAGTCGCTATACAAAGGTATTGAAAAGGCTGTTTACGGTAATCGGATTGGTGACTTAGCAAATGCTATTCAAAGTCATGTGGAACAATACGGTTATAGTGTAGTTAGGGAGCTAGTGGGGCATGGAATCGGAACAGATTTGCATGAAGCACCTGAAGTACCCAATTATGGGAAATCAGGAAAAGGTCCTAAACTAAATGATGGGTTGGTAATAGCAATAGAGCCAATGGTTAATCTAGGCACTAGAAATGTGGTGCAGGAAGCAGACGGATGGACGATACGCACAGCAGATAGAAGGCCATCAGCTCATTTTGAGCATACGGTGGCAATATTTAAAGAAGGAACAGAAGTCTTAACGACTCATAAGTATATAGAAGAGAATTTTAAATTTTAATATGGCTAAACAGCAGTCAATTGAACAGGATGGCACAATAACCGAAGCGCTTTCAAACGCCATGTTTAGAGTGGAGCTTGAAAACGGACACGAGGTAATTGCTCACATTTCTGGGAAAATGAGAATGAATTATATTAAGATTTTACCAGGTGACAAGGTTAAATTAGAAATGTCACCTTATGATTTATCAAAGGGACGGATTGTTTATCGATATAAATAAAGGACATGAAAGTTAAAGCGTCAGTAAAGAAGCGTAGCGCTGATTGTAAAATAATCAGAAGAAATGGAAAGGTCTACGTTATCAACAAAAAGAATCCAAGGTTTAAACAAAGACAAGGCTAAACTATGGCACGTATTGCAGGAGTAGATATTCCAGATAACAAAAGAGGCGAAATCGCCCTAACCTATATTTTTGGTATAGGAAAAAGTACAGCACAAAGCATTTTGGCTAAGGCTGGTATTGATCCTAATAAAAAGGCTCAAGACTGGACTGATGAAGAGTCTAATGCTATCAGAACTATCATTACTGAGAATCATAAGGTAGAGGGTGTACTTAAGTCAGAAGTTCAGCTTAGTATTAAGAGACTTATGGACATTGGTTGTTACAGAGGTTTGAGACATCGTAAAGGGTTACCTGTACGTGGTCAGAAAACTAAGAACAATGCAAGAACCAGAAAAGGAAAGAGAAAGACGGTAGCTAACAAGAAGAAAGCTACTAAATAATAAATAGTGTAAGCAGAAATGGCACAGAAAAGAAAAGATAAAGCAAAAAAGCGTGTAGTAGCTGTTGAAGCTATTGGACAGGCGCATATTAAGGCTTCGTTCAATAATATTATCATTTCAATGACTAATACCACGGGTCAGGTAATATCTTGGGCATCAGCAGGTAAAATGGGCTTTAAAGGCTCTAAGAAAAATACTCCTTATGCTGCTCAAATGGCAGCGCAGGACTGTTCTCAGAAGGCATTTGACCTTGGATTGAGAAAGGTTGAGGTTTTTGTTAAAGGGCCTGGTGCTGGTCGTGAGTCTGCGATCCGAACCATTCAAAATACCGGTATTGAAGTTACTACTATCAAAGATGTGACTCCGTTGCCACACAATGGTTGCAGACCTCCAAAAAGACGTAGAGTATAATTTATTTAAAGAAATATTTAAGAAATGGCAAGATACAGAGGTCCGAAAGCGAAAATTGCTAGAAGATTTAATGAGCCAATATTTGGTCCAAGTAAGGCGGTTCAAAAAAAGAGCTATCCTCCTGGCCAACATGGTAGAAGCAGAAGAAGAAAGCAGTCTGAATATGCTATCCAGTTAATGGAGAAGCAAAAGGCTAAGTACACTTATGGTGTATTGGAAAAGCAGTTTGCTAATCTTTTCGATAAAGCATCTAGAAGGTCTGGTATTACTGGTGAGATTTTACTCCAGTTGTTAGAGGGCAGATTAGATAATACAGTATTCAGATTGGGAATTGCTCCTACAAGAAGAGCGGCTCGTCAGCTTGTTTTGCATAAACATATCACTGTAAATGGAGAAGTGGCTAACATTCCTTCATATGCGTTGAAAATCGGAGATGTTATAGCTGTTAGAGAGAGATCTAAATCCCTTGAGGCTATTACTGATAGTTTGGCAACAAATGGAGCTAAAAGATTCCCTTGGTTAGAGTGGGATGGTTCTGAATTTTCAGGTAAGTTGGTGGCAGTTCCTCAGAGAGATGAGATTCCTGAGAACATCAACGAGCAGCTGATTGTTGAACTTTACTCTAAGTAATCTATAAAATATTTATTAGTCCCGGCTTTGGCCGGGACTATAACATTAAAGCTAATAACAACTATGTCAATTTTAGCATTTCAAATGCCGGATAAAGTCGCGATGGAGAAAGCCGATGACTTTCACGGTTTATTTACTTTCAAACCTTTAGAAAAAGGATACGGTGTTACTATCGGTAATGCACTCAGAAGAATTTTGCTATCTTCTTTAGAGGGATATGCAATAACAGGCATAAAAGTGCCTGGTGTTCTTCATGAGTTTTCTACAATTGAAGGTGTTGTTGAAGATGTTTCTGAAATCATTCTAAATCTTAAAATGGTAAGATTTAAGAAAATCGGAGAATCATTTGACAACAAGGTAACAGTTTCTTTCAAGAATCAGAAAGAATTTAAGGCTGGCGATATAGCTAAGTTTACTTCTGCGTTCGAAGTTTTGAACCCTGACTTGGTTATCTGTAACCTTGATGAGTCGGTTGACTTTGAAATCGAATTGAACATAGACAAAGGTAGAGGATATCTTCCTGCAGAAGAAAGCAAGCCTACTGAGCAAGTGTTTGGTTATATTCCAATTGATGCTATTTTCACTCCGATAAAGAATGTTAAATACAGCGTTGAAAATACTAGGGTTGAACAAAAAACGGATTACGAGCAATTAGTAATTGATATCGAAACTGACGGTTCTATTCACCCAGAAAAAGCTTTGGAAGGTGCAGCTCATATTTTGATTCAGCATTTCATGTTGTTCTCTGACAAGTCTATTGAGTTAGAAACTGAAAGAGCTGGTGAAATTGAGCAGGTAGACGAGGAAATGCTACACATGCGTAAGTTGTTGAAAACACAGCTTAACGATCTTGATCTTTCTGTTAGAGCTTACAATTGCTTAAAGGCGGCTGACGTTAAAACTTTAGGTGACTTAGTAAGACTAGAGATCTCTGATATGATGAAGTTCAGAAACTTTGGTAAGAAGTCTTTAGCTGAGTTAGAACAGCTTGTACAAGACAAGAATCTTACTTTCGGTATGGACTTATCTAAGTACAAACTTGATGAAGAATAATTGAAATGAGACACGGTAAAAAAAATAATCACTTAGGTAGAACAGCATCACACAGAAGTGCAATGCTTTCTAACATGGCGTCTTCATTGATCACTGAAAAAAGAATTACTACAACTGTTGCTAAGGCTAAAGAACTTAGAAAATTTGTGGAGCCCATTCTTACAAAGGCAAAAGAAGATACAACTCACTCTAGAAGGGTAGCATTCTCTTATCTTAATGATAAGGATTCAGTTAAAATTCTGTTTGACGAGGTTGCAACTAAAATTGCTGACAGACCAGGAGGATATACAAGAATATTAAAAACTGGCAATAGATTGGGAGATAACGCAGACATGTGTATCATCGAGTTGGTTGATTACAATGAACTAATGCTTGGTGAATCAGATGCTAAGAAGTCTAAGACTAGAAGAAGTAGAAGAGGTGGTAAGTCAGCTGGTGCTGAAGCTGCTCCTGCTGCTGAAAAGAAAGAGACAAAAAAAGCTGAACCTAAAGCTGAGGCCACTGTAGAAGAGGCTGAAGTTGTAGAGGAAGTGGAAGCTAAAGCTGAAGAGTCAACTGAAGTAGAGAAAGTGGAAGAGCCAAAGGCTAAAAACGAAGATAAGGGAGAAGATACAGAAAAGTAATTTTGAGATATCTTAAAAAATAAAAGGGATTGGATTTATATCTAATCCCTTTTTTTATTTTTGCATCAAACTAAAATTAATGAAGTTAAGCTTAAAGCAAAAGGCACATCTATTATTAGAGGATGGCTTAGTACTAGAAGGTACAGCTATCGGAAAGTTAGGCACATCTGGTGGTGAAATTTGTTTCAACACTGGCATGACAGGATATCAGGAAATCTATACCGATCCCTCTTATTTCGGACAGATAATTGTAAACACTACTCCTCATATAGGTAACTATGGTGTAGTGGATGCCGAGCAAGAATCAGATACACCTAAAATCAGCGGGTTAGTGGTTAATGATTACTCGAAGGTTCATAGCAGGTATACAGCAGACGAGTCGTTACAACAATACTTCGAAAAGCATAATGTGGTAGGGATAGCTGATGTTGATACCAGAATGTTGGTGAGGCATCTCAGAAGTAAAGGAGCCATGAATGCCATTATTTCATCTGAACTATCTGTAGATGAATTGAAAGAAAAACTCAAAGACGTGCCATCAATGGATGGTTTGGAACTTTCTTCAGTTGTCTGTACCAAGGAAAGAAAATACTTTGGGGAACCAAATGCTGAATTTAAAGTTGCGGTACTTGACTTGGGTATTAAGAATAGCATTTTGAAAAACCTGGCTTTGCGGGGTGTTTATTGTGAAATATTTCCAGCTAAATCATCATTTGAAGATTTGAAGTCATTTAATCCAGATGGCTATTTTATATCCAATGGCCCTGGAGACCCAGCAGTAATGGATTATGCTGTGGATACAGTTTCTAAGATGCTAGCTGAGGATAAACCAATATTTGGAATTTGCCTTGGGCATCAGATTATAGCTAGGGCATGTGGTGTAGGTACATATAAAATGCACCATGGGCATAGAGGTTTAAATCATCCGATATTGAATCTACAAACAGGATTGAGTGAGATAACCTCTCAAAACCATGGTTTTGTGGTTTCTGCGGAGGATGTTGAGAAGTCAGACAAAGTAGAAGCTACCCATACACACTTAAATGATAAAACTATAGCCGGTATTAAAGTGAAAGGCAAAAAGGCTTTTTCAGTTCAATATCACCCTGAATCATCTCCTGGACCTCACGACAGCAGGTATCTGTTTGATGATTTTATTCAGTTAATTAAAGAGTCTAAAAAATAAATTATGAGCTTAATAGAGAGTATATACGCAAGACAAATCCTTGATTCAAGAGGTAATCCTACAGTTGAAGTTGATGTAATTACTGAAAACGGTGTGCTTGGAAGAGCTGCAGTGCCTTCAGGTGCATCTACTGGTGAGCACGAAGCTGTAGAACTTAGAGATGAGGATAAGTCTAAGTACATGGGTAAGGGTGTATTAAAGGCGGTTGAAAATGTTAATAATGAGCTGGCAGATGAGTTAATCGGTTTTTCTGTTTTTGATCAGAGATTGATCGACAAAATCATGATTGAGGCTGATGGTACTCCTAACAAAGCTAAGTTTGGTGCAAACGCTATTTTGGGTGTTTCACTGGCAGTGGCTAAAGCTGCAGCCGCTGAGCTGGAAATGCCTTTATACAGATACATTGGTGGTACTAATGCGTCAACACTGCCTGTACCAATGATGAATATCATTAATGGTGGATCGCACTCTGATGCTCCTATTGCCTTTCAGGAATTTATGATTCGCCCTGTAGGTGCTCCTACATTCAGTGAAGCACTAAGAATGGGGACTGAAGTATTCCATAACCTTAAGGCTATTATTAAAGAAAAAGGATTGAGTACTGCTGTTGGCGATGAAGGTGGATTTGCACCTAACTTTGGCGGAGGTACTGAAGAAGCCCTTGAAAGTGTACTTCATGCTATAAAAAAGGCTGGATATGAGCCTGGCAAAGATATTACCATTGCTCTAGATTGTGCTTCTTCTGAATTTTACAAAGACGGTAAGTACAATTATGCAAAATTTGAAGGTTCTAACGGAGCTGTAAGATCTAAAGAGGAGCAGGTTGACTATTTAGCGTCACTAGTCGATAAATATCCAATTGATTCAATTGAGGATGGTTGTGATGAGAACGACTGGGAAGGTTGGCAAATGCTTACTGCTAAAATTGGACATAAGTGCCAGTTGGTAGGAGATGATTTGTTTGTGACTAACGTTAAGTTCTTAAAAAGGGGAATTGAAGAGAAAAGTGCAAATTCAATTTTGATTAAAGTAAATCAGATCGGTACGTTGACCGAAACTTTAGATGCTATTGAAATGGCACATAAGGCCGGATTTACAGCTGTCATTTCGCACAGATCTGGAGAGACTGAAGATGCAACTATTGCTGACATTGCAGTGGCAACTAATGCTGGTCAAATAAAGACTGGTTCTGCCTCTCGTTCTGATAGAATGGCTAAGTATAACCAATTGTTAAGGATTGAAGAAGAGCTTGGAGAAACTGCTTTTTTTCCTTCTAATAAGGCCTAAGAGAACATAAATTGAAAAGCCAGATTTTAACAATCTGGTTTTTCTTCTTATATTCACTACATATTTTTTAAACTGAAATTATGAAACTGCCCAAATTCACGCGGAACTTTTATTTTTTGTTCAGTTTCTTTTTTGTCATTTGGATGCTGTTTATTGACACCAATGACTTTTATACACAATACAAACTCAATCAGAAACGTAAGAACTTAGAAGATCTAAAAGAATACTATCTAGAGAAAATCTCTGAAGTAAAGGAAGATCGGGATGAGTTATTTAGTAGTGATGAACTGCTAGAGAAATATGCGAGAGAGAAGTACCTGATGAAAAAGGAGACTGAAGATTTGTTTATTGTGGTTGAAGAAGAATGAAAAAAATAATATTAATTCTATTATTGGCTATTCCTGTCGCAGCGTTTTCCCAAGGCTCTGAGGATGTTAGGGATGCCAATTTTATAAATAGAGTTTATACAGGAGGAAATATTGGCTTCCAAATGGATGCGTTTAGAACCACTGCCGAAGTGTCCCCAATTATAGGTTATCGGATAACAAATGAATTTTCTTTAGGCATTGGATTAACTTACATTTATTATAAATATGAAGATAGCTATACTGATTTTGAAACCAATATTTACGGTTATCGCATGTTTGGTAGGTATAATATAACTCATCAATTCTTTTTATTGACAGAATATGAAAGCTTAAGCCTTGAATTCTTGAATGATGGCACTGAAAATCGACAATGGGTTCCCGGAGCATTTGTGGGAGGCGGTTTTTATCAGTCTATTTCTGATAACGCTGGGTTTAATATAGCAGTTTTATATAATGTTATGTTTGATGAATTGAGGTCGCCATATAAAAGCCCATTAGTCTATAGAGTTGGTTTTACTGTAGGTTTTTAGATCTAAATAATGGCAAAGTGACTGAAATGGAAGTGCCTTTTCCTTCAACACTTTCAATTGCCAACTGACCTTTATTGATTTCAGTAAATTCTTTCACAAGCTGCAAGCCAAGACCAAGACCTTTTTCGCCTTTGGTACCCCAACTCCTATTAAAATTATTCTCAGCCAAAAGCGTTTCCAACTTTTCTTGAGGAATTCCTATTCCTGTATCCTGAACTTTTACACTTACCATTGAGCCGTCAGTTTGCGCAGAGATGGTAATTGAACCTCCATCAACCGTAAACTTGATTGCATTGCTTACTAAATTCCGTAGAATAGTCTTAACACTGTTTACATCAACCCACATATCTACATCGGTATCAATTGTTGATTTAATTTCAATATTTTTGGTGTCCGCCATATTCTTGAAAAGATTAACAAGTTCATCAACCAAAGTTTTCAACTCTACTTTCTCAGGCTTATAAGGTATGGTGCCTTGTTGTGTAACAGACCAATCTAACAGGTTAGTAAGAAGAGAAGATAGTCCATCTACCGATTTTTCAAATTGAGAATGAATTTGTTTCAAATCTTCAGTGTCATTTTGATCGATGGAGAATTTCATAATAGTAGAAAATCCTTTGAAAGAGTTGACCGGGCCCAATAGATCATGGGCAATAATTGAGAGGAATTTCTCTCTTGTCTCATTCATGGCCTCTAGCTGATCTCGCTGAGCCTCCACCTCTTCTTTGCGCTCAGTAATAATCATGTTAAGCATTTGTTTGCGCTTGTTGTTACGGTAATACATAAATGCAAGGAACGCCAGCAAAATAATTATAGTGGACATAGAGGCAAACAAGATATTTTGCATGCGTTGCCTGCTTTCTAGCAGATCTATCTCTATTTGTTTTTGCGAAACCTCATATTCTGTTCTTAGATCCGCCATTTTACGAACGGTTTCTTCATTGTTAATGCTATCGCGATATGCCAAATATTGTTTTTGATATTCAAATGCAGTTTGATACTCTTCTTTATACTCATAAAGTTCCGCTAACTTCAAACTGGCATCACGAATTTGTTCTTTTAGCCCATGATCTGTGGCAATATCTAAACTATGTTGCGCATATTGCAAAGCTCTATCAAAATCACCTTTTTCTAAATAAATGTCCGAGATGTAGGTATCATAAACTGCAATTGGATAATAATCTCCTAATTCGCTAAGTATTTCTATAGCAAGCTGCATATTACTCTCAGCTTTTTCAGGTTGGTCTTGTTTGGCATAAACCATACCTACGTTGCCTAAGTTGTAGGCAGTTCCAATTAAATAGTTTTGTTCTTTAAATATCTTGCCTGATTCTTCAAATAGAAGTATGGCAGAATCAAGTTTGTCTGCGTTAAAATATTCATCACCGGCATTCAATAAAGCAGTAGCTAGTGGTATTGAGTCTGTTTCAGATCTTAAAATTGAAATAGCTTTATTGTAGTAGTTGGTTGAATTAATGTGGTCGCCTTCTACTGAATAAACATCACCTAAAGCGAGGTATGAACCTCCTACACCGGATATATAAGACATAGAATTAGCTATTTCAGCACTTTTGAAAAATGATTCTGCTGCTTTGTCGAGATTTCCTTTTTCGCGTAGTGCATGACCTCTTTGGAGATAGCCTCTATGTAAGTATAACTTACTATTTAGTTTAGATGCCAATGAGATTAACTCATTGGAGTAATATATACTCGTATCTGCCTTTCTTTCGTTAAGGGAGATATTCCTTAAGACTTCTAACTTGTTAGAATCACTGAGTTCATTATGATTGTAGATTTTTTTTAAACTATCTGCTACCCGTTGATCTTGAGACAAACACAGCGTAGTTATACAACACAAAAGGCCTATAGTAAAATAGGCCTTAGTATGTGTAGCAGTTTTTAAGAGCATTCTGATTACGTGTTTACCTTTAGTTTTGGATCATCCGTATATACTGTTCCGCCAGCACTTAACCTGTAGCTTATTGAATAAGACTCACTTCCGCTCGCATCGCTTTTTATTGTTCCTGTCCATGAGCTTTGAGGATTAGAAGGGTCAGTTGGTGCAGGGTTACTAACAAATAGGTTGTTGCTTACCTCATCAGTAATAGCTGTAATTTGGTATACACCTCCATTTGCAACCAAACTCCAAGTCACTATATCTCCGGGAGATACTACAGTGGTTATGGTATTATCTCCCTGATGACCTTCGCTGTCCGAAAGGTACAAACCATCATTATCTGACTGTTTGCTTATGTATATGCTTACGTTTTCTGCCATGATTAAAACTTAGTTTTTAAAGTTCAAATAATTTTAAAGCTTGAAATATACTTATTCTGCCAAACAAAAATAAGATCACGGTTTATTAGTTGTGTAAGTTTTATACTTATCAAATTTTCCTAAGATTGAATTGAGATATTCTATTCATAGATTCATAACAAATCAATTAAGTTTATCAAAAGATAAAGACCTTAGTTTCTTAAAAATCCAAACTGAACTTTTGTGCTAGTTCCTGAAGGTCTTTGACAACATTCTCATTAAGAGGAATTCCGTTCTTACTTCTTTCTGCTTCAAATTCTCTTTCCGGATCACCAGGTATTAAAACCTTTTTGCCTTCAACAGCTTTCGTTTCCCTAAATCTGCTTATCCAGTTGTCCATGTGGCTCTTAAACTCATCTGCAGGCCTCCAGGCGTCTATTCTCATGGCACCAAGGAAATGACCCAAACCTTCACCAACAGGATTATCAGATAGTGGTAAAAAGCTCACGAAAGGAGGAGCCCACGGCCCATAATTTGCACCTGAAAATACTGCGGAAAATATATCTACTATAGAGCCCAAAGCATACCCTTTATGGCTGCCATGTTCTCTATCACCGCCTAAGGGTAGCAATGCCCCTCCCTCTTTTACTTCATTCGCATTGGTTGATGAAGCTCCGTCCTTTTTCTGAACCCAGCCTAAAGGGGCATCCATATTTTTTCGCTGTAGAATCTCTAGCTTACCGTTAGCAGCAGTTGTTGTAGCAAGATCAGCTACAAATGGAGGTTGATTTTTTGTTGGTATTGAAACGGCAATTGGATTTGTGCCTAGCATTCTTTCTGTAGCAAAAGTAGGTGCTACTAAAGGGCTTGCATTGGTCATTGCTATACCAATCATGTCTTTTTCCAGGCCCATCATGGCATGATAGCCAGCAATACCGAAGTGATTGGAATTTTTTACGCTCACCCAGCCTGTACCAACTTCATTAGCCTTTTTCATGGCTATTTCCATTGCTTTTGGTGCTACAACCAGGCCTAAACCAGCATCTCCATCAACAACAGCCGTACTTGGAGTTTCATGTACTACTTTAATGTTTGGTGTTGGGTTTACCCTGTCATTTTCCCAAAGTCTCACATAGCCAATTAACCTGGCCACCCCGTGGGAGTCTATCCCTCTTAAATCCGCCTGCAGGAGTACACGTGCAGCTAACTTGGCATCATCATCAGAGCAACCAATGCTTTTGAATATTGACTGAGTAAATGTTTTTAACTTTTCTGCTGAAAAAACCTGATCCATTATTTCAATTCACCTTTTAACAATTCTGCCAACACCCCTTCTTTTAAAGCATGCGTTGAAACTCTTATATTATCAAACGTATATTTATTTAGTATAAAGTTGAGCAAACTTGATGCAACCACAATCATATCAACCCTTAATTCTATCATACCGGGGATTTGCATTCTTGATGCTCTATCTTTTATGATTAGATCGTGATGGATTTTGCTAACAGCATCTAATGTTAGTGGAGTTTCTTTGTCTTCAACTCTTTTTTGTAATCCGGCTTGTAAGCAATAAATATCACTAAGAGTATCAAAAGTGCCTGATGACCCAATCAACTCTTTAGGCTGCCACTTATTCAAAGCGTCAAACAGTGGAGCTAATTTATCCTCCAGATATGTATTTAAATCTAATACTTCTGAATTCAAAATAGGATCAGATTTATGAAAGAGATCCACTAGCCTTTGTGCTCCAATCTCAAAACTTTTTCGCCACAGGATATGATCATGGCTTCCAATAATGAATTCCACGCTACCACCTCCAATATCCATAACTAGTGCAGGGCTAGCCCCAATATTAACAGCAGCATCTACTCCCTTAAATATTAAATCTGCCTCTGTTTCTCCAGAAATTATTTCGATACTGATATCAGTTCTTTCTTTAATTTGGTCACGAAGTTCAGTGCCATTGGCAGCATTACGAAAGGCGCTTGTGGCAAAAGCATGTACAAACTTGACGTTTTGATTTTTAATTTCAGCAGCAAAATAATCGAGCGCATTTAGGGCTCTTTCAAAAGCAGCAGGGATTATGATCTTGTTATTAATTCCGCCCTCACCAATTTTTACAGCTACTTTTTCTTTGAAAAGAATACGGGTTTGATCATTGATAAGTTCAACGATCAGTAGATGGAAGGTATTAGTTCCACAATCAATTATTGCTAATTTTTCGGTCATTGTGGTTAAAATTTTGCGCAATATACCAATTCGATTTTTAAAATTGGTATCAAGCTAAATGCATTCTATTTTATTTATCTTTGACACTTTAGCAACATTTTTAAACATGCCGGATAAGCCAACAAAAAGGGTGTACACCCTTCCAACAAAAGAGGAAAAATTTAAGTTACTAGAACAAAAAAATGAAGAAGCTCTGCTTGGAGGTGGGGCTGATAGAATAGCAGCTCAGCACAAGAAAGGTAAGCTCAGCGCAAGGGAAAGAGTTCATCTTTTATTAGATGAAGGTTCTTTTGAGGAGATAGGAAAATTTGTGATGCATCGCTGTAAAGATTTTGGTCTTGATAAGCAATATTATTTAGGGGATGGAGTAGTTACAGGTTATGGCACTGTAAATGGGAGACTGGTTTATGTATTCTCACAGGACTTTACTGTTTTTGGAGGATCCCTTTCAGAAACCCATGCCGAAAAGATTGTAAAAATCATGGATCTTGCCATGCAGAATGGTGCACCACTTATTGGGTTAAATGATTCTGGAGGAGCCAGAATTCAAGAGGGAGTAGTTTCTCTTGGAGGCTATGCTGATATTTTTTATAGAAATACTTTGGCTTCTGGCGTTATACCTCAAATTTCAGCTATTATGGGGCCATGCGCTGGTGGAGCAGTTTATTCTCCTGCCATTACAGATTTTATTCTGATGGTTGAAAATACTTCTTACATGTTCGTTACAGGGCCTAATGTGGTTAAAACTGTAACGCAAGAAAATGTAACTGCTGAAGAATTAGGTGGTGCTAGTACACACAGTACTAAGAGTGGGGTTACGCATTTCTCATGCGCAAACGAAGTGGAGTGTATCAATAACATAAAGGCATTGTTGAGCTACATGCCACAAAATTGCGAGGAAGATGCGCCAGTTTTAGATTATGAATTAAATGGTGAAGAAAAGGTTAAGTCTTTAAATGACATAATTCCAGACAACCCTAATCAGCCCTATGACATGAGGGAGGTTATAGAAGGCATCGTTGATGCTGATACTTTCATGGAGGTCCATAAAAATTTTGCTGATAATATTGTTGTGGGATTTGCTCGTATTGGAGGCAGAAGTATTGGCATTGTAGGTAATCAACCTGCCTCTTTGGCTGGTGTTCTTGATATAGATGCAAGTACAAAAGGTGCAAGGTTTGTTAGATTCTGTGACTGCTTTAATATTCCGCTTCTGGTTTTAGAAGATGTTCCAGGATTTTTACCAGGAACAGATCAGGAATGGAATGCGATCATAACAAATGGTGCTAAGTTACTTTATGCTTTTAGCGAAGCCACTGTACCAAGGATAACTGTAATTACAAGAAAGGCTTACGGAGGAGCATATGATGTGATGAACTCTAAACATATAGGGGCAGATATGAATTATGCTTGGCCTACCGCTGAAATTGCAGTAATGGGCGCCAAAGGTGCTTCTGAAATAATTTTTAAGAAGGAGATTTCGGAGGCAGAAGATTCAGAAGCAAAGCTTCAGGAAAAGGTAGATGAATACACTGATAAGTTTGCAAACCCCTACCGTGCTGCACACAGAGGATATATTGATGAGGTAATAATGCCTGAGGATACAAGAGCTAAATTGATAAGAGCATTTAAGATGCTTGAGAATAAGGTAGCTACTTTGCCTAAAAAGAAACATGGAAATATTCCATTGTAAGACAAAAATCAGAAGAAGCCGCTTGAATAGTGGCTTTTTACTTTCTGAGAGTACTGGATATATTACAGGGCAAAATATTAAGAGTTGATGTGGGAATAACAAGATCAGTATAAAGACATGGATAAACAGAGTAGAGCATTTTTAGATAAGTATTTAAATAATTCATCACCAACGGGTTTTGAAAAGTCAGGCCAGCAGATTTGGCTTGACTATGTTAAGCCTTATGTTGATACGAATTTTACAGATACCTATGGCACAGCTGTCGGGGTTATTAACCCTGAAGCAGAATACAAGGTTGTCATCGAGGCTCATGCTGATGAGATATCCTGGTTTGTAAATTACATAACAGAGGAAGGATATATCTACGTGAGAAGAAATGGTGGCTCTGATCATCAAATTGCCCCTTCCAAAAGAGTAAATATATATACTAAGAAAGGAATTGTTAAGGGCGTGTTTGGCTGGCCAGCAATCCATGTCAGACGAGATAAAACCGAAGAGCAACCTTCCCTTAAAAATATATTTGTTGATATAGGCTGCAGCTCAAAAGACGAAGTTGAAAAATTAGGAGTGCATGTTGGCTGTGTCATGACGTTTGATGATGAGCTAATTGACCTTAATAAAAATTTCCTTGTTGGCAGGGCTTTAGACAATAGAATTGGTGGCTACATGATAGCAGAGGTAGCTCGTCTTATCAAGGAGAAAAAGAATAAACTTGACTTTGGGCTGTATGTAGTGAATGCTGTTCAGGAAGAAGTTGGATTAAGAGGGGCGCAGATGATTGCTGAGACGATTTGTCCCAATTTGGCACTAGTTACTGATGTTTGCCATGAAACTACATCGCCAATGTACAATAAAATTGAAAGTGGATATCAAAAAGCAGGCAATGGACCAGTTTTAACTTATGGCCCTGCAGTGCATAATAATGTGCTGGATATGATCATTGATGTTGCGGAAAAAAATAAGATTCCATTCCAACGTGCAGCGGCTTCTAGGGCTACTGGCACAGATACAGACGCTTTTGCTTATTCAAACAAGGGTGTGGCATCGGCATTAATTAGCCTTCCGTTAAAATATATGCATACCACTGTAGAAACAGTACACAAATCAGATGTTGATAATGTTATAAAACTAATTTATTCGTTTCTATTAGCACTTCAAAATGGGCACGATTTTAGTTACTTGAAGTAATAGTACGGAGTTATTTCTGTAATTAACTTACATTCAACAGTTTGAGAACACTAGAATGTTTCTAATCATAGTTGTGTTTTGTACTTTTGTTATTACTTCTTTAAAAGTCTTATAGTTATGAAAACCATCAGAACAATTTTTTTATTCAGCATTTGTGCAATTTTTTCATTTAGCAATGCCACTGCTCAGGATCGTCCAGAGCATGAACTGCACGCGATGATGATCTACAATTTCTTGAAATACATCCAATGGCCAGGAGATAAAAACTCTGGAGAATTTGTAATTGGTGTTTTAAAGGATGACAATGTTTATAATACATTGAATACATGGTACGGGAACAAAGAAAGAGGAGGAAAGAAATTTATCATAAAAAATTATAGTTCAGCAGCTGAGATATCAAATTGCCAATTGCTATATGTAGGCTCAGGAGGCAGCAATCAATTTGATGATGTTTTGGCAAAGCTTGGATCGGAAGCTACATTGACTGTTTCTAACAGGAGAGGTTTAGGTGAGAAAGGAAGTTGTATAAACTTCAAGGTTTTGGACGGACGATTAAAATTCGAATTAAATCAAGCGGCCATGGATAAGGCAAGCCTTAAAACATCAAGTCAGCTTTCAGCAATGGCAATATTGATATAGAAAAAAGATTAGTATAAAGTGGAAGGTCGGCATTAGCCGACCTTTTTTTGTTTAAATTCTTCAGTTGCTATTTATTATAGTAGCTAGTTCTTATTTTATCCATTAATTTTATTTAAATACCATTCATTGTAACCGTGATGGAAATAGCAAAGGCAAATATTGAAAGTCTCACACATTTTAGTATGGAAAATGCCCCAATGGCCATCTATTGGGTGACGGAGAATGGAATTATAGCCAACGTTAATGAAGCAGCTTGCCATATGCTTGGCTATGATAAGTCAGAGTTGATAGGGTCAAAGGTACCTGATATCAATCCTGAATTTTCGATTAGGAGTTTTCGTGAACATTTTTTACAACTAGTTGAAGCAAAGAAAATGCATTTTGAGTCCACTCAACTGACCAAAAATGGGAAGGAAATAGAAGTTGAAATTGTTACAAACCTGGTGCAATTTGAAGACCAAAAATATGCTTGCTCGTTCATAACTGATATTGCTGCCAGAAAAAGGATGGAGCATGAAATGTTGGAAAACGAGGAAAGATGGAAAGTTGGGCTCGAAATATTAAATGAAGGCGTATGGGATTGGGATTTAAGTGCAGAAAAAGTCTTTTTTTCAAGGCAGTTTGCTGAGAATTTGGGATATAAAAAAAATCAAATTATAAACTTTATCAAAATATGGAATGATATCATCCATCCTGATGATAAGCAGAAGTATAAAATTCGCCTGATTGATCACCTTAAAGGGTTAACTGACCGCTATGAGTCTGAACATCGACTGAAAACCCAAACGGGAGAATACCGATGGTTTAAGGATCGCGGAATGGTCATTAAAAGAGATGCCAATGGCCGTGCGATAAGAATGATTGGTAGTAGTTTAGATGTAACTGAAAGAATAGAGGCCGAAAAAACAGAGAAACTGAGCCACCAGGAATTTAAAGAACTTTCCGAACAAGCACTAGCTGAAAGTCAAAGTAGATTTCAAAACATCCTTAATTTTTCAAATGATGCAATTCTAATACTTGAGGCTGAAAATCAGACAATAGCAGAAGCCAATCCGAAGGCCTCTCAGCTTTTTGGAATTGAGAAAGGTGATTTTTATGGGAGAAAAATATCAGAATTTCTACCAAAGCAGCAATCAGCCATTAATTCATTTTTAGACAACATTATTGAGACACGGGTTGGGCATTCAGAACAATTTGTACTACGCGATCATACCGGGGAGAATATAGCAGCTGAAGTATCCGCCTCTTATTTATCCTTAGATAATGAAAAAGGAATATTGACTGTAATTCAGCCTATTTCTGATGAGAAGCATATTGAAAGTATATTGAATCAGATAGTTGAAGAAGCCCTTTCCAAAACCAGAATGGACTTTGTTCCAAACTTTATTGAAAAAACAGCTGCTGTTGTAGGGGTTAGATGTGTTGGAATTTCTCAGGTTGTAGACCAAAATGCAAGCGAACTACAGGTAGTGAGCCTGTGGAATAAAGATAAATTCGAAAAGCCATACAGATATGGTATCAGTGGAGCACCTGTTCAAAAAGTATTTAAAGACGGTTTGACTTACTTTAGAGAGGGCGTCTCGAAGTCCTTTCCCCAGGATGTATTCTTGAGTAAAATGAATGCAGAAGGCTATCTGGCTGTTCCTGTTTTTGATTCTTCTAAAAGAATTATAGGCCACTTTTTCATGATCGATGATAAGCCTTTAGAGCGTAGGCCTTGGGTTGAGTCATTATTGAAGATTGGTGCCAATCGGATGGGATTGGAGATAGAAAGAAAGAAGGTTGAAGATGAATTAAAAGAGAGGGTTGGATTAGAGGGCTTGGTTTCTGAGATTTCCACACGATTTATTAATACAACTTCAGATAAGCTATCAGAAAGCATAAAATGGGCATTGCAGGAAATTGGCGAATATGTAAAAGTTGATCGAAGCTATATTTTTAAGTTGAGCGAGGACAGACAATCAGCCTCTACTACTAATGAATGGGTAAGAAGTAGCATAAAGCCACTCAAAAAGGAATTTAAGTTAGTGTTGAAAGAAGATTATCCATGGCCATTTGAGCTTCTTGAAAGTAAGAGGCTATTGCTTATTCAGGATATTGATGATACAGGAGAGGATTTGGGGACATTCAAGAATGTTTTTCATCAATATGGTATAAAGTCAATGCTCAATGTGCCAATGGTAGTTCAAAACAAAATTTATGGTTTCCTTGGCTTTGACTCTGAAGAAATTAAAAGCTGGTCCATTAATGATATTGTTCTCCTTAAGCTCGTGGCTGAAGTTATTGTAAATACTATTGAGAGAGTAACGTTTGAGGAGAGCCTAAAGAAGATGAATGATAACCTGGAGCAGGAAGTTAAAGATAGAACTCAAGAGCTTTCTAATACCAATGAGGAGCTTGAAAGTGCTCTAAATGAGGTCAAGGAGCTTAGGGATAAGCTAGAGGCGGAAAATATTTACCTTAAGGAGGAAATTGAATCTGGTAATAATTTTGAGAATATTATCAGTCAGGATAAAGACTTTAAAAAGGTTTTGTTAGAAATGGAGTACGTTGCCAAGACGACTTCTACCGTCCTAATCTTAGGGGAAACAGGTACAGGAAAGGAAGTGATTTCAAAGGCATTACACAACTTAAGCGACAGAAGAGATAAACCTCTAATAAAGATTAATTGTGCAGCATTACCAGCAACATTAATAGAAAGTGAGCTTTTTGGTCATGAAAAGGGAGCTTTTACTGGTGCTGCAAATGTGAAACAGGGCAGATTTGAGTTGGCAAGTGGAGGAACATTGTTCTTGGATGAAGTAGGGGAAATGCCGATTGAGTTACAGCCAAAATTATTAAGAGCCCTACAAGAAGGAGAAATAGAAAGGCTAGGAGGCACAAAGACAATAAAGGTAGATGTACGATTGATTGCTGCTACAAATAGGAATCTAGAAAAGGGAGTAGAGGACGGAACCTTTAGATCTGACTTATTTTACCGGTTGAATGTTTTTCCTATAAATATTCCACCGCTAAGGGATAGAAAGGATGATATCAGGCTACTTGTGAATCATTTTGTTCAGAAGTACAATGCAAAACTCGGTAAGCATATTAACAAAATTCCTCAGAACATCATTACACAACTTGAAAAATACAATTGGCCGGGCAACGTCAGGGAGCTTGAAAATATAATAGAGAGGGCGGTTATTATCAGTCCTTCTTCACAACTCAAGCTTGGTGACTGGTTTTTATCCAATGCTAAATCAAGTAGTACCACCACTTCTGATAAATTTGAAAGCCTTGAAAAAATGGAAAGGGCATATATTGTAAAAGTGTTAACAAAAACCAATTGGAAAATCAGTGGGCCAGGTGGTGCGGCTGAGATTTTGGACCTAAAGCCTACCACTCTTGAAAGCCGTATAAAAAAGCTGGGAATTGCCAAGTCTTAATTCACGAAATATCGTGAATTCACGAAATATCGTGAATTAATCTCATTAATAAGTATTTACAATTAGTCGACAAAACGTCATTAAATAGCTTTAAGTGCGTTTTTTTCCCGTTAATAATTTCTGGCACTGCATTTGTAATGTGGAGAGCATTGTCCAACTAGTTTATTAAAAATAATTTAAAATGAAAAAATTAATTTCAACATTTGCTCTTTCAATGTTACTTTTCACGTCAATCAATGCTGGAAGTGACAGACCTATTCATGAAATCCACTCAATGATGATTTATAACTTCATCAAATACATTCAGTGGCCGGGCTATGATTCTTCTCAAGACTTCGTTATTGGTGTTATTGGAGAAGATGATGTTTTCAATACATTGAATACTTGGTATAATGGAAAAGTGAGAGGTGATAAAAAATTCTTAGTTAAGAAATTCAATTCAGCAAATGACATTACAGGTTGCCACATTATTTATGTTGGTAAGAATCAAGGAAAGTCTTTTGATGCAATCAACAGCAAAGTAACTGGTTACCCTACATTGACTATCACTGATACTCCTGGATTAGGTGTGAAAGGTAGTTCAATTAATTTCAAAACAGTAGATGATAAACTTGCTTTCGAATTGAACCAAAAGGCCATTGACAAAGCTAACTTGAAAGTAAGCGGTCAATTGGCAGCAATGGCCATAATGATCTAAGATATCTTTAAGAGATATCGTCAGTCGCAATGATTGAAAATATGACTGAATTTGATCTGTTCAATTTTTCAGCCAAAGGAGAAGAAGGAATTGCGTTGAGGGAGGAGGAAAAAATGTTTAGGTCTATAGTAGAGAGATCAAGCAACATAATAATAATAACAGGGGGTGATTATCACATAAAGTATATCACCCCTTCTGTTAAGAGGTTGCTAGGCATGAAGCCAGAAGAGGCTCTAGGAAAAAGTTTATTTGATTTCATTGATCCTTCAAAGGAAACGTCATTAAAGGATTTTGTGGCGTCTAATAATGAAAGCTTGAAGGACAAACTCACAGAGGTTTGCTTACGGGCAGAAGGAGACAGAACTGTTTTCTTTGATGTGACCATCTCAAATTTATTGGATCACGATAAGATTGGTGGTCTGGTCATCAGCCTTCATGATATAACGGCCAGAAAGCTAGCTGAAGAAAAACTTCAAAAGGCTAATCATGAGTTAGATCAATTTATCTACAAAACTTCACATGATTTAAGAGCGCCATTGCTATCAGCTTTGGGTCTGGTAGAGCTGGCAGAAAAGGATCCTGAAAAGGATGAGCATAATTATCTTAGGATGATTAAAATGAGCCTCAATAAGCTCGATAATTTCATTGAAGATATCAACAGTTTCTATCGTAATGAGAAGCTAGCTATCAGAAATGAAAGAATAAATTTTGATGAAATTGTGAAGGATGAATTAAATCAACTGACCAATTTCTATGATACAGATAATGTTAAGGTGAACTATAACCTTAACAGGATATCAGATTTATACTCTGATTCAGTAAGAATAAAAACAATACTTACCAATGTTATTTCAAACGCATTGAAGTATAGTGATAAAGGTAAAGAAGAATCTTTTATCAATATAAACATTCAAGTGACACCAGATGAATGTTTGATAAAAGTTGAAGACAATGGTATCGGAATCAGGCAGCAATACATGGGCAATATCTTCGATATCTTTTACAGGGCGGATGAGAACGCGAAAGGTTCTGGTTTGGGTTTGTATATAGTAAAAGATACGATTGATAAACTTGGTGGACAGGTCCAGGTATTTTCTGAATATGGTAAAGGGACAACCTTTACCATATCCGTACCTAATTTTTTGAATGTGACACACGGTAATTTAAACCTAGTCACTAAAAGCTAATTTTTTAAATCTTCCTGCGTGTTCTAGATTTGTGCAGATGGATGCAGGAAGTATTTTTATTGACCAGATGGGATATGAGGTAGGGGTGCCTCATATACCCACAAGGGTCATCTCACTGGTCCCTTCTCAGACAGAACTACTTTATTATTTAGGACTTCAAGATTCTATTGTTGGAATAACCAAGTTTTGCATACACCCTGATGATGGTGTTAGAAACAAAACTAAAATAGGAGGAACAAAGAAGTTTAACTTTGAAATCATTAAAAGCCTCAACCCAGACTTGATTATTGGTAACAAGGAAGAGAACTACCAAGAGGGTATTGAGCAACTCAAAAGTCATTATTCCGTATGGATGAGCGATATTGACTCGCTGGAGTCATCATTGGATATGATTCAGCAGCTTGGTGTTATTTTTGGTGTGTCTGATAGAGCTAATCATTTAGCTGATTCAATTCGAATTGGCTTTAATGGATTGCCAAAATTCAAAACCCTTAGTGCTTTGTATTTTATCTGGAACAGCCCTAAGATGGTGGCAGGTACAGGCACATTCATCAATGAAATAATGAAACTCGGAGGTTTTGAAAATATGATTTCAACATACCGTTATCCAGTTCTGGATGATGATGAATTAAGACGCTTGCACCCTGAAGTGATTTTACTTTCAAGCGAGCCATTTCCATTTACAGAAAGGCATATAGAGCAGTTTGAATCTCTATTTCCAGAGTCTCAGATTCTTATTGTGGACGGAGAAATGTTCAGTTGGTATGGGAGCAGGCTTTTACATATCCCTGATTATTTAATTCAACTTCGAGAAAGGTTGATTCCCACTTTTTCAAAGTCCGCCCAATAGCTTGGATATGATTTGTTGACCACAAGAGGGTCTTCAATCTCTACATCCATAAGCATGCATAAAGGAGCAAATGCCATGGCCATTCTGTGGTCTTCATAGCTGTTAAAAGTAACCTTTGTTGACGGCAGATCAGTTGCTGGTATTACAGTCCATTGGTTGTCTTTTTCAACCAGCGATGCACCAATCTTTTTTAACTCCGCTTGCAGTGCAAGTATTCTGTCTGTTTCCTTTATTCTTAAACTTTCGAGTCCTGTGAAATTCCCTTCAATACCCTTAGCCGCACAAATAACCGCCACAGTTTGAGCTAAATCAGGACTGTCAGTAAAGTCGAAACTAAATTCACTTTGATGATTAATCTTTTTTAAGGTCGCACCTGATTTATTAAAAACTGTTTCAACTCCAAGGCTTGTCATCATTTTAGTTAAGATGCTGTCACCTTGAAGCGCGGGTAGTTTTATGTCTTTTATTTGGATACTAGACTTGCCACTCAGAGCAACCATACTGTACCAATAACTTGCAGCAGACCAGTCAGGTTCTACACTGTATTTTGCTACTTTATAAGTTTGTGGCTTTATTTTTACAATGCTACCTTCAAAAGATGAGCGCACTCCATAAGACTTCATTACCGCCAAGGTCATGGTAATATAAGGCCGACTTCCTATTTTACCCGTAAGATTTAATTGGAGTCCGTTTTTAAGTAAAGGTGCTATCATTAACAGAGCAGATATATATTGACTGCTGATATCACCTGGAATATCTAATTGCTGCTGTCCACTATCTCTAAAACCATTAAGTTGGATGGGGGGGTAGCCATCCTTTTTTTCATATTCTATTTGCGCTCCAAGCTTTCTAAGGGCATCAACGAGTAGTCCTATTGGTCGATTTTGCATGCGGTCTGAACCGGTAAGCACATTCTTTCTATTAGTTACAGCCAGGTAGGCCGTTAGGAATCTCATAGTAGTACCGGCATCTAACACATCTAAGGTGCTTTCACTACTAGCCAATAACCTAATCATCGTTTGTGTATCACGGGCCTCTGAAAGGTTGTCTATTGCAGAATTACCACCAGCAAGAGCATCTATAATCAATGCACGGTTGGATATACTTTTCGAAGCGGGTAGGTCAATTTCAACATTGTTGAAGTCTGACTGTTTTTTTATAAATATTATACTATTCACTTATATTTTATTAGCATCTACGCAAACTATAATGACTCAAATATCGTATATATATCATGATAGTACAATTTGTGTTTATAGTTGGTAAAGAAAATTAAAAGATGAAGACTGGAAAAAAAATCGCATTATTCTTAGGCATAGCAACTGGTGCTGCAGTGGCAGTTATGACATTGGGAAAAACAAGTAAAAAAAATAGAAACATAGCAAGTAGAAGTGTTTCAAAATCGGGTGATAAGAAGGATTTAAACAGTCTTGATGACTCAGATATTAATTACGTTTGATTATAGAAATCAATGGAGTCAAGAATATCTTCATTGCTAATTTCACAATCCCACTTCGCATTTCCAATTGATTCAGGCAGTACGGCTAGTATTTTATTGCCTTGATTCTTTTTGTCTTGAAGGGTATATCTAATTATTTCTTGCTTATACTCTTCCTTAATTCTATGCTTAGGGTATAAGCTGTTTATATATATTATTATTTCATCAAGTTCATTTTGGGAAATCATTCCTCGGTTTGAGGCGATATAACTTTCGCAAATCATTCCTAGCGCCACGGCTTCACCATGTAAAAGTTTATTAGTAGTGTTTAACAAAAATGTTTCTACAGCGTGACCTACAGTGTGCCCGAAGTTCAATAATTTTCTTGCTCCTTTTTCCGTAGGGTCGCTATCTACTATCTTTCTTTTTATTTCAATTGAATGATTAACAACTTTACTCCAATCCGTTTTCTCATAAGAGGTTTCGATCAGCTTTTTCCAAGCCTTCTTGTCTGCTATTATATGGTGCTTTATCACTTCAGCGAAGCCAGATTTTAGCTCTTCTACTGAAAGCGACTTTAAAAAAATTTGATCTACAATTACCAATTCTGGTATGCTAAACAACCCAATATGATTTTTCAACCCATTGAAATCAATGCCTAATTTACCGCCAATACTAGCATCAACTTGGGCTAAAAGTGTAGTAGGGATATTGATAAAACTAATTCCGCGCTTATAAGTACGTGCGCAAAAACCTCCTAAGTCCCCTATAACGCCACCTCCAAGATTTATCAGTAGGCCTTTTCTATCAAAATTAGCATTCGTAAGCGCTTCCCAAACTATAGCGCAAGTCTCAATATTTTTAAATTCTTCTCCAGCATTAATTTTAATAACTGTGTGGTTTGGCAACTGAACCAACGGGTAACAGTGCTGGTAAGTATTTTCGTCACAGAGAACGGCTATCTGGCTAAAAGTATTTGATTTCAGAAACTTATCTAGCTCTATATTAAAATCAGATGTTATGGCAATTTTTTCCAACTTGATTACAAGATTATTATGATTAGAATGTGCTTTTCTGGTCGAACTGCTACGCTGACTGAAATAGCAGAATTTAAAGATATTAAAATAAAACAAAACACCGGATTATAGGTTATTTTATATCTTTGAGCGCAATAATCAAGGTACCTATGCAACTTGCATCTAATATATCATTTGATGACACATCTAATGCTTTTGAGGCCAAATCGGACAAAGCACTGAAGAAAGCAAACTTTCTGTTTTCTGTTGTCAACAACCCTATTATGTCAACCCTTTCTACTGGCTCAGTGAGACTTGGGTTGGCATTGAGACTGCCAATTAAAGGAATTATAAAGCATACAGTATTTGAGCACTTTTGTGGTGGTGAAAATATTGAGGATAGCAGAAAGACAATTAAGGAATTAGGGGATTATAACATTGGAACCATTCTGGATTATTCAGTTGAAGGGGAAGACGATGAACAATCTTTTGATAAAACAAGGGATGAAATAGTTCGAACAATTGAGGAGGCGGCTAAGACTGAACGCATTCCTTTTAGTGTATTTAAAGTTACAGGTCTTGCTGACAGTCCTTTATTGATCAAGATTCAATCCGGTAAGGTACTTACTGAAGAAGAAAAGAACGCTTTTGAAAGGGTTAGACAAAGAGTGGATGTTATTTGCAAGAAGGCATTTGAACTTAGCGTTCCAATACTTATTGATGCAGAAGAAACCTGGCTACAAGAGCCGATTGATAAGCTTGCATATGAGATGATGAAGAAGTATAACCAATCTTCATGCATTGTTTTTAACACTTTTCAAATGTACAGAACAGACACATTAGAGGGTTTGAAAAAGGCTTTCCATTATGCCGCTATGGACAATTATTACCTGGGAGCAAAACTTGTAAGAGGCGCCTATATGGAGAAAGAAAGGGAGCGAGCAGAAGAAATGGGTTATGAGAGCCCAATCCAACCAACCAAAGAGGCTTCGGACGATAATTTTAACAAAGCATTGGCATTTTGTATAGATAATCAGCAGCGGGTATCAGTTGTATGCGGATCTCACAATGAGTATAGCAACTACTATCTTGCGTTGTTGATGGAGAAACATAACATGAAAAATGATGATCCAAGAGTATGGTTTGCCCAGCTTTACGGCATGAGCGACAATATATCTTTTAATCTGGCGAAAGCAGGTTATAATGTTGCTAAATATGTTCCCTACGGCCCTGTAAAATCAGTAATGCCCTATTTACTGAGAAGAGCCAGTGAAAACACTTCAGTTGCCGGGCAAAGTAGTAGGGAGCTATCGCTAATCAGAAGGGAACTTAAAAGAAGAAAATCACTTAGTTAGAATCACAAATTCAACCCTTCTGTTTTTCTCCCGATCTTCTTCGGTGTCATTAGATTCTCGTGGGCTCGTCTCTCCAAAACCAAATGAACTTAATCGTTTTTCCTTAATACCGTTTTTAACCAGATAGTCCAATACTGCACGTGCTCTATCTTCCGATAGTTTTTGGTTGTAATCGTCCTGTCCTATAGAGCAAGTGTGTCCATCGAGTTGAATTGTAATCTTTTTATTTTCTTCAAGAAAGCTGACCACCTTATTTAGTTGAGGGATGGATTCATCTTTCAATGTGGCTTTATCGAACTCGAAATAAATATTATCAAGTGATATCCTTTGTCCTACTTCAATAGGAGATAAGAATATGTCCCTTTTAATACTGTCACTTTCATACACAGAGTGAAGGTCTATAGGTTCATGTTCAACAGTAATATAGTTTTCTTTAACAACATTAAGTTCAAAAATGGCAGCTATAGGCATTACCAAACTATAGTATCCATCTGCTTCAGTTATTTGCTCTGTGACTATATAATTGTCAGTTTTATTTATCAAATCAATTTTTGCCCCATCAATGGGCTCATTTGTATTGGCATTTAAAACTCTGCCATAAAGCGTAATTATAGGTTCAGGCAGGTGCATGGCTGGTAGCTCAATTCTATAAATATCAGCATCACTACCGGTTCCGTTTGTATAGTATGCATATTTTGAGTCGTACTCCAAATGAAAAAACATCTGATCATTTTCATCATTAACAGTTGGGCCAATATTTTCTGGATCAGACCAATTCGTCCATGTATCATCTAGTCGGTGAGAGATAAATATATCTGTACCACCAAACCCTAAATGCCCTTTGGAAGAGAAGTAAAGTGTCTTTCCATCCGGAGCGATGAATGGTGATGACTCTTCATCAGATGTATTTATTACTTCGCCTAGGTTTTTTGGTGTTGACCACCTTCCATTATCTTGAATGAAGCTTACATAGATATCACGATCACCTTCAGTATCTCTTCGCTGCACAGACATCAAGATTGTCTTTTGATCTTGACTTAAAAAGTAGTTTGCATATGGAGAAAAGTTCTCTTTATTTTCAATTTCAACATTTCTGATGTTTGAGATTCCACTGTCAAGTTTGTAAGCGATGGAAAGGCCCTCAATCATTTTGTCTTTTTTATACTGATTACCCAATAGTAGAGTATAACCTCTTTTATATGGTACAATTGAGCATACAAAATTAGGACCTTCATTATTCAAGGGTGCTCCCAAATTGACAGCATCTTTCCATTCTCCGGATGCATCTTTTTCAGCATACCATATATCTTCCAAGTCTTTTTTACCACCAATATTATCAGGGTGAGAAACACGACTAAAAAACATAGCCTTTGCATCTGGGGTAAGTAAGGGTTTTAAATCCTTGTATGGACTATTAACTTTCTCACTTAAGCGTTCAGGAGCAACTTCACCATAAACGCCTTTTGCTGCTGTTATATTTATTTTAATTGGTTCATCAGAATCAGAAATTCCAATAGCATCTATTCCATTATGCCCGGGCACTTTGCTACCGTCTATCTCTACTTTAACTGCAGCAACTTCATAAGGGGTTTCTTCAAGAAAAATGTTGAGAAGTCTGCCTTTAATGGGAATAGGTTTAGGGGTGAACACATTAATTAAATACTCTACACCTTGAATATCATAGGCATAAACTTTAGATACGGCACTCGGATTAAGCGATTCGGCAATTGCTATTTGTTTTATTTTCATTGGATTCTTAAACCCAACTTTAATAAAATCTACTTCATCATCCTTTCTTGGCGCCCAGGCTCTAGTTGAGCTAACACTTCCGGGGTAGATGTTTGGTTCATCTAATGCTTGCATGGCTTTATATGACTCATCACCAATTAGGACCATATGTCTTGAAACCCGCCATTCTGATGAAACCTCAATTACCTCAGAGGCCCATTCAACCTTTTGAGCATGGGTGAATAAGCATAAAATGATAAAGAGAAAAGTTAGAACTGTTTTCATTTTTTAATAGCGGGATTTTGCTGGGGCATGACTTGTAAATCTGTAGGCCAGATTGACTTCATATGTTCCTATACCACGATCGTTATATCTAAGTGAGGAAGTGTTCCAGTCATAACTAAAAGCCACCTTAAACAGTGCGGTTTCAAATTCTGTTAAAAGGATAAATGAGTCATTTATCCTATACCAGCCACCAAGTCTGGCTATTCCGTAGTTCATTTTTCCTTGATTAAAAGTCGTTAATTTATAGCTAAAATAGGAGCCAATATTATTCTGAACAGTTTCGTCCTGATAGGCAATGAGGTAGTTAGCAGATATAGTTGCTTTATAAGAAACATTTAAAACCATTCCACCATGATATTTATATAACAATGGAAGTTGCTGGCTTTCTTGTTCTAGTAGGCTCTCATTTGGGTTATTAAGATGTGAAACGGATACACCTGAATTAATGCTGTTTATCAACTCGCTTCCTGTTTGAATTGGATTGTACCACCAAAATGCTCCTGCATTAATATCAATAAAAGTTCTGCCTCGTAAGCTATTAACATCTGACGAAGTAATTGAAGCATCAAAACCAACATATGGGTTATACTGTTCTCCCCATTGTAATCCATCGGGGTCTATTCGCTTATTGATTGCTCCTAATTGTAAACCGAAAGTTATCAGATTAATGTATTTATGATCTAATGGTAAGTTATAGGCAAATGCTACATTTCCTCCTGTTGTTTTGAAGTTATTGTTTTCGCCTGCAGTGTCGTTGTAAATTGAAAGCCCAAATCCCCCAATGTGTCCTAGTGGTTTAGTATGCTTAGATTTATAGTAAGGGACAACGAGAGAAAATTGACTTGTGGTATACGGAAATAATAAATTCCTCCATTGTGACCTGTGCCCGAAACTAACTGTGACATCTTGTTCTATACCTGCCAATGCAGGATTAAGATACAATGTGCTATTAAAAAATTGTGAAAAGACAGCATCTTGCCCTTTTGTTGAAAAAGGCAGGATACATACCACAAGTAAGATTATTGAATAACAAAATTGTTTAGGGGTCATCTCATTTAGCTAATGTGATGGTTCCGGTTTTTTCAAATTCAGTTCCATTATTAAACTTGCCCCTTAGTGTATAAGTGAAAACATTATTTTCCTTTTCTTCATCATTACTTTTGCCATTCCACCCGCCAGTAGTGGCATCTGCAACACTGTTAGTTCTGTAAACCACTTGACCCCATTTGTTGAAAATCATGAATTCAAAACCATCAGAAGAAATGTTTTCACCATATACCTTCACTTTATTGTTTTCAGGGTTAGCTGAAGTAGGGCTGAATATATTTGGTACATATAGATTTTGATTTTCAGTCACAATCACTGATTTGCTTAAGGTTGCTTCACAATCACCATTCAGTACAATCAGTTGAATGGTGTAGGTTCCGGGTGTAGAATATTGATATTCTAATGTACTACTACTACTACCCCCGCCATTGCCAAAATCCCAGCTGTAACTTGTGCCATTCTGATCATTAGCGCTAAAAGTATAGTCAACATTTGAAGTCAGTTCCAAAATCTCCGAAGATTCATTAATAGTAAATTCCGCACTTATGCCTTTGAAATCTGCCATATCTGAAAATTGAGTCACTGTGCACCCATCAAAAACTTCAAGAATAAATTCTACATCAAACTCTTCTTCTATGGCCACATAGGTAGCAACTTTTGAATCTGCATTAGAGAGATTACCTGTACCAGTAGTTGTCCAGTTAAATGTGTTGTTAGTTTGCGGAATATCATTATTCAGTTTTACCTCTTCACCAACACAGTAAATCGGATCAATGTAAAGCTGACCGTTAGGCCTTATGTTTAAAGAAACAGATACCGTGCCGCTGGCACTACCACCACAATTAGAATCAGAAACAGAAATTAAAGTTATTTCACCAACTTCATTGGTTTGAAATTCAAATATTGACTCCTCGGTGGTTTGTATTACTTCACTGTTATTTATTAGATAAGTTACAGTCCAAGGGCCATCCCCAGTCAGTGTGATTTTTACAGTTGCATCTTCATCTTCACAAACACTTCCTCCGCCACTGATTTGTGCTGTTGGAGCGTTAGCTCTTTCTAAAAATGCATCTCCACTGACGGTTCCTGGCACTCCATGAGCATCTAATACTGAGATCAATGAGTAGTTCCCCTCTTTAGTCACGTCCATTACATAAGGACTTTCATCAATATCTATATTGAATTCGTTGCTTCCATCGGTATATGTTACTTTCCATGGACCAATACCTTCGAGATTTATAACAAGAGAGTATATATCTCCACTACAAAATACAGCAGAGCCACCAGTTAATATGGCTTGTGAAATTATTGTTTCATCATCATCTCCATCGTCATCATCCCCGTCATCATCTCCATTATCATCATCCCCATCATCATCTCCATTATCATCATCTCCGTCATCATCATCTCCGTCATCATCATCTCCATTGTCATCATCCTCGTCATCATCCCCATTGTCATCATCCTCGTCATCGTCACATGACCCATCCCAATTGACGTTTTCTATGTATTCCCCAAAACCAGAACCATCATCACTTAGGTTACAACCCGACTTGATCCAGATTCCTATAATTATTATTTCACTCGTGAATGTCTGGCTGTTTCCAGATAGGTCATCATATTTTTCTGTGCTTTCATCACAATATTTGATTACAACATTTGACAAATCTTTAGTTGAATTAGCCGTCACACTTAGGTTGTCATCAGCAAAAACTGCAGAAACTTCAGCCTCACAATTATTGTCGTCTCCATCATCATCCAATGCTACTTCCACAATGTTTGTTTCTCCCCAATATTTATCACAACCTTGAATTCTTGCACATCTGATGTAATACATAGTTTGGGTCAGTCCTGAAACAGGAAGTTCTATGAGATTTTGAGAACCAGTAACCAAAGACCAGTCGGTGTTACCTTCAACATTAGGAGTGTTAACTTCGCTTTGCAGCCAAACATATTCGAAATCAGTACCACCAAAAGAGCTTGTCGGTAATGCAGTTGATACTACAGTATTTGTGTTGTTTGGATCATAAGGGCCATTGAAAGCGATAGATCCACCGATGATGAATTCAGGTTTGCAAGGATCAACAGCTACTTCCACAATGTTTGTTTCTCCCCAATATTTATCACAACCTTGAATTCTTGCACATCTGATGTAATACATGGTTTGGGTC
>NZ_JAVJQL010000016.1:0-27233 GCF_040218215.1 Fulvivirga sp.
ATGTGCCTATCAGGTCTCCAACTGAGTTGTTCTCCAAAATGGTATTAGCAGATAAATTGATATCATTAGGAGCTTCATTCACATTGTTAACACTTATCGAAAAGGACTTTTCAAAAGTCAGTCCGTCATTATCTGAAGTAATAATGACTACTTCATACGTATCGGAAGCCTCGAAATCAAAGGCCACTTTGGCAAGTAACTGATCTCCAATGATTTCAAACAGGTCTTCTCCTGAAGTAATATCATAGGTTGGTGTATCGTCACTATCATCATCAATAGTAGTCAAGGTGCCTATCAATTCTCCATCTAAGTTATTCTCATCTATAAAATTGGAAGTTAATAGGATATCGGTAGGTGCCGAGTTAGAGCAATCCTTTGTACTACCATTAAATACCCAATTATTAATAGAAATTAATTTATTTCTCGCAGCCTCACTATTGCAATAGGTCAGCCCTCTTACTCCAATAGGAACGTTAGACTTAAGAGTTGGCAACGCTGCCCACCCAATTAATGTTTTATCTAAGTTTATACGAGACAAACCACAGAGATCAAGCATCTCTTCCATACCTTCTACATTACCTATGTTCCAACCACTAAGATCTTGGTTAAAAGCAAAAGCGCTTCTGAACATCTGATTCATACCTACTACATTACCAACATCCCATTTGCTTAAGTTTTGATTAAATGATTCAGCAAAATAAAACATTCGGCTCATACCTCGAACTTTACTAACATCCCAATCACTAATGTCTTGATTGAAAGCTGAAGCAGACATAAACATAGTTGTCATGTACTCAACATTGCTAACATCCCAGCTATTGATATTTTGATCAAAAGAGATGGCTCCAATGAACATAGAAGCCATCTCATTTACCTTACTAACATCCCAAGAAGAGATGTCTTGGTTAAATGATCTTGCAGATGCGAACATATAATTTGTAGCAGTTACATTTTTCAAATCCCAATTATCCAATGGCTGATTGAAATCTGAGGCAGAACTAAATACCCCTTCCATTATTCTAACATTTGAAACATCCCATTGATTAATATTTTTATTAAATGATGTAGCCCGATCAAACATGAAGGATATTGTAATAACATTACTAACATCCCAATGGCCAATATCTTGATTTAATGAAGAGCACCCCGCAAACATATCGCCCATATCTGTCACATTTGATAAATCCGGACTGTCACTAGCATTAATAATCAAATTTGAGCTTCCATTGAATGCAGATTCCATTGAAGCCCATTGATTGTCGCCCCACTGTTCTACAGTCAGTATCTTTTCCTTATCTCCGGAATTAAAAAAAAATATTCTAGGGAAATTCCCAATAATAGAAACCGTGTATGTTCCTGGAGATGAGTAGGTATGAGTAATATTTCCAGAAACATTTTGGTCACTATTACCATCTCCCCAATTAACTGTATAATTATAACCTACTCCTGTTGTTGGAATCGTAATTTGGTTGTCTTCAGAGGTCCCCGGATTATCCGTTTTCCATGTTGTTATAAATGGCTGCTGAGCAATAACGAAAGATTGAAAAAATGCTAGACATACTAGGCATAGCAATAGGCGATAAATAGTATTCAATATTTGCAGTATAAGGAATGAATATTAAACATAAAAAATGTAAAATTAATCATTTTATATTTAAGTACTAAGTACGCAACTTACAAGAATGAATGTAAATAAAGACCCTAGCTGTTCTCGCATTTTTTATGCTTAATATCTCTGCTGCGTTTCTATTACGAAATCTACACGGTAGGTTTATGATTTCCTCGCATTATGTTAAGTAAGCTTTGGGATAAGTAGGCACTAATAATTTATATTTTAAAAGGAGGGAAGAAAGAGTTTTTCATCATAGGGTGGGAGAGACACACTTATTTAGGCGTTGGATTGAGTGTTAGGTAAATGTGTGTGGCTTTGAGTTGTTTTGCCTAATGTCTATTTCTAATATGATACACCTTTTGTTTAGCTCCAGATTTATTTACTCTGTATTTTACCATATCTATACTAGATCCATATTGGATGGCGATTTCTTCTATGGTTTTGCCATTTAACAAAGATGTTACAAGTCCATCAAACGGAATTTGTAGGCACCCACCAAGCCAATTTGCCTCATTTTCATGAATTTCATTGTAACTCCTTAGCAGTAAACCTTGATGAATTGAATTTTCATCAATTGTTGGTTTATGACCTAATATGATATGTGAAAGTTCATGCATAATTGTACTTTCATTTCTCGCATTTGAATGCTGAGCATTAAACAAGATAACTGGTTGTTCATTACAATTAAATGCTGCACCAGACCAATCACTAGCACCATTAAGAGTGTCTAGATCATTAACAGAAAGGTTGACATCAAATTGGGATAATACTATTACACCTAAATGCTCCGCTAACAATTTAGCGGGAAGGTAGTCATGTACGGTAATACCTAATTCCTCTCTAAATGAAATGGTATACCTATCAGCTTTAGCTTTGAACCCGTAAGTATAATTATTTTTAGCTATTTTTGTTTTTAACTTGGTTGAATGCCAAGTTAATGAAATTAACTAATGATTCAACGGTTTCGGCAGAAAGTGTTTTGTCAGCTCTTAATGATGCAATTACATTAGTTTGGGTATCTTCCTGATTCACAGTACTTTCTGTAAAATAGTCAGTAGAAACATTTAACCATTCACATATTTTTACATAAGTATCAATATCAGGTAATTTACCTTGCTCTATTCTAGAAAGTGTGGGGGCACTAATGTTAATTTCTTTTGCTGTAGCTCTCAAGCCTTGCTTTCCCCGTTTAGATTTTATCATTGAAGAAAGCTTATCAGAATTGATTTTGGATGCCATCTAGTTTAAAAAATGTTTCACCAAAGAAACAATAATTTAAATTACGAAACAAATTAATAATAATATTCGTATCTTTACCAATACAAGTGTATTACTTGTGTTACACTTTTAATAACGTTAATATGAATTACAAAGTTCGACAGTTTATTATTGAAAACAATTTGCAAGCAGGAGATGCAATTGTCGCTAAAAAGATCGGATACAGAATATTAGACCACTTTATTGTGTATTTAGGAAGAGATTACTGTGGTCATTGGTTTATGGCAAACTCAATGGAAAATGGAGTTCGAAAATACAATGAAAATGAGGTGTTAGAATTAATTAGAACTTTCGAGCCTGTACAAATACGTAAGTTTCATGGCAATCAATATGCCAGAAGAATTGCAGTACAAAGAGCATTAAGCCAAGAGGGGCAACCATATTCTTTATTTGGAAGTAATTGTGAACATTTTGCAAATTATGTTCAAAAAGGCATCAAGGAAAGTCCACAAGTAGGTAATTGGGTAGGAGTAGGCTTTTTAGCTTTAGTTTTTGGAGCATTAACATTCGGAAATAGATAAGATTATGGCAAAGAGAATTTCTTTATCTCAATATAAAAGCAAATTGAGACAACTGCAGAATAAGCAGAAACAGGCTATAAATAAGTACAATCAAGAAGTTAGAAAGTATAACCAGAAGGTTAATCAAGCGATAAATAAATATAATCAAGATGTAAGAGCACATAACTCTAGGGTTCGAGCTAATAGACAAAGGTTGATAACCGAAATGAATAAACTGGCTAATTCTAATTCAACTAGACATGTTGTATACCATAGATCTGTGGTTTCTTTAAACAATAGGTATGTTAATCTAGATAGTCGTTCAGAATCGGGGTCATTAGATTCCAATTATGATTATTATTTGGACTTATCCGAAAAGGAAACAGCGAATAGTGCTGAGGTATTGAATTCCTTATCTCATACAGGAGATGAAGATTCAAATGTATATTCACTTACATCGACTTTAAATGATGAATTGATTGCTATATCGATTGACTTAGATAATAGGTGGAAAGGAGCTGTGTTTTCTTTAAACCCGAAAAACCCAGATGCTGCAAGACACTTTTGTACAAGTGCTAGGGAAGTATTTACTCAAATTTTAGAAATTAAAGCCCCTGATAACACTGTAATTTCTCAAATACCTAACTGTGACACTACTGAATATGGAAAACCAACTCGTAGAGCAAAGATTAAATACTTGCTTCATCAGAAGGGTTTATTTGATGAGGAATTTGGAAATTTTGTAGATGAGGATGTCAATAATATATTAGAATTATTTCGTGTCTTCAATGATGGTACTCATGGTTCTTCTGGGACTTATAATTTTCAGCAATTAGTCTCCATCAAAAAGCGAGTAGAGGATGGCATAATATTTCTATCCAATCTAGTTCAATAATTAAGAAGCTATATTCATATGAGTTTAGAGTCTAAATCTAAGGAGCTGAAAGAGCTCGTGGCTATTTATGATACTAGATGGTTCCTTGGTAATCTTGGCAGTTTGATGAAGGCAATCGCGGATAATAAAGCTGATGACCAATTAGGACAACTATCATCTCCGATGCGTCAATTGTATTACTTAGGAGGATTAGCTATGAGTAGTGATCCAGAGAAAAGTGTGCAGATACAATATTCAAATGAAGAATGGTCAAAAATAGTTAAACTTTTAAATGAAATAGAATTAGAATATGACAAGATATTTTTCCCGCAAGAGGGAGAAACAATAAATGAAGAATGGAAAAGAGTAAGGCAAGTTGCAATGCCCTCTTTCTTATCATATTTTAATCAAGGCCCGTTGAACTATGAAGAGCAAACCATTAATTGGATAGACGGACTATACACAAAGTTAGATTCAATAATTGAAGATGAGACAGGATTAAAGACCATCCATTTTTTAAAATTTTATGAAAACCTAGATGCTCTGATTCAAAAAAACTTTCAAGGCTTTACTCCTAATGGAACGCTTAGACCAGATTGGGAAGTTTATACGAACATGCCAGTTGTACCTGCGGATCATATGCCAGATTTTATGATGGAATTGTTTGAGGAGAGAAAGCCACTCATGACTTATGTCGCTGACCCTGGAATAATAAATCGATTTTATCCCAAAGAATTAGTTTCACAAGACCTTACACTTGATCAGGTAAAAACAATTTTAACTTACTTAATTTCAACTCGTACAGCATCAAATTTTATTTACTATACAGAATCTAAACCAGGGAACCCTTTGTATGATAAACCTATAGTAGAATTAGGTGATGACTTGTTTCAGGTATTTGAAATAAAACAAGTTTTACATGCAATTGAGAATGTGTTAGAAAACATATGCTCAAACACTACAGAAACTACAACCAAACTGATAGAGAAAAAAGGTAAACTTCTTGAAGATAAAATATTAGATATCTTTAAAAAGCTATTAGGGCCTGATATTGAGATATATACAAGTTATTACATCGATGGATGTGAACAAGACATTTTAATTTTATGGAAAAAGTATGCCTTTATAATTGAAGCAAAAGGGTATAAATTGAATGAACCTTTTAGAGATCCTGAAAGAGCCTTTAATCGCATAAAAAAAGATTTTAAAAGCTCAATAGGCTATGGATATAAACAAACCAAAAGGGTAGAGGACAAATTTGTTAATCAGGAACCTTTAAAAATTGAAGACAAAAATGGCAATGTAGTTGAGGAAATTGATACAACTAAATACAAGGGCGGGGATTTTTCCATAATTGTAAACCTAAAATCATTTGGTCAGATTCAAAATGATCTATCAGTTCTCTTAGAAATCAGCAATGATGATTGCTTTCCATGGGTTGTAAAACTTGATGATTTGGAAGTTTTTATTTTGACTTTGATAGCTCAGAAAAGAAAACCAATTCATTTTGTAAACTTCTTACTTATGAGGGAAGAGTTACATGGTAAACTCTTTTGCTCTGATGAACTTGAAGTATGCGGAGGTTTTTTAGTTAATAAAATCAATAGCGGAATAGTTGCTCGTTCAGAAACTATTTTGACAGCTCCAGATTTGGCAACAATTTTTGATAAACAGTATATCAAAGGAATGGGCTTTGATAACGAAAAATATATAACTGAAAAAAGAAGCGGAAAATATATTTTCTGGGGATAAAAAAATCGAACATATTATGTTAAATAGGACATGAGTGTAGGCCTGCCAAAATACCGGGCGTGCGTAGGCCAGTGGGTGGAAGTGATTATTTTGGCTAGACCTTTTGAATTCTTTTGGGGCAATGCCAAAAGTATTTGCCTAGCGGCATGAGCGTAAAGCGAACACAATTCAAAACAATCAAACCTGTGAGCCATTATATACACATAGCAATTATTGCTTTTAACAAAGCGTTGGCTTGCAAGTGTTTTACAGGCAAATTCCAAATCGCTGAGAATAGCGTATTTGAAATCAAACCGTACAATTCCCCGAATATTGAAATTATAAGCGCTGAGCTTTGCCTGGAAATCTCTTGCATTAGTGTAGGCTCATCAGGCATCAGCCTGACAGCGGGTGGGTAAAACTATTAATAGCTGTTTGGACAGGGCAAGCCGTGCGGATGATATAGCGCGCTGGCCGAGCGGCTATTTAATATAACGACTAATTATATAACAACGAACCTAGATGCACAGACCGTTCAGAACTTTCTTCATCACGGAGGGAAAGCTTGTGTGTTCTATTTACTTGGCTGCCGAGAGCCAAGCAAGTGAGGTACGAACGCAGACATAATAGCAATTATATAAAAAGCATGGGTGCTAGCCGAGCCGCAAATTCCTTAACATAAAATCGTAGACGTTATCGTACTGCATCCGATAACTGATTTTATGTATAAATACTCGTTCCTCGTATTACGGAATTTGCTATGTTTGTTATATAATTTATATTATGTTAAATAGACATTATTAGAATGTCACCCTACCGGACGATACTCAGTTTTCCTTTTACGCTGCCTACATACACAGGCATCTGCATAGAAACTCCATCCTCGCTGTACTTCAGAAATTCTTCGCCACCAATTTTTATCTCCCAAATTCTGCCATCACTATAACTCACCACAGAAATCTGATCGTCAGCCACAGCCTCGTGCTTCTGGCTAAAAAATGTTTGCTGCAGCTGCTGTGTCAATCCTTCACGCATTTGCTCTTCAGTATATGGATTGGTCGCGGCATAGTCTCTGATCTTTACATTCATTTCACCTACAAAGCCTTTGGCATCACCAGCCACAAGGTAGCCATACAGTTTCTTGCCAAACGCTTTTACATCAGCTTCCTTTAGCGGGTCACCGGTAAGTAGCAAATCAGAGAAATCGAACCGCTCATTATCAAAGGTCATTTCCTTACTGCTCATGTCCGTTACTTCCATACTTAGCTTGGCGTCTATTCCGCCAGTGTCTACCATCTCGCCTTGCGAAAATGGCGCTACATCAGCCTCCAGCGTTCCGGGCTTGCTTTTATCATACGCCTCGGCCTCTATTTTCAGTACGTTGTTCTTACTTATCAAAAACAGCTGTATCGGCAATGACACAGTCGCGTCATACTGATCTTCAGAAGCATAAACAGGAAATCCGTTCAAATAGCAGGTAAATTTGATATTCTCGCTGTTAACGCTCAAATGGTAAAAATCAGGCTGTGCCATGGTTTTGGTGGTTAAAATGAGTAAGAAACTAATAATGCTTAATCGTATCATAGTCAGTTGGTTTACAGGTTGTTATGTAGTGTTTGGGATACGGTCTTTCTTCAAGATAGTGATTTATCCCATTCGGGGCAATTATCTTGCATTAAACCATTTAAAAGCAGTTTTATACCATGTTATAACACTGATCAAGACAAAATACTTTAACTTAAAACACTTAACTATTTTAACTACACTTAATAACTATGAATTCTAAGTATCAATCCTCAAGGAGGAGTTTTATCAAAAAATCGGCAGCGGGCTTTGCCGGTATCACCATCCTGCCCTCTTTAACTTCCCTGGCCAACCCTTTTGCCGCCAAGGAAGTGAAGCTTGGTTTTATTGGTATCGGTCAGCAGGCCATGAATCTATTGCGTGCTTTTATCCAGGTGGAAGGCGTTACTGTGGTGGCCGGCTGCGATGTATATGGCCGTAAGCGTACCCGTTTTGAAAACGTACTGAACGAGCATTATGAGAAGGAAAAGAAAAAAGTTGAAATCAAAACTTATGAGCGCTATCAGGACCTGTTAGCCCGTCCTGATATCGATGCGGTGGTGATCGCCACACCTGACCATTGGCATGCGCTGGTAGCCATTGCTGCTGTTGAAGCCGGCAAAGATGTGTACCTCGAAAAGCCGATGACTTTTACCATTACAGAAGGTCAGGCGCTGGTTAAAGCTACACGTAAAAACAACCGCGTTTTAGGTATTGGTAGTCAGCAGCGTTCAGATCCTAATTTCCAGCATGCCGTTAAAATGGTACAGACTGGCGGACTTGGAAAAATAGAAAAGGTTAATGCTTATGTAGGAGCGCCCCCTACTCCTTACACCCTGCCTGCTGAGGATGTTCCTGAAGATCTGAACTGGGATTTATGGCTTGGTCCATTACCTGGTAACTTACACTATAACAAAGAGTTAAACCCTCCTATATCACTTAACCCTCCAAAAGATGAAGAATTCTGGGGCGGCTGGCGCTGGTACAAAGAATTTGGTGGCGGTTTCACTACCGACTGGGGTGCACACATGTTTGACATCGTCCAGTGGGGACTTGGTATGGATCGTAATGGTCCTGTTGAAGCGGCACCTATTGGTGACGGTAAAGAGTTCATGCAATTTAAATATGCCAGTGGCGCAGTTGTAACTTCTGAGCCTTTCAATGATAAGTTGACCAAGGGTGTGAAGTTTATGGGTGATAAAGGCTGGTTAGAAGTATCGCGCGAGCATTACCTGGCTTCTGATGATTCATTAATGCCTGCAGATAAGTCGGATAAAGAGGTTCCTTATGAGCAGCTTATCGCACATCCACAAAACTTCATCAATGCGGTGCGTGATCGTGTAGATCCTGTGGTGCCGGTAGAGATCGGCCATAGCTCTTGTACCGTTTGTACATTAGGCAACATTGCCTGTGACCTTGGACAAACCATCCAGTGGGATCCTTTAAAAGAGAAGTTTATTGGTGATAAAGGTGGTGTGGCTAAAGCCAAATTGCATTACAAATATCGTAAGCCATATAAATTATAATGCATAAAGCAGAGAGGCTAAACTATTGAAAGCCTCTCTGCTTTTTTATTCCTTCACAAACCCATAGCCCCAGAAATACAGGATTTTAGCTTTACCCTCAGCACTGATTTCGAAATTGAATTGACTATCAGTTAACCCCGAGAATTCATCCACATAGCTAAAGGTATTGTAATGCCAATGCTCGTACAGCCCCTGATGTTTATTATTTAAGTTAAAATGCAACTTATCATCCTTTTGGGTAATGATGATCTCGCCATACATGGGATGCTTGTAAGTACCGGCATATGCCGCTAACTCCAGCGTTGTTTTCGTGCCTTCTACTCTGCTTTCCTTGGCTTTCCTGACATTAGCTTCACCCTCTGCTTTAAAGCCTTCATACAGATCAAATATCTCCTTACGCCAGTCACGGTCACCACCCAATGCGTACAGGTCAAAAACTTTATACATGATGGCATGACGTAGCTCGGCATGGTCCATATTTCCAAACACATAAACACTCAAATTATAATCTCTGAGCTGCCCGTTGATAGCAATCAACCCGGCAAGGCTACCCGTATGGAAATCCACCTTCTCCCCTTTGTAATCATGCTGAAACCAACCTAATCCATAGCTCGTCCAGTGCGGTTTGGTGAGCTGTGTAGTAGGATAAAAGCTATTTTTAGATATCAACGCTTGTGGTGTAAACAGGTATTCGAAAGTGTTGCTTTTTATTAACGTATCTCCCTGATTTACACCATTTTGCTGAATAAACTTTAAGTATTTATTGATGTCAGAAATGGATGACCAAATCATACCTGCAGGGCCTATGCCATCACTAAAAGTTGTAGGGAAAGTGATGCGCTTATCTTCATCATTTAATAAATGTGGAGTTACCCTGTTGTCAACAGCCTTTACATCTTTAGAAACCAGTTTGGTATCATTCATACCCAATGGATCCAGAATCCTGGCTTTAACAAAGTCATTCCACTCCATACCGCTCGCAGCCTTGATGACCTCTCCTGCTACAGCATACATGATATTCTGATAGACATAACCGCCACGCAATGGATAAGCTATTGGCGCGTGACGCATCCTTTTGATTGTTTCTTCAGCATCTAGTTCTATGCCATACCAGATGAGGTCCGCATTGCCAAGCCCCAGGTTATGGGTCAATAAATCCTTTACAGTGGCATCTGCAGTGATGTATGGATCAGAGAGTTTAAAATAAGGTACATGATCTGTGACTTTATCCGTCCAACTCACTTTGCCTTCATCTACCAGCATGGCCATTGCCATGGCCACCATAGCTTTGGTTGTAGATGCCATGGAAAACAAGGTATGCTCATCAACCCTAGTCCCATCATCCTGATTCCTTACACCATAGGTTTTGGTAAAGACTGGTGCGCCATCTTTAACCACAGTTACCGCCAGTCCCGGTATTTGCCAGTCAGCAATGCCTTTTTTAATAAAACCGTCAAGCTCCTTGGCTTTCTTGTCCTGAGCCTGGGCAGTGATAGCACAGAGTAAAACTATGGTGATAATTCGTAAGAATTTATTCATTAGTCTTGATTGATGTTAGAAGATCAAACAAGATAGGAAAAATTATTAATCCGAGTTTGGTAAAGGAGATTACAGACATTTTTCTTTCTTTTTACATATTGGAAGAAATATTCCGTAATAGCGAAAATGCTTATAGTTCGTCATGTCGATATGAAGTGCAACGAAATGAGACATCTCCCTTTAGGCTTCTCACTTAGTAATTAGGAGACTTCTCACTCCGCTATGCTCTGTTTCGAAGAGGCGGTCCTATTAGGTTTTGTCTTGCCTGCCTTCCGGGAGACGGGCCGCAAAATTAAGATCCGTCATGTCGAAATGAAGTGCAGCGGAATGAGACATCTCCCTTTAGGTTTTGCGGATAATGATTAGGAGACTTCTCACTCCGCTATGCTCTGTTTCGAAGAGACGGTCCTATTAGGTTTTGTCTTGCCTCCCTCAGTACTACTTCGGCAGGCGGGCCGGAAATTAAAAGTTTACATTTTTGAAACCTATAGTAATTTGGTATCTCAGCAGTTTATTTAATCAAAATAATCACCGCCCCAATAGCCGTGAGCAGCAAAATCATTTGCCTGAATCGCTTCTCTCTGATAAGTTTTACCAGCCTCACTCCTCCAAAGAAACCTATGAGCACTCCTGGAAATAGCGAAGCGCTAGTCATTAAGGATGAGGTAGTTATGGTTCCCCATACCCAAATATGGAAGGGCAACTTGAATAAGTTAATGATAAAGAACAACCAGGCAGCTGTACCTATAAACTGATCTTTCGGCAAGCGCATAGCCAGAAAGTAGATATTGGAAAATGCGCCTGCCAGATTACCCACCATGGTAGCAAATCCAGCACTGAGCCCCATTACAGGAGCAATCAGTTTATTGTTGGTCAGGTTCTTATTACTCCTGTCCCACCAAAACATAATCACCACACTGATGAGGATAATGACCGACATCCCTTGCTTAAAAATATGCTCAGACACATCATTGCCTGTCCATACCCCTATCAGTACTCCTGCCATCATCCAGGGCATCATTTTAATGAGATAAGGCCATTGCACATGTCTGCGATAATAGGTGACAGCAAGCACATCGGCACCTATAAGCATGGGCAGCAAAATCCCTGTAGAAGCTTTAGCACTGAAGGTAATGGCCATTATGGCCACACATAGCATGGCTATGCCTTTGATGCCAGACTTAGAAAGCCCAAGGATGATTCCGGCTAATAGCCCGGCAGCCAGAATTTGCCAGTTATCAAAGGGCATAAATAGATGTTATTGGAAATAAAAAAAGCATAGCCCGCAAATTAAAGCGAACCATGCTCATTTACCAATTTTCAATGGTTATCAACTAACGAACTATTTAAATATCGATTGCTAACTGTTCATTGTTAATTGCCAATTGCTCATTGAAAATCACTCACTCCTCAGCGTACTCACCGGATTAGACACAGCAGCTTTTATGATCTCATAACTCACTGTAACAATGGCCAACAATAAGGCAGACACTCCTCCTACAATAAAAGTCATCGGTTTCAGGCTTGTGGCATACGGAAATCCAGAAAGCCATTCTGTCATTCCATAATAACTTGCCGGAATAGCAATGATAATACCTATAATAACCAATATGGCAAAACGTTTGGTAAACAAGTACATTACACTGCCTACAGAGGCACCTAACACCTTTCTAATACCTATTTCCTTGATGTTTTGTTCAATGCTAAAAGATGACAGGCCAAAAAGCCCCAGCACCGCGACAAAGATAGTCAGCCATGAAAAGTAAGATACTAATTGGCTGAGCTTCTCTTCTGCCATATACTGGTCATTAAAACTTTCGCTTATGGTATAGTAGTCAAATGTAGAACCCGGACGAAGTGTCTCCCATTCCCCTTTCAGATAATCTGAGGCCTCAATTTCCATTCCTTCTTTAAACTGAACAATAACATTTCTGGCCCTACCCTGAGTGATAAGAAAGACCATAGGTGCGATGGATTGATGTAAAGATTCAAAGTGAAAATCGTCTACCACACCAGTAATGAACCCATTTCTGCCACCATAATTAAATTTCTTGCCCACTGCCTCTTCAGGGGATGTGTACCCAAGTCCAAGTATAGCCGCATTATTTAATATGAAAGCTTCAGTAGAATCACTGGCCAGGTTATAATCAAAGTTTCGTCCTGCCAGGAATTTCACGTCCAGCGTTTTTAAATAGCTGTGATCAACATGGATATCGGCAATTCTGAAATTGATATTAACCATCTCACCACCTATCTCAGCCTGTCCACCTTGTGAATCCAATAACCTACCTGAAGGCACCCGACTGGCAAAGGTCACATCTTCAATACTCGGCTGTTTCATTAGCCTGTCTCTGATCATCTGGAAATTATCATGTATCTGTTGGTTAGATGGCAGCACGATCATATTGTCCTTTCTAAACCCCAGGTCTTTCGTTTTCATGTATTCTATTTGATCACCAATAACACCCACACCTATGATCAGACAGATGGAAATAAAAAATTGAAAAATCACTAAAACAGATCGCAGGTTCACCTTCTTGTGGCTGTTGAGTTTTGCCCCTTTCAAAACCTTTACCGGAGTAAAGTTTGATAGGTAAAAAGCTGGATAACTGCCTGCAATCAGCCCTACCACTAAAACCACACCTAAAAGTAATACTGAGAAAAACAACGGATCAACCGTGGTTAATGACAGCTGTTTTCCTGAAAAATTGTTGAACCAGGGCATTACTACCACCACTATTCCTACGGCCAATATCGCTGATACCGTGGCAAGCAATACAGACTCCGTTATAAACTGTCTGATCAATGAGGTTCTGAAAGCGCCCATCACTTTTCTTACCCCTACCTCCTTCGCACGTTTCATTGACCGTGCTGTAGAAAGGTTCATAAAGTTGATGCAGGCTATAAGCAAAATGAACAAGGCAATAATAATATAGGTATACACGTACTTAATATCGCCATTGGCCTCAATTTCGCTATCCAAATGCGAATGCAAATGAATGTCAGTCAATGGCATTAAATGCAATTTATTGGTTAATGATGCCGGATTCCCATCATTACTTTGACCTAAGTGCTTATCCATAAATGCGGGCACTCCAGCCTCGAATTCTGTAGGGCTCACACCTTCAGGAAACAGTAAAAAGGTAGAGAAGTTATTGCTACCAAACTGTTGCATCAGCTGCTCTTTGCCCACCACATTTTCATAGGTAAGAAATGAGGCAATCATGTTATAATGAAAGTGGGAATTATTGGGAGCATCCTGAATAATACCTGTAATCTTCATTTCAATCTCCAATCCGAAATTATTGAAAGTCAATGACTTATCTATTGGGTCTTCATCACCAAAATACCTTTTTGCTGCCGTCTCAGATAGCACCAAAGTGTTTGGTTCAACCAAGGCCGTTTCAGGTTTTCCTTTAATAAACTCCCAGGAGAAAACTTTAAAAACATCTGCATCAGCAAAGAAAAAGTTATCTTCTTCAAATTGCTTTTCTCCATCGGCAGTACTCATCAACGGACCATAGCCACTCATAAGTCTTACCGCCTGCTCCACAACGCCTTCAAAATCATTCTCGATCAATGGAGCAAAAGGTGGTGCTATATGGCCCAAGTGCAAACTTGATTCACCATCCTGATTTAACCATTCCCGTGATACTCTGTAAATCCTGTCGGCCTTATCATGGTATTTGTCATAGCTGAGTTCGTTTTGCACGTAAAGTGAGATGAGAATGGTGGCGGCCATGCCCACGGCCAGGCCAAAAATGTTAATGAAGGAATACAGCTTCTGTCCAAGTATATTCCTTACGGCAATTTTTAGGTAATTACGTATCATGTCTATGTTGTTTGAGTTTGAGTTTTTAAAACGACCTTTTATTTTCTTCATTACTGAAGGCCTTAGCATCAGCAAAACCTCCTTCCTATATATGTTTCGGGCTACAGCAGTACCATGAACTTCTACATTATGATAGTAAGCTTCCTCAAGGTCTCCCTGTAGTTCTTCAAAAAAATCATCAGCACAAAACCATTCGAATAGTCGCTCGAACACCCTCGGTGGCCTGTCTTCTTTTGTCATAAAGCATAATTGATATTTACCGCCCAATCCGGTACTTTGGTCCACAATTGCTCACGTACGGCCCTTGCTTCTTTTAGTGATTCCTTTCCAAGATTGGTGACTGTGTAAATACGCTTTCGCCTCCCACCGCGCTCTTCGGTTGCCCCGCCCATCTCAGATTTAATAAAGCCCTTCTCTTCCAATCTGGTAAGCGCAGTATGCAGTGCTCCCCTGCTTATGGTTCTTTTAAGCTCCTTTTGAATCTCTTCCTGGATTCTTACTCCATAAGATTCTTCCTGCAAAATGAGAATGGAAAGCAATACAACTTCCTGAAATTCACCCAAGTAAGTACCTTTCATAATTTCTTCGTTAAGTATTAGACCACCTATTTATAAAATGGTTGCGCAATATTCCAATTATTTGTTTCGTAAATGGATACGAGAAAAATACGGTACACTTAATCATTTGTTTCGTATTTGAAGACTTTTATTTAAAAGTGCCTTTTATCATGAATAATTGAACGGTTTCCTTCTAATAAAAATCCAGTAGATAATAATTGTTTGTAATTGTTGTCGTTCATGGAAGGAATGAATACTAAAATCATATATTAGGCCATGCCCTATAGATTCATCATTGTCATATCATTACTATTATTCAGAGTCAATTTCACTCAGGATGCTACTGCCCAGCAGCATTCCTACACCATCAACCTGCGCGGTGATAAAATCGGAGAGATCAGTGCCACTAAGGTGGAAGATGCTGGCATGACATCTTATTTGGTTATTTCAGATGTTACTTTCAAGGTATTGTGGAAGTCGTATAACAGAAAAACAGAGCATGATCTTTTAATTGAAAACAACCGTATAAAGAAAAGCTACTCAGGCATTTATATGAATAAAACCAAGGAGGATTCCGCTTCTATGGAATACTTTGATAATAGCTATAAATGTTTCAAGTTTCCTGATAAACATTTCAATCTGGAAAATGCAGACATCTCCTATTTTTCAGCTAAAATGTATTTTGAAGAACCTATTAACATTAAAAGTGTATTCTCTGAGAGGTTTTTAGAATACTGCCCTTTAGAAGCCCTTGGCGATCACAAGTACAAACTCTCACTCCCTAATGGAAAGGAAAACATCTATACTTATGCTGACGGAAAATTGGTAGAGGTATATGTCGACCGCACCTGGTTTAGTCTGAAATTCGAAAAGCAACATTAGTCTAAGAATCATTACCATTCATCCCAGTCAATAGTCTTTCTATATACATTGTCTTTTATCTGTGCTTAAATAAAAGTATATTAAAGCTATCATGGCACAATATACAATCACTATCAACGGAAAGGCGCAGCAAGTAGAAGCTGCCCCTGACACGCCCATGTTATGGGTACTTAGAGATCACCTCGATCTAGTAGGAACAAAGTTCGGATGCGGCATTGGTCAATGTGGTGCCTGTACCATTCATTTTAATGGTGTGGCCACACGATCATGTCAGATTCCGATATCTGCAGTAGGAGAAAATCCAGTAGTTACTATTGAAGGACTATCAAAGGGACAGGATCATCCGGTTCAAAAAGCATGGATCGAACATGATGTTCCACAATGTGGCTATTGCCAGAGTGGACAGATCATGAGTGCAGCTTCTTTACTTAAGCAAAACCCTAATCCAACAGATCAGGAGATTGAAAATGCAATGAGCGGCAATATCTGTCGCTGCGGAACCTATACACGGATTAAGAAAGCCATTAAAACCGCGGCCAATAGCTAATTCATCCTACCTAAAAACTTAACACAATGACACTTATTAAAACCAAATATAATCGTAGATCATTCTTAAAGGTCACCACTGCTTCTACCGGTGGTATTATCTTAGGCTTTAGCTGGCTGGCATCCTGCTCCCCTACGCCTGAGCAAATCAAGCAAATGCCTGATGAATGGTTCAATATCAATGCTTTTCTTAAGATCGGTGATAATGGCATAGTAACTATTATGTCTCCAAATCCTGAAATCGGCCAGAATGTAAAAACCTCTATGCCGATGATTGTAGCCGAAGAGCTGGACGTTGACTGGAAAGATGTGATTGTTGAACAGGCCGGTTATGATATCCAAAAATATACACGCCAGTTAGCTGGAGGAAGCCAATCTATCAGACAAGGATGGCAAAGCTTGCGAATGGCAGGTGCCACTGCCCGTAGGATGCTTCTTGAAGCTGCCGCCAAACAGTGGGGAGTTTCTGCTGACGAGCTGACAACAGACAAGGGTGTAATTAGCCATGCATCGGGCAAATCAATGACTTATGGTGAAGTAGCATCCGCTGCTGCAGGTATTGAAGTTCCTGAAGAAGTTAAACTTAAGGATCTAAAAGATTTTAAAATAATCGGCCACCCTACCAAGAATGTGGATGGGCCGAAGATAATTAAAGGTGAGAGCTTGTTTGGCCTCGACTACAAGGCAGACGGTATGCTCATTGCCATGATAGTACACCCAGAGGGCTTCGGCATGAAGCTTAAGTCCATGGATGCCACTGAAGCTAAAGCTATGCCTGGAATTAAAGATGTATTTTCATTTAATGTATATCCTGAAGGCATAGAGAAGCAATGGTCAGATGTTAATGCCTTCCCTGAGCAGATTGCCATTGTAGGCAATTCTACATGGGAGGTAATGAAAGCCAAAAAGGCACTAAAAGTAGAATGGGAATATGTAGAGGGTACTGGCGAAAGCACCACCAACTACATGGAGTCGCTATCAGCATTAATGACCAAAGATGCTGCTGAACCGGCAAGAAAGGATGGTGACCCCGATGCAGCCTTTAAAAATGCTGCTAAAACCATTGAGAGGGAATATAGTGCGCCCTTCCTTGCGCACAATACATTAGAGCCAATGAACTTCTTTGCCAATGTTAGTGCTGACAAGGCAGAATTGGTTGGTCCTGTTCAAACACCGGAATATCTAAGCAAGACCATTGCCCAAGTTTTAGGCATGCCTGAAGATAATGTTTCCATTATGATGACGAGAATGGGTGGTGGATTTGGGAGAAGACTTTATGGAAACTTTGGCGTTGAAGCCACCATGATCTCCAAACATGTAGGCGCCCCTATTAAACTGGTATACAGCAGAGAAGACGATATGACACAGGGAACCTACCGCCCTGCTTATAAAGTAAAGTATTCGGCTGCTTTTGATGAGAGTAATAACCTTACTGCCATTAAAATCAAAGGGGCAGGTGTAGATGGAAGCCCTGTTTTTGAAAATAGATTTCCTGCTGGCGCATTGGATAATTATTTATCGGAAAACCACAATCTTGTGTCGACAATATCGACAGGTGCATGGAGAGCTCCAAGATCAAACTTTATTGCATTTGCCGAGCAATCTTTCCTTGACGAGGTGGCAGAAACAATGGGCAAAGACCCTATAGACTTTAGATTAGAGCTTTTTGACAGGGCTAAGTCTAACCCTGTTGGAGAAAATAATGATTATGACCCCGAAAGATATGCGGGTGTATTGAAATTGGTAAAAGAGAAATCAAATTGGGGTACCGAAACTCCTGGAGTAACCAGAGGTGTTTCTGCTTACTATTGCCATAACTCCTATGTTGCTCAAGTAGTGGATGTGATGATGAAGGATGGAAAACCACGCGTTCAAAAAGTGTGGTGCGCCATTGACTGCGGGATAGTAGTAAACCCCGAAGGCGCATTAAATCAGGTAGAAGGAGGAATTATTGACGGTATTGGTCATGCCATGTACAGTGCCATGACATTTACCAATGGCGTGCCTGATCAGAAAAACTTTAATGAATACAAACTGATAAGGCATAATGAAGCGCCACTTGAAATTGAAACGCACTTCGTGCAAAATGGTATCGACCCAACGGGTCTTGGAGAACCTAGTTTGCCACCAGTAGCGGCTGCACTTGGTAATGCTATTTATAAGGCCACTGGTAAAAGATTGGACGGCCAGCCTTTTATAGATTATTTGGGTGAGGCCATAGAATTAGGCTAAATATCAAAAAGGAGGTGTATCAAAAGTATTAAAATCTCGTCTTTGCGAGAAATCGAAGCAATCTCATGGTTGTCTGCGAGTCCTTAGAAGAGATTGCTTCACTACGTTCGCAATGACGCCAAACTTTTGAGTTCGTATGATTGAAAAATAAACTTCGGGTTGGTTTTCACAAATAGATTTATCTATTAAGGAGTGATAAACCAAACACCGAAGCTTATGAATAGAGTTAAGTTACAAAGAAGTTTTGAGGGAGAGGATATCTATATTGGAATAGATGTCCATCTCAAGAGTTGGAAAGTGAGTGTATTTAGTCAAGAGTTTGAATTAAAGACCTTCACCCAACCACCAGATAGCAGTTTACTGATGGTTTTTTTAAAGAAACATTATCCTGGGGCCACTTACCACTGTGTATATGAAGCTGGGTTCTCTGGTTTTTCTACGCAGCGGAGATTGGCTTCAATGGGGATAAATTGTTTGGTAATCCATCCGGCAGATGTACCCACAATGGATAAGGAAAAGAAGCATAAAAGTGACCGGATCGATAGTAGAAAGCTAGGAAGAAGTTTAAAGAACGGAGACCTCAATGCTATTTATGTACCGGACCAACAGATTGAGCAGGACCGGGCCTTACTTAGGACCAGGGATAGGATTGTGAGGAACAGAACCAGAGTAAAAAACAGGATCAAGTTTTTCTTGATGTTCTTTGGGGTGGAAATCCCTGATGAGTTTAGTGGTAAAATTTGGTCAAAAGGTTTTTTGGAGTGGCTAAATACGCTATCTCTTGGCAAATCAGCCAAGCATTCCATGAAGGTATATCTTTCAGAATTGAACCATCTGGAGGTATTAGGCAAGGAACTCAATAAAAATATTAGAGGGTTGGCAAGATCAGAGAAGTACGTAAAAAAAGTGAACCTATTAATGGGCATTCCTTCTATAGGAATGATTTCAGCCATGACCTTACTGACTGAAATTGGAGATATAAACCGCTTTAAATCACTAAAATCACTTTGTTGTTATTTTGGCTTAGTACCAAATTCCAGAAGTAGCGGAGAGACTTCTCATGTTGGGCGAATAACACGAAGGGGCAATAGTTACTTGAAGTTCATTCTGGTTGAATGTGCATGGACGGCTATGAGAAAGGACCCTGCTTTACTGTTGGCTTATAAATCAGCCATTGTGCATATCGAGCCCAACAAAGCGATTATTAAAGTAGCAAGAAAACTATTGAACAGGATCAGGTTCGTATTGAAGAATGAAAAAGAATATGAAGCTGGAGTAATCCAGTAAACCTATGAGCAAGGAAGTTGCGGGATAAACGCTAGAAGGTGTCTGTGACATCTCGACCACCGGGAAGGATCACTATTTTGAGTTTGCGATCCCGCTTCCTATTAAAATAACAGCGAAATTGTGACCTCTCAATACTACTGAGGGTGTTCACTTATAGAAGAGTTGTTTATAGGATTAGATAAGTTGTTGAAATGTGGAAAACCAAGGTTTACAACATTCCAACAACTATAATGGTAATGATATGTCTATTTTTTGATCGAAATATAATTTAATCGACCTGAGGCTTGTTTTTCAACATAGAAGATACCTTCTTTCCAGATATATTAAAGGGTGTATGAAATGCGCGTATAGCTTACAATGGCACTACAAGAACTGGCATTTTTGATTTTTTGACAATTTCAGAAGAAACGCTTCCTACAAAAGCCCGATACAAAAAGTTATGTTCTTGATGTCCTGTTATTATCAGGTCAATGTTTAATTTTTTAGATTCTTCCAATACCATATCAATAGTAGCACCTTGAATTAATAAACCCTCTGCATCAATTCCCTTTTCTTTCAAAACATTGGCTAATGCTTGTAACTGCTTATGTTCACTTCTTAAATCCGATGCCCTTGTATCTCTTATGTACTGTGGCCCAACATCATACCCTATGAAGTCAGGCTCTGGAGCAGAAACATGTAAAAGCCACACTTTTGACTTAAAGGCAGTAGCTAATTCATATGTTTTATCAAGGAGCAATTGCTCACCATCATCAAAATCAAGGGCAACTAAAATATTCTTCAAATCAATAGTGTTTAATAACATCAATTTAAAGATAAATGCTTAACCGAACAAAGCCCATGACTTTAATCATGGGCTTTGTTCATTTATTTCTTATCAAAACAACCCTATAATCCCCTCAAAGTGATATAGTATTCAAGTGAAATTAACTTTTTAAATAATTCCTAATTAGGGCGAAAAGGAATGTCATGAATCCAATTCCAGGAAAAATAAAAAATAACCACCATATATTGGTGAGTATTGCCAATGTAACCAAGGCCATTATGTAAACAATAAGGATCCATATTTCTTGAGGCCTTTTGTTCATTACATTCCTAAGTAATGTTGGAAGACCAACAGATAATGGAAATAATATTACCAGAGTCACTATCACCACAGCCTCTGTTAGCCCTTGATTGTAATAATATCCAATAAAAAGGCACGATAGGGCAAATAAAATAAGGAATATGTCCCTATTTGTCCAATTGGTGTAGCTTACTTTCACTTAAAATTCTTATTCAAATCAATATATTAACTATAATGTTTCTTTCTTAAAAGCCCCCTTTGAAGGGGGCTAGGAGAATACTCTACTATTGATTCACCTCTGGCGCTGGTCCTTCCAATAACTTAAGACCTTTGTCTTGAACAGCCTTATTTAATTGATTTAGCTTTTCCTTATAAACCTTATCTAAGTCTTTGAGTTCCTTATCCATTTCACTGGTTACTTGTTTTCTTACTTCTTCGGCCTGGTCAGTGGGTGGATAGTCACCACGCTGCTGGTCAGCCATTAAGAAGGCCAATCGGTTATTGATACGAATACCAAAATTAAGCGGATCTTGATAAGCTTCATTTTTAGTCATGTGGATGTTGTTTTCAATAACATCCAACTCTTTATAAAGCTCATCTGCCATGTTTTTTATCTGATCAAACTCTGATTGTCCTTTTATCTTTTCACGTAAGTAGTTAATGTCTTCCTTGGTTTTTCTTATGTCTATGATGGCCTGATGCCCTTCACTTACTTTATCTCTTACTTTCATTAAGAACTCAAACTGTTTTTTATAATCCTCCATAGTGTTGGGAAGCCTTGGGTCTTTCTGTATGGTGAAAGGTTGCTCCATGGTCTTTCCATTTACTGTTAATTGTACAGTATAGTTACCCGGCATAGCTTTTGGCCCCCTGTTTGGCGATGAATATAAAATCATACCTTTAAACTCTTTGAAGCCTGGATAGCGCATATCCCAAACCATTCTATTTCCTCCCTTTTCAGGCTTAATAGCCAGCTTTTTGTCTTTGGAGTGATTTGAAAAGGTAGATATGAGCTCACCGCTGCCATCTAAAATTTTAATGCTTACAGAATCTTTATCCGCTAAATCCTTGAGATAATAATGCACCATCACTCCATCGGGATGATTTTCACCTACCAGCTTGGTATTTGGCTCACCCCAGCCTCCCTGATTTATTCTATAGCTGTCATCTGGTTTAAACAAATAAAAATTACTGGCGGCTACCTCGTCATTAAGTTGGTGCAGTGGCGTCAGGTCATCAATGATCCAAAAACTTCTACCATGAGTGGCTGCAATCAAATCATTGTCCCGTACTTGTAAGTCTCTGATGGCTACAATAGGCAAATTCAGCTGAAAAGGCTGCCAGTTGATACCGTCATTGAAAGAAACATACATGCCCCATTCGGTACCAGCATAAAGCAAACCCGGTTTTACCTTATCAGCTCTGATGGCTCGTGTATAATGACTATTATCGATGCCACTGGTGATCTTAGTCCATGTTTCTCCATAGTCGGTAGTTTTATAGAGGTAAGGGGTGTAGTCACCAAATTTATAGCTGGTGGCAGCTAGGTAAGCTCCACCTTTAACATGTGGATTTACATCAATGCAATTCATCATATTGTATTTAGGGGAGCCTGGAGGAGTTACATTTTTCCATGTTTTACCACCGTCTCTAGTAACATGTACCAGTCCATCATCAGATCCTACCCAAAGAACTCCTTCTTCTTGTGCCGATTCAGCAGTGGCAAAAATGGTTCCGTAGAATTCTACTCCTGTATTGTCCTGTGTGATAGGTCCACCTGAAGAAAGTAAGGTCTCTGGTTCATTTCTGGTAAGATCTGGTGAAATCACTTCCCACGACTGACCCTCATTAGTGGTAACATGCAGGTAGTTGCTACCAGCATACAATTTGTTCTTGTCATGAAGGCTAAAGAAGACTGGATAATTCCAATTGAAACGATATTTCATCACTTCAACACCAGAACCAGCAGGATTATCAGGCCAAACATTGGTTGACCTTTCCTGGTCTATTGAGTGGTCCATACGCATCATATAGCCTTTGTAAGTACCACCGTATACAATGTCATTATTCTTTGGGTCTGGGGCCAGATGAGCGCTTTCACCACCAGCTGTGGATTCCCAGTCACTTTCAGTAATGGCGTTTCCAGCATTTCTGCTTGCTATTCTTATAGCCGAATTGTCCTGCTGAGCTCCATATATCCGGTATGGGAAGCTATTGTCAGTAGCAACACGGTAAAACTGCGCTGTAGGCTGGTTGTGATAAGTGGTCCAGTTATTTCCTCCATCAGTAGATATTTGAGCACCACCATCATCTGCTATGACCATTCGCTGATTGTTGTTTGGATCAATCCACAAATCATGATGATCGCCATGTGGTGCATTTTTAAGTTCAAAAGTTTTGCCACCGTCTTTGGACACACCATAGCTTACGTTCATCACATATATCATGTCCTCATTCTGGGTGTCAGCGGCTATACGGCTGTAATACCATGCCCTTGAGCGTAAGGCACGATTAGCACTTGTTTTTATCCAGGTTTTACCTGCATCATCAGACCTGAAAAGACCGCCATCTTTGGCTTCTATGATCGCCCATACACGCTCTGAATTTACTGGTGACACAGCCAAGCCAACAATTCCCCATGGCCCTTTTGGTAGTCCGTTTTCTTTGATTTCAGCCCAGCTATCACCGCTGTCTGTACTTTTAAAAATCTTGCTGTCAGGACCACCACTATCCATTCTGTAGCCATTTCTTTTCATTTGCCATGTGGCGGCATACATTATTCTAGGGTTGTTAGGGTCGAGGATCAAATCTCCAGCGCCAGCTTTATCGCTTACATAGAGAATGCGCTCCCAACTTTTACCACCATCCATACTGCGGTAAACACCACGCTCACTATTGTCTTTCCATAAGTTGCCAATGGCAGCAACATAAACAATGTCAGGATTGGTAGGGTGGATTCTTATTCTGGAAATATGCTCTGTCCCTTTTAGGCCAATGAATGTCCAGGATTTTCCGGCATCGGTAGATTTCCACACACCACGGCCGCTTGACACATTCCCTCTTAATGTCTGCTCGCCTTCACCTACGTAAATCACATTAGGGTCAGACTCAGCCACTGCCACAGCACCGATTGAGCCGCCAAAATAACCGTCAGATATGCACTCCCAGGTAGAGCCACCGTCAGTTGTGCGCCAGACACCGCCACCAGCGGTGCCCATGTAGTAAAGGTTGTTGTTGCCAACCACACCAGTAGCAGTTCCGGCCCGGCCACCACGATAGGGGCCTATTGAGCGCCATTTCATTCCTTCATATAAGGACTGGTCATAACTGATAGACTGGGCTGATGATTTGCTCTTGCGTTGTGCTTCGGTAGTGGATAATAAAGCGACCGAAAATAGAAGAATGAGTAGGATAGAACGATGCATAAATTCTGAATTTGATTGTAATCGGAAATTAATCAAAGTCAGTAGCTATTGCACATTATATTATGTTAACGGTTTTGGTTGAAAGTCTAGCTGTTAACTCATCCGATGACTTTCTGCACTATGAAGATAGTCATCGGATGAATGGATCTGCTTGTGAGTTGTTTCAAGTGGCTTCAGACACTTTAAGTTTGAACCAATTAAGTTATTTTTAACAGTACTCTTTGACCAGTAAAATCAATAACGCTTGAATATTTATAATGCTCAGCCTCTTCAACGAGTCCAGCTGCAACGGGAAGACTTAAAAGAACGGAACTGAATGCACTCGTTAAAAAAACGAGCGAGCGGAGTTATAAATCCAATAAAAACCGTTTTTCGTCATCCTGAGTCCTCTTTCCATTAAGATTTTGGCAAAAGAGGACGTGAGGATCTCCTAATTCAAAGAGATTCCACGGCTGCCATCCCACAAACAGCCCAAAGAGCCTCTGAATGACGGTTTTATTTGATTTATTGTACTTATTTAAAACACCCTATAATTCCCTCAAGGTGATATTCCCCATTTGGAGGGGAGGTGAAGTAAGTCATCGGATGAATAAATCTAATTTCCATTCCGTACTGGATGTCCCAATTGTGCCCAAACCAATATGCCTTCATCAAGAACAGCAGTATTTTTAAAGCCATTTCTTCTCAGGGTATTCATTACTCTTTCAGAAGCGGCATGTGGACAAGCGCAATAAGCTACTACCCATGTACTGTCATTAGGGATATCTTTTACAAAGTTCTCTGGCTCTTCATAATAAGGTACAGGTATAGCACCTGGAATATGCATCTGGCGCCAAGCTACTTCAGATCGGGCATCCAGCAATACCAAACGTGAGCTATCTCGCATTGCTTTTATCAGCTGCTCTGCAGATAAATACTTGCCTTCCTTGAGTGTAAAATTTGGCGCTTTATTATTTGGATTCAGCACATAATTTTCAGGTTTTGGTATTGACACCGTATCCTTTTTAGGAACATCCCAGCCTGACGCACGGCTCCGAAGAAAGGCTGTCAATGCATCTAGTTCATCACTGTCCAAACTGTCTTTGAATGCTATCATAGGAGTGCCATCTCGTCCTTCAGCAATGGCATAGCGAAGGAAATGATCGGTGGCCGTTGCCAGTAGCATTGGGTTACCCAAAGCCGTTGCAGTAATGCCTTCGCCATCTTTTCCGTGGCATACAGCACAGTTGGTGTCATATAATTTTTGGCCTAGCTCAGCATCGCCTTTTATTGGCTCTCTGGATAATTCAATAGCTTTTTCAACGCCAGCAGTCTCTTCCAGCCATTTTAGGAGCAATTCAATTTCGATATACTCCAACGGGCCACCTTGCAAATCCCTATAGCCAGCCATAGCGGTGTTAGCCCGGCCATATTGGATGGTGTAACGCATAAAATTAGTACCCTGACTGGTAGCTAGCAATGAGTGGGAGCGGAGTGAGGGTGCATTATCGGCTCCATAGCCCTGACGATCATCACCATGACAAAGTGCGCAATACTTCGTGTACAATTCAGAAGCATGCAAGATAGCTGTGCTATCAAGTTTGTCATTGGGTCTCAGCATTAACGCCATAGCCCCTTGCTCTTGAGGTTCCTGAACAAACTCTAGCTGAACACCACGAGCATAATCTTTAAAAACAACCAAACGCTGAGCCGAATCTGTTAATATTAAAGCCTCTTCCGGCAATCGCTCTTGCAGATAGTTATGGGTCTCATTGATATCCTCAACCTCAAATCGCAGCGCAAAAACACCGCTTCCATTCGTCTTTAAAAATTCAGAAATATCATCATCTGTAGCAGTCGGGGCTACTAAGTGTATTTCCTGATTACGGATTAATTTAAAACGAACGAGAGTTTTTGATTTATCAGGCTCCAATTCATTAAATCCCATTTTTGTAAATTCTTGGCGGGCAGCATCAAGGTCATCAACTGCAATGATAATGGCGGCAGTGCCTACAACACCATTGGGATGATCGTCATATCGTCTTCCATAGCTGTAGTAAGTTTTCCATTGTTTCATTGTGCCTGGGTAGTCGAAATCAATGTACTCTACAAAGCCGGGCATATTGCCTGATTGATTTAAGCTTGCAAAATCAACCCTGCGCTCATCGGGCTCACCATTATCCCATGACCAGCCATCAGGAGTTTCTGATGAAGTACGGTAGGACTTTATCGAGTCCATTTGGAAGCCCTTTGAGGCTAGCCAAGCTGACGAAGAATCTGCAGACGAGCTGGATAATGAATACATTCTAATGCCTTCATTGTTTTTCAGGAAGGAAGAGATAAACTGAGGCTTAACGTCATCAGCGATAGAATCATCAAGCGCTAGTATTTCTAAAGCCGACAAATCTGGAAATGAAATGTAAAAGGACTTTGATCCTGCATAGGCTGAGTTTTGAGTCTCATCAGGCACATCAAAACCCAAGGTATCTTTATAATAAGCACTTGCGGATTTGAGATCATCAACAATTAGGGTAGCGTTGTTAATGCCGAAACCTGTGCCCATAAGAAAGGGTTTATCCTTTTCTGTTGTACAGGCTGAAACGGCAAAAAGTATAAGCAGCAGAAAGGATACAGAGATCGACTTCAAATGCTCCAATAGATTAGATGCAACTTTCATAATGATTATACTTTCGTTTGGCGTGTAATCAAGAAAGTTAACCTGATATTCCTAGAAATAAAATAATTATTGGAATGTCAGGACAGATTGTAATTAATAATATTGAAAACTAAGAAACATGTAAGTC
>NZ_JAVJQL010000020.1:0-104542 GCF_040218215.1 Fulvivirga sp.
ACACAACTGGGGTTTGACAGTACAACAATTAGCCATTAAATTTGGAGAACGATTGCCGCTCGATTTGATCAGCTAGCCCTTTGGTGGGGCGCTGATCATTGAGCTAGGACATCACCAGACAGAGTTTAGATTACACTACCGTTTGAAATTTATTTACTAATAAGCTTTGAACTATTTTAATTTCGTCCAAATCCATGACAGTATCCGCAGCTTTTTTCAGCTCAATTGCAATATCTTCTAATTCACTTTTAGGAATTTCAAATTGATTGACCAATTGAAAAATAGGCGATTTTTTGAGCGACTTTAGTTCACGTTCAACGTCTCTCAATGCTCGAATAACTTTTATATTTAACAAGCTGCGATTTTGATGCGTAAAAGAATTTTCAGGGTTATTTCCTTGATATATAAGGTAATCGTAGCGGATTATCTCTTTGTTCTCATCTAGGATTGGTTGAAAAACATAGACCAGTCTTAAGGTTGGAGGATCATCACTAATCACTGCATCTCTCAAGTTTGCAACTAGTTGAAGTATCTTTTCATAACCTTTCAATTCGATAGCTATTTTAATTACTTCACCGCTTTCTAATGGATTTTCAATGCTATCATGGAAGTCACTTTTGCTCAATTTTCTATCTGTATCAGAAAAAGAAGGATCAAGGATTAACTGTATTGCTCTTAAAAAATTCGTCTTACCAACATTGTTCTCTCCAACAATTACTTGCTTGTGACCTAACCTGACATCGATCGACTTAAAGTTTCTGAAATTTTCAATCTCAACACGAGATATATAGGGACTTACCATTATCTATTAGTTTAATTTAACACCAATTATACATGCTGCTATTCGATTACCTAACCTTTCCGAATATTCAATTGAATTAACTAAACTTTCTAATTCTTTAGTTTTAATAGGGTTTTTCTTAAAATAGGGCAGTAAATCTGAAATCACTTTGGGAACTCTGTTTTTAGTTCTTATTTCATTCAAATGTGGCTGGACAATCTCTATCCAAGTATCCAATAAATAAATTAAGTCTAAACTCTCCTCTCCTGTCTTAGGCCTATCAATTTCGCTGATTAGCATTGCGATTAAATCTTTTCGATCTTCATCAATTTCTTTTTTTGAATAATAAACAAGTAATTTTTTCAATAAATTAAAGGCTCTTCTCTTTTTATTCGATAACAGGTTTATTTCCTCCTTTTCAATGATGTCAATACATTTTTCCATTTGATCTATGGCCAATTTATCCCAGTTTCCACTAGATGTATGTTTTAATGACGACCTAAGTTTCTGGCATATCAATTTTAGATCATCATCGATATTGCCCTCAGAATCTACGAAAACCCATTTCGAAGAAAATTTATCAGTTGCTTTAAAAGCAAAAAAGCCGAAAGTCGTATCTGAATTAACTACACTTACCTTACATCTTACAGAAGCTGAAATACCTTTTAGCTCTAAATATTCCTGTTCGGTGACTATTGACTCATTACCCTGATACAAGTTTCTAACTGGCTGAAAGGCGTCAAAAATACCGTCCTTTAAATTCTCTTGATTCTCGTTTTGTTTGTACATATCAATCATTTCCTTGGCTTTAATAGTTTGCTCCAAGTGCCTTCCCATTAGTTCTTCAGGTAAATCTAAATTGGAGCCAATCAGTTGATCTGCTATCATACTTATATTGACAAGCTTTTTATCCGTTTTAAGAGCGAACTGTTCACTATCATTAGGCCAGTAAGCATATATAGAATCAAACGGGCTATCCATTCTGTCTATTCTACCGATTCTTTGTTCTGCAATTCTTAATACACTTGGCATATCAAGTAATATTATTGCAGATGCTTGTTGTAAATTGACCCCTTCAGCCATAGCATCAGAACATAATCCTAATATTTTTTTATGTTTCGAGCCCAACCCGAAATACTCTTTAGCTAAGATTTTATTTTTATTATTGGCTCCACTAACTACCAATGGCTCAAAATCTTCACCTCGCTCTTTGATTAAATGTTCTAAGTAATGAAGTGTCAGAGGTGTACTATCAAAAGCTAATATTAAATTATGGCTTTCAAATTGTTTCTTAATTGCGGCAATTTTGAAATCTTCTCTATTATTTGATAAGGTTTTAGCCAGTCCAGTTATTATTCTATAAATATTTATTTCTTTATCGATATGTTTTTGATAAACATCCAAATCCAACATATAATCAGGGATTAGCTCCTTGGAAAATGCTTTGGTGTTTGGTAAAGAATCTTTATACTTTAATAAAGTTCGAATAACATTTCCTGTGGTATTTTTAGCATGTTGAAATTCAAAATATTCACAAGATTCATTGGTACCTTCAATATGTTCAACAAGTGCAACCTTAGATGATCTTAATTTAGCTAAGACATGATGCTTGGCCAATGCTTTAGCCGTTATTAATCTATTAGCAACAAGAGTTTTTTGTCGTTCAATATCAGGTGACCTTTCATATTTGGGAAAAGTTAATTTACGAAGGTTTATCAAGCCAAGAAGTTTGGAAGCTTCTTGATTTATTATAGTAGCTATCTCTCGATCTTGCTTACTTTCACCAGTAGAGTAAGTTTTACATATGTGTTCTGGATATTTACATGGCTTACCAAGTTTGCTTTTGTATTTATCAGGTTGTATATCGACATATTGATTCAATTGTTTCTTTGTTCTTCGAACCGTGAACTTTGTGATATACTCTTTGAGTTCTTCAAAATCTTCACTCCGTTTTATACCTTTAGACTTTCGTAGTTCCTTGTATTGCTCTAATTCATCATCATTAAGATTATCGATGTCTAACAGCTCAATCAATCGCAGTAAATCTTCGGCTTTTTTATTTATTGGAGTTGCAGTTACTAATAATATACAATCAGCCAGACTATTTTCAATTGAGTGGCTTCGATTGGAATTTCTACTCAAATAATTGTGTGCTTCATCTATAACTAGAATGTTACCGTTCTTAATTTTTGTCAACGCAGCTTCGTGTTTTTTTGAATTTTCATAACTCAGAATTCCGTTAGACAATGGATTTTGCTGAGAAAATCGTAATTTCTCATATTCATTAGACCAATTATCAATTACTGAAGGTGGACATATAGTTAAAGAGTTTGTTCTGTAACCACGTCCAATAGACCATCGTCTGTTTATTAATGCTAATAAAATGCTAGTCACAAGTTTGGTCTTTCCAGAACCAGTTGGGTCTGCAATTAAAACACTTCCTTGATTTTCAATAATGTTTAATGTTTGACCTATTGCCATTTCTTGAGTCGGCCATAAATTAATATTATCAATATGGGACAAAATATCAGGATACTTACTTAACCAATTATCGTCAAGTAGTTCAGAAATAGCACGAGCAAGTGCTTCTGGCCATTCCGAAAGCTTTAATAATTGACTTAAAAGCTCAATTATCTTATCCGTATAGTCATCACTTTCTTTATAAAAATTTTCAGCAATCAATTTGATATCCCCGTATTGCTGGTTTTTGAAGGATTCTACTAAACTGTTCTCAGCTCTAATATTCGCTTCTTTCTGTTTTCGAAGTCCATTTATACTGAAGTTTGACGAGCCCAATACTGCGTTTGAGTCACCAACATAAATCTTAGCATGAATCTTTTCAGAGCAGCGAAACTCAACTTTTTGAGCCCGAATTAATTCTATTAAATGAATAACTCCACCAGATTGTAAAGGGGAAATACCTTTTTCTAACCAATAATTTTTAATGTCTAAAGAAAAGCTTCTTCTTGGCCATTTTTTCCTAGTTCTAATGATAGGATCAAATCCTAATACAATGCGTAAATGCTTATCTGAGAGGTACTCGAATTTGGTATATAGGTCAATGATGTATGAAAGCGAAGTAAAACCAGTAATCACTAAATATGACTTTGAAAACTCAAGATCTTTAACAATTTCGTTTTCAACGGTGAGATATTCCCTATTTAGTGGATACTTAGACTGATCTGGCCAATTCTTGGTTTTTAAATCGAGAATATATTGATGGCCATCCATTTATAAGTTTAGCGTTCAGTTAAATTTTATGTTTAAACATTTATAAAAATGCTAATTATATTAAGTAATTACAAATAACGTTATCAAACTAAGAAGTCTCGAAGCCCAGCCAAAATACGAGTGTGTCTCCTACCCTGAAATGAAAAAACGCTTACTTCTGTCCTAACCAAATTCATTCCATATAAATATTATTCACCTGAATCCACTGCTCTATACTTTCCCGCTCTGAGATTTCAAGGTGGGGTTTGTCTTCTACTTTTTGCTGGGACTTTTACAATGGATTTATCAATTATAGGACGACAGATAGATGCTTTAATTTTCTTCATATTTTTGTATTTTCAGCCTTTCTGTTACGAATTATTTCAATAATATACAATCAAATGCTGTCTAAAATTCAAGAGAATAAGAAAGCTTAAAAATCTCGATTCATCAACCCTTGTGATCATGAAGTTGTCGGATAAATTTTGAGAATAATCCCGAATGGGCTTGCCTGTTATAAATAAATGAACGTTATACACATCACATGATTTTATCTAAAATTACTGGATATTTTATGCCAAATGTTGAAATTCTAAAATATGAGAATCAATTTTTAGCTATCATATGAACACAATTAAGGATAAGATACTGAAGACGATAAGGTGGTTAATTTAGAATTATATCTTGAGAAGATCTTATACCTAGCTTTCCCTTTGCTAAAAAGTCCCCCTTTTGAAGATTCTATTAATTCAAGATAGACACTTGTCTTGGAACTGTTAATCAAAGTGGTTTCACCTTTGACAAGACTCAATTTCTTCCCATTAATAAGGATGGTGGATTGATCAGATTTAGTTGTAATATTTTCAATGTTAAAATTTACACTTTCAATTACTACATTATAATCCTGTCCTTCATCAAGTGAAAAATATTCGTCTTGGCTTTTTTCTAATAGTTTTATCCTACTATCGAGACTATCAACCGTGACGAGTCGAGTTATAAGTTCAGAAGAATCTAAGAGGTTTAATCTGTTTTTATAAGATGACAATAAAGTATCTACCTGTGTGCTTGCTTTCTGGATTTCTCTAGACGTTTTTATTATCGATTCTAACCTCTCTCTAAAGATTAAATCTTTTGAGTCTAAATTCTCTTTATTGTAAGATAATGCTCGAGATAATAGATCATTTTGACGACCTACATAGCCATGTTGAATTTGAATATCCCTAAGGTACAGATTAAAAGAATCACTTTTATTTTGAAGAAGGTAATCGTGTTTTTTAAATAGTTCATCAAACTTTATTTCGACTTCAACATTTAACTGCTCAATGGAACTGTTTAAACTATCCACTTTTGATTTGTTAATCTCTAGGATTGCATTCGTTTGAATATTGTCATAACCTAAGTAACCTAGAATCAATATTAAGAATGAAATAACGGAAAAAGCAATGCCTTTATATTTTTTATATTTTTTTTGAATTTCTTCATTTAGTTTTTCATTTATGAGATATTCAAAAAATTTCGAATCAACTAATTTTTCTAATTCTTCGTTTTTAGCCATTTCAATCTTTTTAGTTGGGTTGTTGATATTTTTTATAGTCCCTATTTGTGCTCATTTAAGTTTAATAATTATTAAACTTAGTCATTGTATCATGCATTATTCAATACCCAACCTTGGGTATTTTTCAATAAAATAAGTGTAATTGAATAGTTTTGTGGTACTAAATCGTACGCGTTTACCACTCTTCTTGCCTGCGAGGCCAATGTCTTGCCTGCGGTACGGTGACTTCTTGTAGCAAGGAGTGCCGAAAGAGTGTTTAATGCACATTAAGAAATAATGAGAAGAGTCTGAAAAGCCGGAGGGGGCTGCCATGCAATCATAAAGCCAACACTCAACCCAAAGCTTAATAACATAACGCAGGACATTATAAAATAAAGTTGTTATTTGTTATTACTGCTAAGTGATAACTTAGTTTTGATTGTTACTTGATGATAATTCTGTTCAATCTGTGCAATAAGCGGATTTGCTCCATTTATGTAATCCAGTGACAACCCGATCAACCCTTTTTTATCGGGTAGTTTATATTGAACGCCTATTTGATAGCTGAAAAAGAAGCCAGATAATTCCAGGCTATCGTTATTGGTGTGATTTGTTCTTTCGGTGATATTTGCTTGAATTTTAATGAATTCAGTTTGGTTTAGCAACCTAGCGAGTGCCTTGCTCGCAGGGTATAGAATTAATTGTGCATTGACGTTTCCGATAAGCAAATCATCATGTTTTATATACTCAAGTCCGCCTCCAAATAAATATTCATATTGAATAATATATGATGCCTTAGTTGTTGTATCGGGCATAATTGCGCCAGGACGTAAATAGTTTAGAAAGTTATTTGGTAATACTCCTGACCAGTATGGGTTAATGTAGGCTGAATAAATGCCTGTTTCACCTGCCCCCTCAGTGGCTCTCAAGTCATGTGAATATTTTCCATTAGCGTTCAGCTCAAGTGTAAAATGCGAGCTATTTTGAAAATCAAATGGCTTTTTGAGATTCAATCCAAGCTGTTGAACATGTCTTTTATTTTTGATCTGTGTATTGCGATGCCACTCACTGACAAATGATAAAGATAATCCATTCCAAATGACATCTTCAAAGGTTAGTCCTAGTGCCATGTCAGCCACAAATGTATCACTTGTAGTATCATTATTTTGAAAGTTAAAGTAGACAATGGCTGGCTCATTTCTTTTGTGTTTGTCACTGAAAGTTTCTCCTAGCTCAACTTTTAGCTGAGCAAATGTTTGAGCTATTACGCAAAAATAGACTATAATAGTAAGTCGAAGTAACATTAGATATTGGTTTGAATTATGTTGATTATGTCCTGTATTGTCTCACATTTATTGGCTCCTTCGCGGCTGACTTTACTTTTGTGATTGGGACTAATGGAAATTAATATTTTATTGCAAAGCTGATGTAGATGATTTTGCATAAACCCCTTAGTTAGACTTAATCCAAACCTCAAATTTGATGTTGTAAGGATAGGGCGAACTTTGGTCCAATGGGATATTGCAGAAATAACATTATTCCTGATTACCTGATCTGCATTAATGTCACTAACCACTTCGCTCTTGATTTTTTGAATCGAGGCCTTATGTGCTGGATTGTTAACGCTTTGAAGTGCAAGGTCTAGTGCATTTATCAGAAGAGGAGCTTCATTTGCTTCAATTTCGAAGTGTATTTTCATTTTACAATTTTTAGTAACTATTAATATTAAGTAATTGTAAATGTGGCATAAGGCTTGAAGCTTGGAAATACCCAACCTTGGGTATATTTTAATCAAAACTTGGTTTATTTATATTAATTTACCGCAAAGCACAGTTGGCTGGTCTTTTTTTAACCTTCCTAAAAGCAAAAAAATGAACAAATTTTAAGGAATTGCAGTAAGTTAAGGGTAGCAAACAGCCGTTATGACCAGAGACATCATAGATATTAATGACTTTACCATTTTGGTAGAAACGGCTAATACCGAGCAGGAAACGGTGGACTCATGCTTTTTTGACGAGCCTTTAATAGCTGTTGCATTTTATGGGTCAGGCAATGTTGATCTTACTGTAAAGTATGGTAACAAACAAAAGGCATACAACTACACCAAAGGCTTGGCGTTGGCTTTCTATGCCAGTAATGAGGTGGAGTTTATTCACACCGTCTCTGCCCTTAAGCCGCTGGAGTGCATTGTTATCGCCACTTCCATCAGAAGTCTGGACAAGCTTCCCAATCAGGAAGGTGAGCTGTTTAGTGAAATGCTTCAGCAGCTTGTTAACCCCAAAGCACCTTATGTAGAAGGACCCAGCTTCTTTATGTCCCCCGAGATGCAGAACATCATTGATCAGATATTTAACAATCGGTATGAGGGTAAAACCAAGATGCTGTTCTTTAAAAGCCAGATCACTTCATTATTGGCACACTTCTTTGGTCAGCTGTCTATTATAAGCGAGGAGACCATTTCGGCAGATGAAAGGCAGCGGCTACAACATGCCAAGGAGATACTTACCAGTAATTTAGACAACCCTCCCTCCCTTTCGGAACTCTCCAGGGAAATTGGCCTCAATACCTTTAAGCTCAAGAAGAACTTCAAGGAGCTGTTTGGTGTGCCGGTCTTTAAATACCTCCAAAATGAGCGGCTGACCACAGCGCACCATCTTATAAAGAACGATAAGCTTTCTATTCAGGAAGTGGCCTGGCATGTGGGCTATGATAGTTTAAGCTCTTTCTCCAATGCCTTTGCCAAGAAATTCGGCTTCCGCCCCAGCGAAATAAAACACTAATCCTTTTCGAACAAATCATGCTCCGTTTCAAACAAATGAAACGGTAGGATAAGCCCCAGCTTTGTCTCATCATCTTAAACTAAGAACGCATGAGACCATTAAATTCAAAAACGAGAACCATTATAGCCCTGGCTGTAGCTGCCCTTTTTCTGTTTTCCTTCCAATATCACTCGGAAGAGATCAGCAGCGCACCAGTTTGGCCTGTAGAGGTCTTCAGCCTCAAGGAAGAGGCTTTGAAAGTGTTGCAAACCAAATGCAATATCTGTCACCAAAAGCAGAATCCCCGCAAGGTTTTCACCCAAAGCAATATGGCTAGCTATGCCGCAAAGATCTATGAACAGGTTTTCGTGAAAAAGAGAATGCCCAAGGGCAATAAAGTTCAGCTGACTGACAGTGAAGTCAGTACCCTTAAAAAATGGATTACAACAACTAACTCAATATAAATATGGAACTAACAACAAAACAAATAACCCTGTTTATCGGGGTTTTACTTACGGGCTTGTCGGCAGGCTTATTTTACGCATGGGCAGTATCTGTCATACCGGGCACCCGAAGAATTACGGACTTAGTTTATCTGGAAACCATGCAGTCCATCAACAAGGCCATCATCAACCCGGCCTTTATGATCATCTTCTTTGGCAGTGTGGTGCTGCTGGGCATAAGCACTGCGCAGCACTATCAGTCAGGGAGCATCTTCTGGGTATTGCTGGCGGCTACAGTCACTTATCTGATAGGAACCATTGGCGTTACGGGCATGGGCAATGTGCCCCTCAATGATGCTTTGGAGGTGCTTAAGCTGAATAAGTTCAGCCTGAATGAACTGGCGACCATGAGAAAGGAATACGAAACCCCATGGAACAGGCTGCACATGATCAGGACCGTGTTTTCGGTGCTATCCTTTGCCCTGGCGCTGGCGGCAGTTTTTATGAATTCAAGAACAAATTTTAATCAATAATAATTATGAAAAACAACATTTTAGTAATTGGTGGAACGGGAAAAACCGGCCGTAAAGTAGTAGAAAAGTTAAAAGCACTGGACTATCCTGTGCGTGTAGGATCAAGAAGCGCTTCTCCGTCTTTTGATTGGAACGATCAAACCACCTGGACGAATGCTTTGGAGGACATAGAAAAGATGTACATCACCTATCAGCCTGATTTGGCTGTGCCTGGTGCATTGGATGCCATTGAGGACTTGATAAAGCTGGCTAAAAGAAGTGGAGTAAAAAAGGCCGTATTGCTCTCTGGTAAGGGCGAACGGGAAGCTGAACTCAGTGAGCAGGTGGTTATCCATTCAGGAATGGATTATACCATAGTGCGCGCCAGTTGGTTCATGCAAAACTTTAGCGAAAGCTTCTTTTTGGATCCTATTATAGCAGGACATGTTGCACTGCCCAAAGCAGAGGCCAAAGTGCCTTATGTGAATACTGATGATATTGCAGATGTAGTGGTAGCGGCATTAACCAATGAAAAGCATAACGGACAGCTGTATGAATTGACAGGGCCAAGAGTGCTTACTTTCGAGGAAGTAACAAAGGAAATAGCCGCTGCTGCAGGTCGTGAGCTACAGTTCACTCCCATTTCAATGGATGCTTATGTCAATATGTTGAAACAAGCCAATGTGCCTGATGATTATATCTGGTTGATCAACTACCTGTTTACTGAGGTGCTGGATGCTGAGAGTAATAATGTCATTACCGGAGACATAGAAAAGGTGCTGGGCAGGAAGCCCAAGGATTTTAGCGATTATACTCAGGAAACCGCTAAATCAGGGGTTTGGAATAAAGTAAGTGCGGGTATACTCTAAACCCGTGCGCTATCAGTAACAAGGACGTCTTGCCTGCAAAGGCAGGTATCTCACAAAAACACAAATGAGATTACGGACGATAATCATTATTGTTGGTCATGTAGATATGAAGTACTCGGAAGGAGACTTCTCACTCCGCTATGCTCTGTTTCGAAGAGACGTTTCTGTTAGGTTTTGTTTTGCCTGCTGGCAAAGGCAGGTATCTCAAATTCAGATGCTATTACGAAAAATATTCCCAACTCCATTTAAAACAACTAAAACTCAAATTCAAACATTATGAAAAATCTAAATATCAAACGTGCTATTGTTAGTTCTATAATAGTTTATGTGCTGCTGATCCCAGTCTTTATCGGATCATTTTATGTGCCCATTATGAATGACCCTGACCTTCAGGCCAATCTGGCATTGATGGTGGCTATGTTGCCAGCAGCGTATTTTGCTGCACATATTTACTACCGCAAAGGACTTAAAACCAATGGTCTTGTTTTGGGCTGTTTTATGTTTTTAATGGCCATCATTCTTGATGCAGTTATTACTGTCCCTGTTTTTATCATCCCGTTGGGTGGTGATCACTTATCGTTTTTTGGTGATATCAGTTTCTGGCTGATCGGTTTGGAATATATCGCAATTATTGCTGGTTACTGGCGATTTAAAGTGGTTAAAACCACTAAAGGGTGATAGTTTGCTAACCCTCATCTTCAATATTTAAGGCCTTCATTTTGTTGTACAGGGTTTTACGGTCTACCTGCAGCAGCTGGGCAGTTTTGGTCTTATTATAATCTGTCCGCTTGAGTACTTCCCGGATGGCACCACGCTCAGCGCGCTCGGTAATTTCTTTCAGGCTCATTGAACCGGTGTTGTTGATCATTACGCTTCCATAATGGGCATTGGAAGAAGTTACATTTGTGATCTCCGGAGGCAAACAAGACGTTGTCACTTTATTGTCTTTACAGATCAGCACCGCCCTTTTGATGATGTTTCTTAGCTCCCTGAGGTTACCGGGCCATTCGTAAGCCTTAAATTTCTCAAGCACCTCATTTTCAAAACCATCAATCTCTTTATTGAGCTTGGCATTCGCAGATTTCAGGAAGTGCGCAGCAAAAACTTCAATGTCATCATTGCGCTCCCTTAATGGTGCCAGGTCTATTTTAAACTCGTTTAACCGATGGTAGATATCTTCCCTGAAGTGGTTCTTGTCTACCAGTGTTTTTAAATCCTCGTTGGTGGCTACAAGCACACGCACATTAACAGGTATTTCCTTTGACCCTCCTACAGGGTGCACTAGTCCTTCCTGCAATGCACGCAACAGCTGAACCTGGTTTTCATAGGTTAGGTTGCCAATTTCATCCAGAAAGAGCGTACCTCCATTGGCCCGTTCAAAACAGCCCTTGCGGTCGGCCACCGCTCCGGTAAATGCGCCTTTAACATGCCCGAACAGCTCGCTGCTGGCAAGTTCTATGGGCAGTGCGCCACAATCTACCGCTACAAAAGGCATTTTTGCACGCTTGCTTTTATTGTGGATGCTACGGGCTACATATTCTTTACCGGTACCGGTATCACCACTAATGATCACCGACATGTCTGTAGGTGCAATCAGGTCAATGTGCTTTTCTACCAATTGAGATTGATAACTTGGTCCTTTGATGTATTCCTGGTCGGGTTTTCTTTTTTTAGGCTTAGCAGGTTTCTGCCCGTCAGCATCCTCGTGTTTGGCTTCTATGGCATGATTTATTGTATCGAGGATTTCATCGGGGTATAGAGGTTTTGTAACGTAGTCAAATGCTCCTTTTTTTAAGGCCTCTACGGCCAATCGGATTTCAGCATAGGCAGTTACAATAATGACCTGAATGGCCGGGTTGATAATTTTCACTTTTTGCAAAACTTCTATGCCTGTGTATTTTGACAGTTCGAAATCTGTGATAACCAGGTCTATCTTCTTTTCGCGGATGGTGGAAAGGGCATTTTGCGCACTGCTTTCCACCCAAACTTTAAATCCCTTTTCCGATAGGTAGTTATTTAAGGTAATACTTATATTTTCATCCCCATCGATAATGAGAATATTGCTAAATGCAGGTTTTATCATTATTTTCCTCCTATACTCCGCAGTCATTTTGTTTCAATGCCCGGGGATTTTAATTGGATTATTAAGGTACTAAAAACATGTAAAACCGGAATGGTTAATCCGGTAAATTAATGTGGGTTTCGATATAATACGGGTTGTCCTGCCGGCAAAAGCAGGTATCACAAACGTTAATTTGGGAGATTGCGGATATTTTTCTTCCATTTAAAAAATGATTGGAAGAAAAATTCCGCAATGACGCTCTGGCATAAGTATTTCATAGAAAACTCATGTTAAATTATATTGGCACATTGGTTATCGGCCCTATCGGGATTTGTATTGGGATGATGCCTTTTTCTCGCTGAGTTTGATGAGTACATCTTTAGAGTCTACCATTTGGGTCAGGATCATTTTTTGTATGTATTCTTCATCATTGTATTCATTAAGCAGGTTTTTATACATTGAGATTAGCTCTTCTTCGCGCTTGCCGCAAAAGTCCAGCAGCTCATATTGTTTTAACCCGACCACAATACTGCTGATTTCAAAGCCAATCTTTTCTTCGTGTCCGATGAGGTGCATTTCGGTAAACAGGGTATCGATAAAATTCCTTTTCTTTCTGGCCAAAGCTGAAAAATATTCCGACATGGGCTGATCGTGTACTTTTTTTGAAGCTTGCTTATATATTTCTTCAGCCATATTCAACTTCGCAATGAGTTGTTCCAATTTTGCTATTTTAATTTCCATGACTTCATTGTTGAATGAATAGTGAGAGGTTGCCATGCGGATTCTTTAAAGCAGTTTCTGTTAAAAATCCTTCATGAGGGCTGTCTCTGCCAAATGCCGTTGGTTCTATCATATCCTCTTGCTATGGGCAACATTATTATTAATCATTATGAAGTATGCCAAAAGATATGCCTCTTTAATAATCGGCTCTAAAGTGACCAGAGGCCAATAAATACGGCCTTGAAACGAGTAGCTCTTCTACGTTGAGGCTCCTGACGCGGGTATTTTTTTTCACACTTACACTTATTTGAACAATTGTGACAAAGCGTAAAAGAGCACATTTTTCAATAGCGGGTTATAGGCAAAGGATTCTACACCTTATGCTGGGCTTTTGTGGAAATAATGCCCGCCTGTAGCCTGACTATAGCACAGCATGCCAGTCCATGGCTGTTTAATAAGGCTGATGATTCAATGGAATAGTAGTTGCACCTTATATCAGCAGAACCAAGAAAAATGCGCTATGATTAACAACATACTTATACCTCTGGACTTATCAGGAACGATATCACCCCATGTAGGCTATGCACTTAATCTGGCTAAAAAGTTTAATGCCAGACTTACGCTGCTACAGAGCTATCCCATTTACCCTCAGGCGGTACCCGCAAGTGGCTTTGCAGGTGTGGCTTCGCCAATAGAACCATTTGATGAAGAAAGAATTCGGATGAATACTGAGAATAAACTGAAGGAGATTCAGGGTTTGCAGGACATCCATTATGAATTAATTGTTCTGCCCTACGCTGAGCATACCATACTTACCAACATGCATGAGGAGCTAAATTCGGATTTACTAGTACTTAATGGTGATGATGCCACTGACTTAGAGGCCTTTTTTGGCACCAAGCCTGAGATGCTTTCCAGAAAGGCTAAATGTTCAACACTCATTGTACCTGAAGGATACGAGTTTAAACCCTACCACCGAATAGGCCTGGCGCTGGATGAAGGTGAGGCTAAGGAAGATGTTTCCTTGGATGATTTGTTGCCATTCATTACGGGCTATGCAGCATCGTTGGAGGCTTTTCATGTTACCGATAAGCAAGCTGATGAATTGACCTCTACTCAGCATGATGTCTATTCATTTTTGAAGGAAAGGATGCTTGAACAGAACATCACCAACTTTAATTACCATACAGTGATGGAAGATGATATCTCTGAGGGAATGAATCACTTTATTGACACCAAGAAGATAGATCTCCTTGTATTGCTTTACAGGGATCATGGATTTTTCAAAAGGGTTTTCAACCCTGGAATCAGAAAGCAAATGATTCATCAGGCAGGCGTGCCTACACTGATTTTAAAATAATTAACACGGTGAACTTGGGTGATAAAAACTGCCGTCATACCTGGAAAATAAAGGTTTACCTTTAAAAACCTTTATTAATCCTGCCTGCCGGCAAAGGCAGGTAATCTCATCACTTAAAGCAAAGGGATCACGGGCAATTTTATTCATTTTGAAAAAGAAATGAATAAAATTTCCGAGATGACGCCTTAAGAGAATTATTCGTTTGTTTTTACCAACCAAATTCAGATGAACACTAAAAACTTAAATCAAACTATGTTACTGAACAATCTAAGAATTGAACACAACCAAAAAAACCAAAGGTTTTTCGTTAACCTTCAAAATTCGCAAGCCTATGTGCAATACGAGTCTGAAGACCAGTCTGTACTGGATCTGAAAGAAACCTTTGTGCCAGAGAAGGTGCGTGAAAAAGGAATTGGAAGTACGATGGTAGATCACGTGCTGGATTATGCTAAAAAGGAGAATTTAGAAGTGATACCTACCTGCCCTTTTGTAGCGGATTATATAGAAGAAAATGCCGAGTATCAGGATTTGGTGGAAGATAGCGGCAAGTAAACCAAAAAACCATCAACCAAACCTTTTTAAAGCATAAGCCAGTGCCCAGGTTGTAAAGAAGCTGAAGCTGCTGTATACAATGGCCACAAAGGCTATTTCATTATTCTGAACCAGCGCGTTGGCAATAAAGATGGCCAGAGCACTGTTTTGGAGTCCCATTTCTATGGCTATTGTAAATTGGCCATCTTTTTTAATGCCCACCTTTCTACTGATATAGAAACCTGCAAACATAGTGGAAATGTTGAGCAGCAGCGCAGGCAGCAGTAAAGCCAGCCCATCATTTAGTGCAATACTGGAATTGCCTGATGACGAGAGAAGAATAATTAAGAACATGCCCAGCAAAATACCTGGCAATATGTACCGCAGTGATTTTTTCAGCCTATCGGTCAACTCAGGTATAAACTGATGCACGACCATCCCAACTAATACCGGAATGAGCACTGTAGTGCCAATATCAAGGGCAGTAGAGGCCATAGACAAATGAAAGTTGTAGGCTTCTCCCAGAAATGTGCTGGTGGCTAAATTGACAATAAATGGAATGGAGAGCAGAATGAGAAAACTGTTAAAGGAAGTGAGTGATACCGACAAGGCCACCCTGCCTTTTAGCATGTGGGTAACAAGGTTTGAAGCGGTACCACCAGGGCATGCAGCTACCAAAACGAGACCTGCCTTATAAGCACCCTGCATGGGCCAGCACCAGGCTATTAAAAAAGCCACTGCCGGAAGAATGAGCATTTGACATGTCAGGCCCGTGATGATGGATTTTGGTCGGATAAAAATTTTTTTAAAGCTTTTAAACGATATATTTAGTCCAATACCAAACATGATAAGAGCAATGCCTATGGAGATAAGAATGTTTGGATTATTCATAAACTATTGTTGAAATACTAAATCCTGAAGTATGAAAAGGTCTGGAAGTATAATGAATAGAATCAGAAAAGTAAAATTACCGGTACGAGTACGGAAATTTGAAAACAAGGAAAAGATCATTTTACGTGATTTTCTGGCACTGGAAAGGACCACACTGGCCAATGAACGTACCCTATTTGCATACATACGCACGAGTTTGTACATCACCCTGGCTGGTTTTGCTTTTATGGAATTGGAGCAGCTTGCCAATTTAAGTTGGATCTCTTTTGTGCTTTTTGGTATTGCCGTTTCATTAATAGCCACCGGGTTAATACGTTATGCTATACTTAGAAATAAGCTAATGAACCTTTATGAAGATGATAGGAAGGGCGCTAAAATGGATAAAAGACGGGAATGAGAATAGACGCTGCCAGCCAAAAGAGTAAGTTGAGTGGTGCACCAACTTTCACAAAATCACGAAATTTATAACTACCGGCATTATAAACCATAGTGTTGGTCTGATAGCCTACCGGTGTCATAAAGCTGGCACTGCCTGCAAATGCTATGGCCAGAAGCAACGGTGTGGCACTTATGTCCATGGCGCTGGCAACGGAGATCCCAATTGGCGCAAGCAATGCCGCAGCAGCATTGTTAGACATCAGTTCAGTGCATATTGAAGTGGTAATATAAAGCAGGGATACAATCAACACCGGTCTTAATTGCGCATCTGCCAGCCCCACCAGCCACGCTCCTATCAACGCAGAGATCCCGCTTTCATTCATAGCAGTGCCCAGGCTCAATGCGCCTGCCAGCAAAAAAATCACCTTCCAGTCTACAGCTTTATAGGCTTCACCCATGGTGATAACCCCGGCAATGTTGAGCACCACCACCCCTGCTAAAGCACTGATGGCAATGGGCACTAAACCAACAGCTGCCAGGCCAATGACAGCAAAAAGCGTTATGATCGTAATGATAGTGTGGCGCACGTTTGTGCTTTCGATACCCAGTTTTCGAATGGACATGAACGGAGCAGGTTTGTCATTTTCTGTGGCATGCAGCTGCAAGGCGCCTTGTTGGTTGGCTTGCAGCAGTAATACATCGCCTGCATGCAGTTTCAGCTTACCAAAATCCTTAAAACGCTCTTTACCGCGCTGTTTTATGGCCAAAACATTGGCATGGAACCTTCTGTCATTTGCAATTGACTCCGGAGATCTTCCTACATATGGGGAGTTGGGCAACAATACGATTTCAATCAGCCTTGTCCCTTCTTCAGGGAAGGCAAGTTCATTATCACCTGTTGTACTGAAAGCGTCATCTTCTACAATGTCTATGATCTGGTGCATGTTCCCTTTCAATAAGACTATATCATCCTGTTGTAGTTCAAAAGACCAGGATGGCTTGTTTTCAATGTGATTTGCCCTTTTAATCCTCAAAATATCAATGCTTTTTTCGGTGGGGTTAAATACATTTTTAATTGTAGCATCACCCTCAGGCATCTTTTTCAACTTGACTTCCAAAAGGTAATTTTCAACTTTACGATCGTCTTCTATATCTTTTTCACTTCTTCTTTCTGCTATTAGTGATTTACCAAATAACATGAGGTACAAGATGCCGATCGCCATAAAAACCAATCCAAGTGGGGCAAAAAGGAAAATGGAAAATCCTGGTAATCCATTCTCCCTGGCTATGCTACTTACCAGCAGGTTGGTAGAAGTGCCAATTAGCGTGCAGCTGCCACCAAATATGGCTGCGAAAGATAGCGGAATCAGAAAACGGGCCGGAGAAATACCTTTTTCTTTGGCAGCATCAGATACGCTTGGAATGAGTGCTGCGACAATAGGCGTATTATTAATAAAGGCAGAAATACCACCAACAGAAAGGCCAATTCCAAGGATGGTGTTTGGGTACTTCCAATCCAGCATGCGCTTGAAATAAGTATGGACAGCATCAATGATATTTGTTTTAATTATAGCGTGACTAAGAATAAACATGGCCGCCACAGTGATGGTCGCCTGATTTGCAAATCCCTCAAGGCCTTGTTCAGCAGTGATAACGCCTGTCAATACCAGAACAACGATGATGGAAATAGCTACAACATCCAGCGGGACATACTCCGTTACGAAGAAAAAAATTGCCAGAACAATGACAATCAGCGTGTAAATAATTTCCATGTTCATTGCTCCTGTTAGTTACGTAGGTATTTAATGGCATGTTATAAGTGGAAAAATGTATCAGGCACTAACCCAGACTTTGGCCATTTCCCTTTCACCGGGGTTGAAGACTTTTTCCTCGATGCTGGAAATCAACCTATTTTCGACTTTGGTAATACCTTTGAGCCAACCAATATCTGTTACAACAGCAATTTTATCTACCTGCTTAAGATATTCACCAAAATGATTTAGACCCAGCTTAATACTGTCCCAGATTGTCTCGAAAGTGACCCCTTCAAAAGATTCTACCTCCATATAGATATTGAAATGGCTGTCACGCTCAATGGCTTTTAAAACTTCATAGGTGCTTTGTTTAAAGGACACATCATCGATTTTACCTTTTATCCTGAACCCTATTACATGCGGGTCATTTAAATCTATTTTTTCAATCATAACTTAAGTGTTTTAGGAGTGACTTTTTTGATATAAAATCTTAATGGTAAAAGCATTAACCTTCCTTTTTTGGGTTTTTGGCGTCTGCCCTGATGAAGGCATCAATTTTTATACTTTCAATGGGCTCGCCATCATATCCAGCAGTGACTTCGTCTTTTATTGAATCATTCACGCTGGTAATCTCGAATGAAGTTTCAGCGACTATACCTGTCTTTTCTATGTCAATTTTGCCTAAAGTATTAAGCCCAAAAACATTGTCCTTTACTTTAAGAAGTCCGAAAATCAGGTGTTGTTCATTGTCCTTTTCGGTCACCTCTTTAATTTCATATTCCAAAAAGGGATATTGACTGGTATCAAAAAAATCCTCTGAAGCTAAGTGATTGAGGAATTTTGTTTTTTGATCTTCATCCAACGCTTCATTACCAGTAAGCTTTATGGATTCTAAGTCAACCTTTACCTTACCTACTAATTTGCCATCCAGTTCTACAAAAAGATTACCCTTCTCAAATCCGACATCTCCTTTTACAGTCATCTTCTTGTTTTTACCTGTCCAAATAATGGTACTTCTATCTGTATCTAATATGTACTTTTTCATGATCCTATTGTTTTAAGTATTACCACTACAAATTCTAACCCATTCCGCATTTTCATTATGTTAGCGGGTTTTTAATATTATTGGCCAGATGATCTATTCTGGCCTTTGCTTCTTTGATCAGCTGCCTGGAATTCTCAACTTCCTTAGTCCAATTTTCTGGTTGCTTTCCTATTTGCTGAGCCTTGTTCTCAACAAGTTCTTTCTCCAACATTATACCCGCTATGGTGCGCATCAAATGATTTTTTGATTCTGCTGAAGCATTTACTATCCTCAATTGCAATGAATCAACCTTCTTGTCAGCATAGGACAACACTTCATTTAGCTCGTTTTCAAGTTCCTTTTGGCTTAACTCCATAGTCTCTTTCTTTAATTCAATTCAATTCACTAACTGGCCATATCCTTTTTAATGAATGTATAGGTAGAATCTACAAACTCGGCATAATGCTTAAACTCAGCTATTGGCGTTTTCAATATGCTCGGATGCTTGGTTAGCACTTTCAAAAGGTCATCTCTATCCAGATTGGCGTTTTTGTATTTTTCAATAAATGTTTCAGATCGCTCATTAACCAAGCTGTGGATTGACACACCAAGCTTATCTGCAAGCTGCACAAGCTGCCTTTTTGTAGGCACTTCCCTTGTTAACATCATATCCTTTGGTTTTAAAATGCCTGAGGCTATTGGCATAGCTCAAAGCTTCCCTATCCTTTATGGATGTTGGGTTATATATAAACAGTATTTCATTTTTTTCAACCATCATCTTATTGATATTAATAGTAGTATAATCAATGAAGCGCCAATACCATTCCATATTGGCAGTAGGCCCTATCTGCATACAATTATATTTGCGTGTGGTAATTACTCAACAAAACCATCAATAAAGTGAGATTTATCTCCACAGTTGTGAAGAGATAACCTGCCTGATCTGACCGCATATCATCATTAGTGAAGGAGATGTTAGAAGCATGCTTTTTGTACCTTATACCTGTAAATGTTTCACTAACTCCAGCGTGGCGAGGCTTACTGCACTATGTTGGAGTAAATCATAAATTGTATGTCCAAGGAATTGAAAATAGTATTTGCAACTGATTTTACCGATGCTGCCGATAATGCCATTCAATACGGTATTGATTTTTCGAAAGCATTGGCCGGAAATGAATTAGAGTGTTATTTGGTGCATGCCTACAAGCATTTCGTGCCGTATAATAATACCCCTGCAATACCCGTAATTGAAAATGAAAGCCTGAAGGAAGAACTTAAAACCAGGTTGGCGGAAAGATCAAATGAATTGCAGGAGCTTATTGATGTAACCCCTATTTTTAAAAGAGGGAATGTTACCGAGGTGCTTGAAGAAATTGTAGCGGATAAAGCGCCAGATTTAATAATAATGGGGACACGCGAGCGAAGTGCGTTTGAACGCATGACTTTAGGCACGCATACCGCTGAGGTTATTAAAAAGGTAAATTGCCCCGTGCTTGCCATACCGTTGGAGGCGGAGTTTAAAAAGCTAAAAAATAACATTTACAGCAGATTATGAGCCACTTAACATAGATTATAAATCACTGGTTTTTATCAAGGATCTGGCAAGAAAAGACAGCATCAAATTTACTGTGCTCCATGTTTTTGGTAGCGATGAAGAGGACGGACTGAAGGAAAAAATGGAGAATACTGCGCTGCATCGTTACTTCTCAGATGTAGATCACGAGCACAAGGCTGTAGCCGGAATGAATACCATTGAGGGTATTGCAAGGCACATTGAACATGATCAACCGGATTTGATAATTGCCATCCCGAGACACAGGAATTTCATTCAAGAGTTATTTCATAGCAGCATTTCCAATGAGCTGCTATATCAAACCCAGGTACCGATTTTAATATTGATTGATAGATAGCCAAGCAATACTTCGTACAACGGTCATAGGAAATACTGTTTGATGTGTTCCTTCCATTACCTCTTGCCGTACTATTAAACTTTCATCGTTGATGTTTTTCACGATAATAATGAACGCTTCAGCATGCTCACCCAATTCCTTCTCCAACGTACCATATGAAATGAAAACATTGGCATTTAAGGGTGTAAGTTTTGATCTTAAATGAGATGCGAGTTCTGACAGATATGGAATGTCACCACCAAGTGATGGGCTACCAAGGAGGTAGTTTTTAAAAGTATCTGGTTGCTTTAGCAGTATGTAAGCACCAAATAAACCGCCTAATGAATAACCAAAATAACTACGATTATCAGGATCGGTTCTATAGTTGTTTTCTACATATTCAATAACATCGTCCCTAATAAAATCCAGGTGACTACTGGCCTGCCCAAACTGATATTTAGCTTGATGTTCAAGGTTACTTGATTCAATTACGGAATAGTCCCGATATCTGCTCACATGTTCGCCAGCCTCTTGTTTTAAGGCTTCTGAAATGTCTTTCTGCCAAGAGATTCCAACCAATATAGCATTCTCCATCAGATACTCTGTGGCTCCAGACAACATCTCAATGTGCCACATGGCATCAGTAGTATAAAGAACAGGGTAGTTAGCGTCTTTATTTTCAGCATAATCTTCTGGTAATTTTATATATAGCTCATATTGGCTATTCGTTTTAGTATCCTTAATGGGAACGACCTGTATCTTGGGCAATCTTAAATCCGAGCTTTCTACAGTTTGGATATCATCATGAGTTTCGGTTTCTTGGGCCAAGACCACATTAAGGGATAGAATAGCCGTTGATAGAAACAACAATTTCATTATTCGCATGATTTCTAGTTAGGTCTAAGGGTTTCAATAATTTTTGCATCTACCCAGTAGATGTCAACATTATCATTCTCTTCGTCCATGCCCCTGTTGAAGAGAATGTATTTGCCGTCTGGTGTGACGCTGGCATAAGCATCCCAGTAAGCAGAATTGACCTTTTCACCCATATTGATAGCAGGTCCCCAGGAGCCATCCTTTTGTTTAAAGCTGATGTACAGATCAGAATCACCAAAACCTCCTTCACGCTCACTATCCCAAATCAAATAGCTCTCATCGGGCGCTATAAAAGGATGAGCAGTCCATTCACCAGAATTGACTAATGGCTCCATTTCAACAGGTTCTTGGCGCTTGCCGTCTTTAATTGTTGAAATTCGAATTACATCACCACTTTTATAATCATCAAACACATAAGTGCCCTTTGAAGAAGCCGTTAAGCGCATAATGCCCCAATCTTCACGATCAAACATAGGCCCAAGGCTTTTGCGCTCTGACCAGCCATCTCCTATTCGATCTTTATACCCTTCTGCCATATGTAAGCGGTTTCCATCCGGAGAAAACACTATTTCTCCCTTCCGCCTGAATTCTATGTATTTCTTCCAGACATTGTTTTGCTGGCGAAAGCCGATGACAGTAGGTTTAAAAGGTTCTTTATGTGAGGTGGTGAAGTAAAATTCCTTCATGCCTGGCGCGAATACACCCTCTAACTCCCAGCCTTCTTTAGAGATAATGCCGGGTGCAAATGGTTCTGCAGTCATGCCTGGAGGCTTCTGCCCCATATAGGGGCCTTCTAACAGAGGGAATGTAAAGCCATCTTCTTGAGTACTTGCCGTGGAAGGTCTGAGATTCTCAATTACCTGAGCATCCACCCAATAAGGTCTTCCTACCCAATTTTCACTTCCATCCTCTTTAACCTCCCACTGTCCCCTCGAAAAAAACAGGTATTTTCCATCCACAGATACACCAGCACCACTTTCATGAAGTTCTGTATTTATCTTGTCTCCCATATTCATTGCAGGTAGCCAGGAACCATTTTTGTCTCGAAAACTAATGTAGATATCAGATCCGCCATAGCCATCTTCTCTTCTAACATCCCATATCAAATAAGATTCATCAGGGGCAACGTGGGGGTGGGCAATCCATGTTCCCGTATTGATCTCCTTGCCTAATTTTTGTCTGGGTTCATATTTACCATCTATTAGTCGGGAAAAGCTAATTGCCCCCACGGTGTCTGGCCGCTCAAATTCATCAAAGAAGGCTGTGCCTTTCTCCGAAAACGATATTCCCATAATGTGCTTGTCGGCAAAAGGTGTTCCCATACTTTTGAGTTCTGACCACCCGTTATCTGTTTTATCCCTGTATTTATTTCCCCGGTAAATAGTATTGCCATCCTTGGAAAATTTTGGATAGTGTATATCGGTTTCAGCTTCATTTCCCCATTCATCATTTTCATATTTGATAACAAAAAATGTGCGTTCTGTATATTTTCCGTTCTTTCTGGAAAAATAGAATTCCTTCATATCTGGTGAGTATGAGCCACCTTCAAAAAGCCCGTCTGGTGAAACGATTTTTGGAGCAAATAGCTTAGGCGTTAAGCCGGGTGGCTGCTCTCCAAAGTAGCGATCTGCTAAAGGTGGAAATTGCGGTTCCTCGGCACTGTATGCAGGCCTCAGCGACTCGATGATTTGTGCGTCCACCCAATAAGGGTTTCCTATCCAATAAGTACTTCCATCTTCCCTAAACTTTTTATCTCCCCGCCAAAAGAACAAATATTTCCCATCGGGAGTTACCCTCGGTCGCTGTTCATAAGCCGCTGTGTTTAACTTGTCTCCCATGTTTATGGCTGCTCCCCATGAACCATCTGGCTTTCGAAAACTGATATAGATGTCAGGGGTAGAAGCACCTTCTTTCTCTGCATCCCACATCAAATACGATTCATCCTGGGCAATGAAGGGATGGGCAATATATTTTCCTGAATTTATCCCCTTATTCATTTTTTGAAGTTTTTCATATTTGCCGTTGATAAGGCGTGAATAACTCATATGACCACTACCGTCCCCTTCTAAAAAATAAAAGTAATAAGCACCATTAGATGAGGCCGTGAAACCTGTGAAAGGGACATCTTTAAAAGATTCAATACTTTTCAATTCGGACAAACCAGGGGTAAATCGCTCTTTATATTTATCCAGATCACTTGACAAGACAGAAGGCTTGCTCCATCTATTGTTTTTGTATTGCATTACAAGCACTGTAGTTTCTTTATACGCTCCGCCAATCCTACTGAAATAGAACTCCTTCATATCTGGCGTAAACGCAAATAAACTTTCCAAATATTCTTCTGTCGAAACGAGACCAGCAGCAAACAACTCAGGGGTTAATCCTGGAAGCTGTTGGCCAAGGTAACGATCTTCTAAGGGTGGGAATCCAGGATTTTTTTCGGCTTTTTTCTGGGCCAAGGCAGTGTTGAGCGATACAGCAATTGCCAATATCAATAGTTTTGTTGTTGTCATGTTTTCTTCCTTTTGTAAAGTATTGTAGAATGCTTAGAGAAGGTTATACATCAATATTATTGTGGAAGTTGTTGATCTAAATGGTTTAATTTGTCAACTGCTCTATGCATTAATGAACTGCTCTAAAAGCATGAAAATGTCGATACAGTTTTCCCCCGCCAGCGGGGGACAAATAGGCATACCTGAGCACACCTGTATTGTGAAGAAAAAAGGTGTCAACTTATATCAGGATTAAATGTTTAACCTGTAAACTTATTTCAGAACGAGACACGTTTCCCACGTAGGCGGGGGTTTAGGGGGTGGATTTTTAGTAGCTTTCTAGCATGGAATCATCTTCCTTTAGTAATTATCATTATAATAAGCGACTATCTATTAATGCCAACCCTGCGGATAAGAAATAGAAATAGGTCATAGGTTTTTCCACCCCCTGCCCCCGCCAGCGGGGGACAAATAGGCATACCTGAGCGCACCTGTATTGTGAATAAAAAAGGTGTCAACTTATATCAGGATTAAATGTTTAACCTGTAAACTTATTTCAGAACGAGACAGTTTCCCCCGCTGGCGGGGGTTTAGGGGGTGGATTTTTATTAGCTTTATAACATGGAATCATCTTCCTTTAGTAATTATCATTATAATAAGCGGCTTTCCTCTAGTGCCAGAGAGCTTCGCAGGAACATGACCAAGGCCGAAGCGTGTCTTTGGAAATATGTATTAAGAGCAGGAAGTATGAAAGGCTTTACATTTCGTAGGCAGCGCCCAGTTCTACAATACATTGCAGACTTTATGTGCAAGGAACTGGAATTAATCATTGAAGTGGATGGTATAACACACAGCTATGAAGAGGTGGCCGAAAATGATAAGGTCCGACAAAAGGCGTTGGAAGATGCAGGTTTTACGATCATACGTTATTCAGATGAAGAAGTGCTTAAACACATCAACTCAGTAAGGGACGCAATAGAAGCTGAGGTGATCCAACTTATGGAGGAAAAAGACATTACTCCTCGAATTCGAAATAGAAATAGGTCATAGGTTTTTCCACCCCCTGCCCCCGCCAGCGGGGGACAAATAGGCATACCTGAGCACACCTGTACTTGTGAAGGAAAAAGGCGTCAACTTATATCAGGATTAAATGTTTAACTGTAAACTTATTTCAGGACGATACACGTTTCCCCCGCTGGCGGGGGGTAATATATTCAGCACCATACTCAGCCACACTTATTAGATCGCTTATTTCCGAATCTTTTTGTAAGCTTACATTTTAGCACCTGAAATGAACTTGAAAGCTTTTAACCTTTTAATTCTGGTAAGCTCCCTGCTGCTTGTGACATCTTGTTCTCAAAGCCCTGTCTTTAAAGAACACGAGACCGTATACAAAATTGGTGATCAAGAAGCATGGGCTTCAAAAAACTGGAATGATCAAAACTGGAAAGGGCGTATTACTCAAATGCAGGCTGGTCAGGTATTTTGGTCACGAACCCAAATTGATATTTTGAAAACACCAGAGCCTCTGCGCCCATACGGACTTCGGTTGGAAGTTTATGGAGAATATGAGGTTTTTTGGGATGGCGTATTGATTGGAAAGAATGGAAATCCAGGACAGGAGGCCGAACTTCCACCTGAAGGTAAACTATGGACTACTTTTGGTATTCCTACACACCTGAGTGATGCAGGCAAGCATGTTTTAGCTTTGAGAACAAGTCTGCTCTACTTCCCGGATCATACAAAAATACATGAACTAGACATAGATTATTATGATGATTTGTTCTCGGATGACCTTGTTGAAAATGCTTATATGCACATTTATGCAGGTGCCTTTTTAATCGTTTCACTCTATTTTCTTTTTCTGTTCCTAAGCAACAGACAAGCTTATTCAACACTCATTTTTAGTATATGCTGTTTTCTTGTTTTTGCCCTGACGTTGACGGTGTTTAGCAAAGAATATATACCCATGCATTACAGCCTTCATGTGATAAGGTTGCAGGTTCTCAGTTCATTTTTATTGGGTATTTCATTTTTGATTCCGTTCTACTTTTCCAAGCAGTTTCCATACCCCAAAAGAAAACCCCTTTTGATTGTATATGCTGGAATTCTAATAATGGTTTTTCTTGTAAAGCATCAGGCCTTCGATTTCACTGCAGTTAGTATGGGTCTGGGCATGTGGATTTTCTCCTTTGGCATCGTTTCATTCGGGGCTTATAACAATGCAAGAGGGGCTCGTCTCACACTCTTGACATTACTTCTAACATTGGTAATATACTTTGTAACCAGTTTTGTCATTAGCCTGTATGCTGGTCTAGGCCTGATTCTTTTAAGTATGCTGTATTTGCTCACACTTCAGAGAAAATCAGAAAGACTGGCTTATGAAAACTCACTGGTTCAATCCACTCGGTTGCGATTAGAATTACTCAAAAAGAATATTCAACCTCATTTCCTGATGAATACCCTGACATCGTTAATGGATTGGGTAGAAGAATCGCCTAAAAAGGGAGTTTTGTTTATTGAGGCACTTGCCAAAGAGTTTGATCTATTTAACCAGATAGAAGACCGGACGTTAATTCCTATCGCTCAAGAAATAGAGCTATGTCGCACGCACCTGGAGATTATGGAGTACCGGAAAGAGGTAAGCTATATTTGGGAGCAAGAAGGGATTGACCCTAATGAAAATATACCGCCAGCTATTCTTCACACCCTCCTGGAGAACGGAATTACACACAGTTTGCCACTGGAAGATAACACCATTCGATTTAAACTCGTTTTTGAGTCAAATGATGATTTCAAGTCATATACATTTTTAACGTTTGCTGCTGGTGTAAACAAAGCAACGCATAATAACGAAGAAGGAACTGGGATCAAGTACATTAAGGCCAGGTTGACAGAAAGTTATGGTTCTAAATGGAATTTTACTTCTAAGGCAACAGACGATGGGTGGAAAAATGAGATTATGATTTATTCTTAAGAGCATGAACATTTTAATTGTTGAAGACGAATCAAGGATTGCCAAAAGAATAGAACGCATGACGCGTGACATTCTTGGCAATACCATACAATCGCTAAGGCATATTAACACGCTGCAAGGAGCTATGGAGTCTATAGGAAAAGGTTCATTGGATCTTGTACTTCTCGATCTGAACCTCAACGGTGAAAATGGTTTTGATATGCTGAAATCGGCTGTTTCTGAATCTTTTCACACTATAGTTATTTCTGCTTATCGAGATCAGGCCATTACTGCTTTCGAATATGGGGTTTTAGATTTTGTGCCTAAACCGTTTAACCAAGATCGATTGGAACAAGCCTTAAAGCGGACCATCACAAATGAAAAAACAGAACCTAATGAGACTAAGTTTTTAGCAGTAAAGAAAAGGCAAAAGATTCAGCTAATACCAATAGAGGATTTGATTTATATAAAGGGGGCTGGCGCCTATACTGAGCTCTTTTTGACAGATGGGAGTAAAGAACTTCACGACAAATCGCTCGAAAAATTAGAACAACTACTATCCCCTATTTTTGAACGTATTCATAAGTCCTACCTGGTTAATATGTCTGAGGTTAAGGAGATTATTGTGAAATCTGGCAGTAAATATATGGCCGAGCTAAATAATGGAGAGATCATCCCAATTGGAAGAACTAAATATAAAGAGATAAAGGCTAAGTGGGTTTAGGTATTAGCTCTATCAAAAGGAACAAAGGCATAAAAATGCATCCTGTTAATTAATCTATTATCACTTTATCATGTATTATGTTTTCATAAAAATGATGCATGTCAAACATCTGTTGGGCGCCCATTTTTTGTCCAAATTGGCCGGCTATGTACATGACTGCTGCAATAAATGCCAAAACGGGTAGTCCCCACAGTACGTCAACTGGTTTGTTAAGGCTACAAAGGCTAAACCCCCAAACGGCCACAAAGCAAGCCAACAAACTGAGAATAACATAGCCAAAAAAGAAAACTGCCCAGACTGTTGGGTTAGGTCCATATAAACCCCTGATAATCACGTGACCCTCTTCCTGTTCAAAAGTGAGGTGTAACTGTGGCGACCAAAAATGTTGTTGTGTAGGATGAATTCTAATGTAAATATGCCCGGGTAAATGGGTTGATCTGAACTGTGTTTGAGTTTTTAATTTTTCTTTAATTAAATTTTCCAGAGCTTCCCTCTGGCCTGCTACCTGGTGCTTAAATCTTGGTCTTATCCTAAAGCTCGACATAATTTGAGTTATGGTTATGTTGCTTACTGCAAATAATGATTATTAGCTTGTGCCTATAAGGATTCAAACTAATTACATTATGATTTAAAATTTTATGATTTAAAACAGGCATGAAGCTGTATTTCATCAGCGTAAATCAACTCTAATATAACCTCCTTTGTCTAATTAGTAAAAAATCAAATAATAGGATCATGGAACCGCACTATTATAATGTAGAAGTAAATTGGGAGAACAGCCGAAAAGGTATAATGTGCTCGCCCGAGCTAGAAGAAAACAATGGTGTTTGTATTGAGGTGGCAACACCCCCTGAATTTCCGCAAGGAATAGAAGGCATCTGGTCGCCAGAGCATTTATTTGTCTCTGCAGTGAGTAGTTGTCTGATGACCACTTTTTTAGCAATTGCTGAAAATTTCAAACTCGAGTTTGAAAGTTTTAGTTGCTCCGCAAAAGGCAAACTGGAAATGGTAGATGGCAAATACATGATGAGTGAAATTTTACTCAAGCCTACCGTTATTATTCACCATGAAGATCATACTGAAAAGGCCATTCGGGTTTTAGAAAAGTCTGAAAGAGCCTGTCTGATTACAAATTCCATTAAGTCTAAAGTTACTATGGAGATAGACGTGCAGGTGAAGCCTATGTTGATAGCCAAGGAATAAAGTTTCCAAAATTAATGGGCCTAACTAGAAATAGACAGCATGCTAGATTTTCATTAATGATATAACCATTTGTGCGAAAGGGTAATTGAAACTTCGAATATAATCAATCACAACCCTTCCAATTCTGATCTTACATTGGCACGTGCCTGATGTTCGTAATGATCATAAAAAGCTTGTGTTTTAAATATTCTCTTTTGGGAAAGGATATGCTGAAGTACCTTTTGCCTCCCTTTTTTATACAGGAAGTTAGGGTAGATTGAGTACTCAGCCCTAATCATTTCTGCATAGTTTCTATAGCACTCTGGCGTGTCACCCAGAATAGCGAGATCGAAGTCCAGCAGGTAGCTGGTGTCATTATCCTCACTTTCTTTATGTTCTTTGGTAGCCATAATTTGGCCTTGGCATTTAACCGCTTTATCTGCAGGGAAACCCAGTTTTACCAATCGGTCATGAGCCAGGTCTGCACTTTTCTTTTCGTTGTCATGGCGTGTGGTATCATAAACAATGTCGTGGTAGAAGATGGCAAACATTACAGTATCCAGGTCGTTCAGGCTGTCCTTATGTTTTATGGCTTTTTCCATCATATATTCCAAATGCTCCAGGTTGTGATAATGCCGCTTGCCTTTTGAATACTGCTTTTCTATCTCGTTCCATAGTTTGTCGACAAGATCAATGTTGTCAGTGTACCGTGATGCCAACTTGTTCCATATCGTTTTTAAATTGATCAATTATTGTCGTTTAGTGTATTTACAAAACCTAATGGCGCCCTTAGGATAATTATAAAGATAGCGCTGTGCGCCATTAACTGCGCATATCAGTCAATCATGACAAATATCAACTTTAGAGTTGACACATGCTGAACCAATACCTGTAAAGAACCTTTAAATTTAGTACTATAAATACGCATGATGACACTCGATTTAATACCTTCTTCCTTTAAGGAATTTCTAAAAGAAACAGGTGCAATAGCCCGGTTTGCCTGGAAATTCTTTAGGGTCGGTTTTAAGCCCCCTTATGAGGTCAAAGAGTTTTTAAGGCAATGTTTCCTTATTGGCAATAAATCGTTTACGCTGGTGGCCACCACGGGCTTCATCATGGGTCTGGTGCTAACGTTACAAACCCGTCCCACACTCATAGAATTTGGCGCTGAATCATGGATGCCTTCTATGGTAGGCATTGCCATTGTGCGGGAAATAGGCCCTATGGTCACTGCCCTGATCTGTGCCGGCCGCATAGGTTCCAGTATTGGTGCAGAACTGGGCTCTATGAAGGTTACCGAACAAATTGATGCTATGGAGGTATCAGGAACGAATCCATTTAAATTCCTGGTGGCAACCCGGGTATTGGCTACAACACTGATGCTTCCCATTTTGGTTATCATGGCGGATACGGTTGCCCTTTTCGGGTCTTGGCTTGTAGAAAATGTCAAAGGTGATGTAAGCTATGAGCTTTATTTCAGACAAGTATTTGCCTATCTGCATTTTAGCGATGTCATTCCAGCATTTGTAAAATGCTTTTTCTTCGGATTTGTGATCGGCATAGTAGGTTGCTATAAAGGCTATTATTCCAAAAAAGGAACCGAAGGTGTGGGCAAAGCAGCAAACACAGCCGTTGTGTTGGCCTCAATGCTGGTTTTTGTGGTTGATTTTGTTGCTGTTTTAATCGCAGATATCTTCTATGAACTCTAATACCAAAAACATATCGCCAAAACCAATTGAAGCAGCATCTACTGTAAATGAAGAAAGCGTTCCCGTCATTAACATAGAAAACCTTAGAAAGAGCTTCGGTGATAACCATGTGCTGAGGGGTTTTAACCTTAAGGTATCTCCGGGCGAAACTGTGGCAGTTTTGGGAAAATCAGGATCTGGAAAATCCGTACTTATAAAATGCCTGGTAGGGCTCCTACCCTATGATTCGGGTATGGCACAGGTACTGGGTAAAAATATAGGAGGCCTGACACAGGAAGAGTTGGATAAACTGAGGACGGACATAGGCTTTCTTTTTCAAGGGAGTGCGCTGTACGATTCCATGACGGTAAGGGAAAACCTCGAATTCTCACTGAGACGTCATATTGACAGGCTCAATGGCGAATCGATAAATGACAAAGTTGTAGAAGTGCTGGACAGTGTGGGCCTGGCGGGAACAGAAAACCTGATGCCGGAAGAATTGTCCGGGGGTATGAAAAAGCGTGTGGCACTCGCCAGGACATTGATCATCAATCCCAGGATTATATTTTATGACGAGCCTACAAGTGGCCTTGATCCGATAACTTCCAAAGAGATAAGCCACTTGATATTGGAGATTCAAAATAAATACAAGACGTCATCGATCATGATTACCCACGATGTACAATGCTCAAGAATTGCGGCCAATAGAATTGTACTGCTTGTAGATGGGGTCAATTATGTTGAAGGGCGTTATGACGAACTAATAAATTCACCAGATCCTGAAGTTCAGGCATTTTTTAAATAATAAGGCAATGGATAAGGACACAACAACTAACATAAAAGTAGGTTTTTTTGTAATCATTGGGCTGTTGATCCTAATTGTAGGCGTATACAGTATAGGCAACCGACAGAACCTTTTTACCAAAAACTTCCGTCTGCATGCAAATTTCAGGCAAGTTAACGGGCTGCAACCCGGCAACAATGTGCGGTTTTCAGGCATTAATGTGGGCACCGTTGAAGACATCAGTATTGTTGATGATTCTACTATTCAGGTAGTGATGATTATTAAGGAACAGGTGCAGGAGTTTATCAAAAAGGATGCTATAGCTACTATAGGGTCAGATGGGTTGATGGGCAATATGCTTGTGAATATTGATCCTGGTGATAGTCATTTGCCCCCAGTAGAAGATGGCAATCTGATACGCAGTTATGAACAAATAAAAACAGATGATATAATCAATACCCTTAACAGTTCAAATGAAAACCTGGCGCTGCTAATTGAGGAGTTATTGGCTATTACACGAGGGGTAAACCGTGGAAAAGGTGCTGTTGGGGTATTGATGAAGGATAGCATGGTTGCCAAGGATTTGAGCCTCGCACTTAAGAATATCCAAATTACAACCGCCAATGCCGTATCACTTACTAGCGAACTGCAAACAATGGTAGACGGGTGGAAAAAAGGTGAAGGGCTGGTAAATACGTTATTGATGGATACCACCTACACCGGACATATTGCCCGTGCCGTAGAAAATGTAGAAAAATCAACAATAGCATTATATGCCACCTCTCAACAGCTCAACCAGCTACTGGAAGAGAAAGATCAAAATGCGATCAACACAATTTTACGGGACAGCACCTTTAATGCCGACCTACAACAGTCGATGGAAAAAGTGAAAGCAGGAACCATTAAGTTTGATCAGAGTATGGAGGCTTTGCAGCACCATTGGTTGCTCAAAAGCTATTTTAAGAAATTGGAGAAGGCAAAGAATGAATAAAAATTACCCCCATTGGCTTTTCTTATAAGATTCTGAATGATCAGTTTAAAGTAGTTTATAATTCTTTTAAAACAGATTATGTTATTTGTCAAGGCCATTTGAGAGGCATGCGATTAACTAAAATGTATTCAATTATTATGAACTATGATAGCCGCTCAAATCAAGAATAAACCTTGCCAATATTTGATCAGTAGCATAAATCACCCCTTCTTCATTCATAAAGGTAGAGTTTGTGTTATTTAGGTCAAGCCTGTTTCCTGCAATATTGGAAACGTATAAATCCAATTCTTCAAAAAACAGACGGGTAGCAGCAAAGTCCCAAATGCTGCCACCTCCATTTTGCTTTTTTGGAAACTTGAAGTAACATGCTGATTTAGAATTCATCACGCTTATTGAATTGAATACAGCACCAAAACCATCATAATATTCAACCCTGGTGCAATGATGTTCCTTTGCCCAAGCACTGAATTTGTTAGTGAGCGCATCAAAATGGGGAGTAATAATAAAACTGCTATCAACATAAATGTGTAAAGTTTTATCATTAATGGGTTTCTTTCTTACAACTGGCTCACCATTTACCCAAACCCCTGACCGTTTGACGGCAGTATAGCAAAGAGCCAGATCAGGAATATACACAACTCCAATAATGGGGTCACCGGATTTGGTAATTAATGCAATGGAAACAGCATAACCTGCCCTGCCTTCAGTAAATGGCAATGTCCCATCCAATGGATCAATACACCAGAAATAGTCCTTCTCCAGGCGAGATCGATCGTCAGAAGATTCTTCTGTCAATACTCCCAAATCATATTCCCTAATACTATCTTTTAAATGCTCTAAAATGATAGTTTGAGCCTTTATATCAACTTCGGTGACTACCTGAGCTGCTAAGGAGTTTGCACCATCCTTAATTCCTTTGTTATAGTGCTTATCAAACTGCGATTGGATGTATTTTCCTGCTACCACCGCTGCTACTTTGGCTGTTTCGCATAAAGCCTCTAAATCCTGTTTGCTGAATATCATTTCAATTCGTCAATTACGCGTTGTGTGATATTTTTGCTGTAATCGTGCATCTTCCAATGCCCGGGACACCAGCCATCAAGGAATCGGTAAAAGTCTGCCCAGGCATAACGGTATAACTCGATCCACTCCTCTTTAACTTGTTGATATACAGCATTATTATCTAATGCTTTTTGAAGTTGGTTGAAATAAGAACTGAGTAATTCATTTTCATACTTTTCGCAATCTTCCTCATCAAAACAACTGCTAATAAAATATGCAACATCTTTCATTCCGCACCCTCTACCAACATACTGAAAGTCTACTGCTGCCACATCACCATTCGCAGCAAAACAAAAATTGGCGAGCTTCGCATCACCATGAACGAGTGTTTGATACGTTGCATCGTTAAGTCGTGTGTCTATGCCTTTTGCTGCTGCTTTAAGTGGTTTATTTCCCATTTTCTCCAATTCATCAGGCCTGGTATCCAGATGCCAATAGGTACCAATTGGCCAAAGCCCATTAGGCTCCACACCCATAAATTTGGCATGGAAGTGCGCCAACCATCTGAGACAGTTTTTAGCATGATCCAAGGTCATCTCTTCCGGGGACATTCGAATGGAAAAGCCGCTGGCATCCAGATCTTCCATAATTAACAAGAGTTCAGCGTCTTTTTCTACTGCATGGTAGCTTTTGGGTACTTTACAGAAGGCATCCGTCTGACTCGCATATTGCTGATACCATTTGCGTTCCACCTGATAGGAATTGAGCTTTCGTTGGTGTGATAACGGAGTGTTCCACCCTCTGGGGTGCTTATTTTGATCTGGTAATTGGATGTGTTTTACGATTACACTTGCATACTTACCATCGGCCAATACATAGCGTTTAATCTCACCATAACCACTCCAAAGTGTTTGAACGACTTCAGTGCTTACAATTGATGCAGCACCTGTAATCGCTAATGTTTCAGTATTTATATCCAGCATACCTGTTCAAAGCTGATAGTTTTTTATGTGAAGCGCAAAGGCATTGATATTCATGCGCCAATTAATGCCTTTTAAAATTAGCTTCTAATAATTGCTGGTAAACAGGGTTCGCTGATAGTTGAGTGGCTAATGTGTAATATTTCTTTGCTGCTTCTAAATAGCCGGCATGGTTATACTCTAAAAACAAGGCCATTGCAAGTGCATAAACAGGACTTTTTATTTTACAGGATTTTAGTCCAAAAGGATGCTTCCAGTTAGAGTTAGTTGATAGTTTAACGGCAAATTGACGTCCATTCAAATAATCTTGTTTAAAATCTATTATCACAAAACCATCCTTCTTAAGTATTTCAATTGCTTCAGGATAATGACTTAAATCCAGACAGGACATGTCTGGTTTGAGGCTAAATTCAGTGATTACCTCATAAAACATATCGCTGATGCTGATCTGTGCCTCTTCATTCTGCTGATCATTGTCTCTATAGTCTTGCCAGATTACCGGAACAGCTCTACCAGAATTGGGCGAAATCACATGCGAAGCAGTCAATGGATACAATAAATCCATAAAATATTGAGCATGATCTACCCCGCCATTGGCAAGTTTATTATTAAATGGATGCTCTGAGTAAAGAACGCTTAGATCAGGTCTTTCGAAAGCATTGCCTAGATCTTCTGTTCCATAATTTGGCAATGCAAATATTGTATCCCCTTCAATTTCCAGCGGATGAAAGTAGTTACTTATTAAAGCAAGATAACCTGTACTCTCAATTTCAATGGTGTCTCCCGGCAGCAACTGATCGAATTGACTTATTACTTTGCCATGACTTGAAGCTTTGTCAGCTATCAACACCTGATAAGTTAACGGTTGCTGACCAAATGCAGAAAAGCCCATTATACATAAAACAAGCCCTATGAATTTTGCTAAGTGCTTCATAGTCAATTATTAAATAAAAGGTAAATTAGTGAATTGGGCATTAACATGTATTTTTAAGATGAAATTAATATCATTTATGCTACATGACAAATGCGGAATATTATTCTGAAGTGTGCTCTAAACAAAACTAGTTAATGCAAAAGTTTAAAGTGTTAGCGATTAGCACCTTGCTGGCAATATTTATTACTCACACCTCTTGGGCACAAATGTCGAAGATGCTTCCAAACATTCCTTTGGTAGAGTGGAGTGGAAAGTGGAGAGAGCCTGCTTTACCTGATAATGAAAAGTTAGAATTACTGTCACTTTTACCGGATGGTGATTCAGTACAGTTTGAACTCGAGACTTATGATCCTTTAACAGCCGAGGATGGCGATATAAGATATTTTCCATTTGAAATAAGTGGGCTTCATTATCTTGATCTGGATTTTGATGGTGATCTTGACATGCTTTATGATGGTCAGTCAGGTTGGCAGAACCTAAGGGACACGAAAGTATATATGCAGGAAAAGGGTCAGTTTGAATTTTTAAAAACATTGCGTGGTGGAATTTTAGATATTGAGAAAACGGAGTCAAGTTGGCTAATCAGCACACATTGGAGGCCATGTTGTGACTCTTATATTTCCCGAATAATAACTCATGAATTTTCAATGGATAATCAAGGTACCTTCAAGGAGTCTATATCCTATATTGGCTCTGGCTGGTTAAAGGGGCTTCCTGATTTTTCAGCCTTAAAGTCAGGAAGCATTAAGGATGCCTACCTTATGGCTACTTTGAATGATTTTAGGGGTACCCATCCCTACTTCGGAGCGCAGAATAAGGTCATTCATGAAAGTTTAAGAGCAGGAGATCCTATAAGCATGGTTCATCTGCCTGGAGATATTAAAATCAATATTCTTGATAAGAAACAAGAGGGTGAAGAAAGCTGGTATTTAGTCATTACCGATAAAGTTTCAGGTGTTCCAAAATCTATATACGAATGGTCTGATGGGGATAATAGAAGATTTATTGGTTGGGTAAAAGATGTGTCAATCGATTAACATGGATCAGAATGTTCAACTATTACTTCAGCTAAAAAATAAGCATCAACTACACGTAGAGCCTGTTGAACACAAAAAGGATGACTCGTTATTAAAGGCTCGTTTTTTTATCGGATCTCAATACTGGGATCTGTACATCGATAATGAATATGGTTGTTTCAATACAAATAAACAATTGGTATGTATCTATTTGGTTTTGAATGCCTTAGAAGAATATAATGAAGCAGAGGATTATCTTTTGTGGTGCAAAGCCAATGGGCTAAATGCTTCAGATACTTCTTGGCTGGAATATTATAGGTACCTGGGTAAGGCATTTCAGAAAATAGAGCAACTGATAGGAAAAATAGACTCCTTTATAAATCCGCTGGATTATCAGCTTAATGCAGGCTCATTTCATGCACTTCTAAATTATGAGGCCAATGACCAGTTATGATGTAGCCTCTTTCCTATTCAGATCTCTGAATTGCCCACACTGCAGCAAAGAATATGTTTTTACTACTGACGGCAGCGGCAATAATCCAGGACAAGATGATCTTATACTCTGGTCTACTGAGGTAGGTACTTATTTTACAGAAATTGATGAATATCAGAAGGTGCCATTTCCTCCTATTTGCAAATGCAAAGCTTGTAACGGTATTATTTGGTCAGAAGAGGGTTTGAATACCTATTGTAAAAGGATGGGAAATGCTGAAGACGCATGGAAGTTATTAAATAACCCGTTAAGACCAGACTATCTGTTTAAGGATGATTTCATTGATTTATATAAGAATGGGGCTCTATCTAACAAACAGCGGATGCTTGCCCTGGAGCAATTTTGGTTAACCTGCTGTTATGACTATATAGCTGAGCACTCCTATAGTCATGATTTTTATAATGGAAAAGAAGCTGATCAATGGCTTAAAGAGCCATATTTTGATGTTTTTAAACAATCTTTACTTGAGTTAAGCTTAAATTCAACTTCCTATCTTCTTTACAAAGCAGAATTATTGAGAACCCTCGGAATGTATGATGAAGCAAAAAGTCAGTTATCAAAAACACCTAATGGAAAGTGGAAGTACGTTGCCGGCTACTTGATTAGTATTTGTAATAAAAAAATGCCTACACCAGTAATTATTCCACCCAGAAAACCTGCATCATATCAACTCAAAAAATGGTTGAATCAAAGAAAACCCGGTACATTCAGGTTGAAAGCACTAACCATTGAGGATTACTATTGAACCATGAACTACCATAAACTTAAACTTTATGCTTTTATTGGGTTATTAGGTGCTTCAATGTTGAACTGTGCTAGAAGAGTTAATTACATTGAATCTAACAAAGCGCTCTTGCCAGTTATGATAAAAGGTGATAAAACGTCTCATCAATATTTAATTGTTATTGCTGGTGGACCAGCTGGAGATGGGATAATGTATCATTATGTATTTCCTTTTTTTAAGAAGTTGGAGAAGGATTATAAAGTCGTTTATTATGATCAGCGAGGTTCTGGAAATGCTAAAGGAGAACCTCCGATTAGTTCATTAACTCTAGATCAACACAGCATAGATCTTTACAAGATCATTTCGTCAATTAAAGCCAAAGATAACATGGCAAGCATTTACTTAGTTGGGTACAGCTATGGAGGAAGCATTGCGTTGCAATATCTCAAAAACCGGCAATTTGAAAGTCAGGTAGAAGGCACAATAATGATAGCCGGTGCGTTTGATAGGAAATTAAGAAGTCAGTATCAGCAACAGCTCACGATTGAATTTTTAGAGCAATGGATTGATGAAGGTTATATTGATAGTTATGATTACTTAACTTCAGAATTCAGCTGCCCTCCCAACCTTAAAAGTTGTAAACAAGATAGTATAGAAACCATAAAGAAAGTAAATAAGCGATTCAAGAAAATAGACAAGGCGAGCAAGTTTCCTATCAATCTGTTATCAATAAAAAACTTGCTTCACTATGGTTTATTTGCTCCGGGAAGCCCATTTCGTTCTGCTAAAAACGAAGCTAAAAATGCAGGTTATTTTCATCCTGAGTTCGATAGTCTAATGCTAATTAATAACCTGGAGATTACCTCCCTGATGCTTTTAATTGCTGGTCGGTTGGACACCAATGTGCCCTATTATGATGCCCAGCATCTTTATGATGAACTCAAATTACCAAATGAAAGAAAAAAGCTATTAATTCTTGAGCAATCGGGTCATTTGCCCATGTTTACAGAGCCGGAACCTATGCTTGAAGCCATTAGAATATTCTTACAATAAGTACTTCTATCCTAATATTGGAACACCCATTGGTATAACCCTAAAACTCAATTTGAATCAATTACCCTTCCAGAGCCTGTGATTGAAGTTGAAATACTGGGGTTTCCTTTATAGAAGACTGAGCCACTGCCATCAATATTTACAACTAAAGAACTGTTAGGGTGAACCTGCGCGCTACCGCTACCAGTAATGTCAACATGACATACATCAGTTTCCATTTGAAAGCCCGTAAACATGCCCGAGCCAAGAATTTCCACATCCAGTTGATGTAATCCGTTAAATGGTTTATTGGCGATAATAGATCCGCTTCCTATCACTTCTGCATTAACAAATGCCGGTCCGCTTATTTCACCAATGATAATTTTTCCTGATCCTGCCAGTATAAACTCCATATTATTCTGAACCTCAAAATCATCAAGTGTAATAGTACCAGAACCGCTGAGACGTATATCTTCAACATTTGGTACAATGATGGTTATAGACATTACGTCATAGTCATAACGACCATGCTCTAAGCTTATCTCCCAGTTGTCATTCACCACTCTGGTGCTAAGCTTCTCAATAATATTTCTTTGGCTGGTGACTAATACTTTTTGTTCTGCTCCCTGAATTATTGTTACTTCTCCAGCTATCTGGAAATCTATACTCTCAAATGTTGGTAAGACAAGTTCTTGCTTTACTACCGGGCCTCGCCCATCTATGTCATCAAAATAGCAAGATGTTAGCGATAAGGACAAAAGGAACATTAATAGCGATGATGTGATTTTAGTTTTCATGACGAGAATCTCAGTGTTGTTATTTAAAAAGTTATTGAATTGAGTTGTTTTTGAACAACTTCCATGAAAAGACGAATGCCATTTAAAATAGCTGCCTGGATGCGCTATTTTTTTTCTACCAAACTATCACTCAAGTAAGCATGAGCGTTCCCGTCAACAGAAAAAATCCACTCGAAACGGTCGTTGTAATAGATAATGGTATCTGGTAGAATATTAGAAAATGTGAGGTCGAGTTTTAATTTAGAGCTGAGTTTTGATCGGTCTAATGCCTTAACTATTTTAAAGTCCAATGAATCAAGTATATGAGCCAGTGGAATTTTTGAATGCTGAAGTAAATATTCATCTACCGAGCTGTTAGAAATCCAGTCCAGTGAATTTACCAACGGATTATCACTTATCACCTCATATTCCAAATCATCAAAGACCAATTCCTTATTAATACTGAATGTGGGACTCGCTTTACTCTCTAAGTCAATTTCTATGTCACCTGTGGTTTTAAAATGAAGTTTCAATTTGCCATTATCGCTTTTACTTTGAAAATCAGTCAGCTCTGCCTTTAACCCACCATACTCAATAACCTGTCCATCAAGCCGGCTATTCATGATCAGATTCATATACTCATAAGGCATATTAACTGAAACCTTAAGGTCTATTTGCTCATTTTTATCGAAATTTTGATTAGCCGGAAGCTCTTTGGTACTATCATTCTCAATGCCCTTTAATGGCGTTATGAGCACTCCAGTTCTAGCATATAACATTACCCTTAAAGTGTCTAAGACATCAGTTTCAAACTTTGCTGAGAAGTCTTTGGGCACAGTAGTCATCCAAATGTCAATTGGTCGTTTGGCTACCCTATGGGATTGGTTAAGGAGCTTCCAAATGGCCGTTACCTCTTTCTGAATCGGCACGGCTTTATTTATGGCTTCGCAAATGGCTGTTTCTATTTTTGCACTGTTTTTTTCAAGTTGCTTATCAACTGTCTTTTTTAGATTGATCTTAATGCCCGCCACTTTCATTTTGGGCTCTTCAATCCAATAAACCTTTCGTATAGAGCATTCGGTTTTTAAATCAAATTTTTCATCCAAAGAAAGCACCGTATGAAGGTCTATTCTAAGTTTTAATTCAACAGGCTTTTTGTTTTTTATATTGAAAGCCACCATCTTTTTTTTGATATAAACCAAAGCCTTCACCGGTATAGAGGCATCCAGATTATTTTGATAGCCGCTCAATAGTAATTTACCTATGGGCATAACTTTTAAAACTAAATAATCACCTTTATCATTTAAGTCTATGCTGTCGTTAACCAGTGTGTCAGGCATGATTCTATTGATCATCCTTTGTAAATCGAGTACTGGGTAGTCCAGCGGAACCTGTATCATTGATTGATCAAGCAGATTATGCGTGGTAGGTTGATACTTGCCTATTTTATTGGAATTTTCATTCAGCTCTTTTTCACCGCTTTTATTGCAAGCGAAAAATGACATGAGAATGAAAGCAACTAAGGTTTTATTCAACACTGTGGATTTATGCTGTATAAGTATAAAAAACAATGGCCAATTTACACTTCAATTAACACAAACAATTGTGGTTACACAGATGTTTTTTAAATTAAACCCCAAATTGCCGGGATATGTATATCAAAAAGAAATATAGTGGCCTTACCATGCTCCGTTGGACACGTAGGGAGCTAAGGTTTTTTATCGTGTGGTCACTAATTGTCACAGTACTCTTTGAAGTTGTAGGCCTGCAATGGCTTCAGGTGCCATGGACGGCCCTGGCACTTATAGGTACAGCCGTGGCTTTTCTTATTGGCTTTCAGAGTAATGCCGTATATGGCCGTCTATGGGAGGCCCGACAGATCTGGGGCGGCATTGTCAACGATTCCAGGATGTTTACTATCATGGCGCTGGACATGATCACCAATGAGTACACTAAAAGCCCTGTATCCGAAGAAGAATTGGCTGAACTGAAGAAAACCATTGTAATGAGGCACATTGCGTGGCTAACAGCGCTAAGGCATGCTATGAGACAGATTAAACCATGGGAAACCTATAGAACCAATAAGAGAAATTCAGAATGGGTAAATGCGTTGCACATCCCAGAGTTGGAGTCTACCCTGGAGCAGGACTTAAAAAATTACCTATCAGAGGACGAATATCAGCAAGTATTAAATACGACAAACAAGGCAGCAGCAGTATTAAGGCTCCAGTCTAACCACCTGAGGCAATTAAAGGAAAAAGGACTGATTTGGGAGTTTTCCTTTCTTGAACTTGAAGGGTCAATTTCCAATTTGATTACCCACCAGGGTAAATCAGAACGGATTAAAAATTTCCCCTATCCACGCCAGTTTGCCACACTGGGTTATGATTTCACCAACACGTTTATTTGGTTGCTACCATTTGGCATTATCCCGGAATTTTCAAAATTAGCAATAAGCCTGACGGAAAGTTTTCCTCTTTTAGGGCCACATTTGGTATGGTTAGCTATACCTTTCTCAACCATTGTTTCATGGGTATTTAACACCATGCAGCGGATAGGTACCGTAGGGGAAAACCCTTTTGAAGGCTCTGCCAACGATGTGCCGATTTCCACCATATCCAGAGGTATTGAAATTGATTTATTAGAGATGATCGGTACCAAAAAAGAAGACCTTCCTGAACCTGTGCCAGTTAAATTTGATGTACAGATGTAATCAATTATTTGGACAGGAACCTTTGGTAATTGAAGAAGGCATTCATAATCGTATTTTAATTTGTAATTAGTTATTAGTCAATTGATTAAGAAACCATCAATATTTGCTAATAATACTATCTACACTATCATTTCTCTTTGTTTTGATTAATGAATTGAGCAAATTAGATGCCTTATAAAGGTTAAAATGATAAGAGCGAGCCTGATTTTTCTAACAGTTCTGATGCTGATGACCTCAGCCACCCCTGAAACAGCAGAATATGCCGAAATTTTTATATTTCGGCCTAAGCAGTTTCAGGGGGGCGCAATAACATTTCAGGTGCTGGCCAATCAGGAGAAGTTGTTATACCTCACTAATGGTTCAAGAAGCGTAGTCCGTGTTTATAATGAAGGAGCCCTTGACTTGCAGCTTAAGGCTTCTGTTTTTACTTCTAAAACAATAAGTTTTGGTATTGTCAAGGGACAAAAATATTTTGTCAAAGCTGGTTATGATGATGGTTTTGGCTCGAACCTCTCTTTTGTGCCTTTAGAAGAAAACCAGGGCAAAATCTTGTTTGAAGATACCAAGGTATACCATCGTCCAAAGATCAAGGTGATTGATGATATGGAAGGCGATATAAAAACCTTGACCGATGAGAACATATACCTGGGTGCGATGGAAACTATTGAAAAGCCTGATGGTGCCAAACCAGGGTTGGGTTGGATCAGCCCGGTGAGAAACAATCTGAAAACTGATATTGGCATTTTTGCTTTGCAGCTATGTCTTACCTCTGAGGCTGAGCGACTGAACCTCATAATAAAACACAATGGGGAAATTTTTGATGAAGTAAGCGATATTGAAGTAACCGATAAAAAGTGCGCCTACACCTACATCGGCAATGTGCAATTGTCTTCAGGAGTCAATAAGATAGAAGTCTTTCTCAATGATATTAATGGAGAATCTTCCTACACCCGTCTGATTAATTATAAAGAAAAAGATCAGGTCTCAAAACGCGGGCTAGCATTGGTTTTAGGCAATAGTGATTACAAGTATACTCAGAAACTACCTAATCCTGTAAATGACGCTAATGACATGGAGAATGCCTTAAAGCGGCTCGATTTTGAGGTAATGAAGTTTAATGACCTGGGGTATGAAGAAATGAAACAGGCGCTGGGCAATTTTTTACTGAAATTGGAAGAATATGAAACAGGTATTGTTTTTTATGCCGGACATGGCATTCAGCATGGGGGTAGAAATTACCTCATTCCTGTAGATGTTAACCTTGAAAAAGAAAGTGAAGTAATCAGTAAATGCATAGATACAGGAGATTTTATTACAAAAATGGATCTCATGGATGTAGAAACCAGCGTAATAATATTAGATGCATGCAGAAGCAATCCTTTTAAAAATCTTGTTACCAAAACTTCGGATAGCACCAACGGTCTGACGGGTACTGATGCACCAGCCGGTACGATAGTGGCTTTTGCCACAGCACCCGGAAAAACCGCCTCTGATGGCATGGGGCTCAATGGCTTATACACACAGGAAATATTGAACCATATTTATAAACCAGGATTGAAAGTAGAAGATCTTTTTAAAAGGGTAAGGGTTAGCGTGATGAATAAATCTTTAAACAGACAAATTCCCTGGGAAACATCATCTTTAGTAAAAGATTTCTATTTTTATCAAGAATCTAATTGATTGACAATGAATAAATTAACCGCAATGAGAACAGTTGTACTTGTAATTGGCTTTTTAGCTGTAGCCACGCTATCCAATGCCCAGATTAAGCTAGGTGTAAAAGGTGGATTGAATGTTTCAGGGTACTTTTTCGAACCAGATCCTGAGAATGATGATCTGAAGCCATTATCAAGCTTCCATTTAGGTGGTTTTATGATGTATAGCTTTGCAGATAACTTTGGCCTTCAGGTAGAATTGATGTATTCGGGTGAGGGCGGTAGACTGGTAGGTGAAGATTTTGATGGAACAGGCTTGCTAGGTGGCGGAACGGTTGATTCGGAGTTAAAAGATAGGTACAGTTTTCTTGCCTTTCCAGTTTTAGGCAAGTATCACTCCAGTTCTGGTTTTACAGCTGAAGCAGGAATCATTTTTAACATTCTCTTAAAAGCAAAGACTTCGTATGCACTAAGTAATGACACTCAGGAAATAGCGTTTATCGAGGACTTCAATGACTCTGTAAATGGTGTAGATACGCGGTTTGGATTGGGTATAGGCTACGAAATGGCTTCAGGACTAAGTCTTAATGGACGTTACTCATTCAGTTTGGGAAATATATATACTGAAGAATATACCGCTGACAGCAACGGTTTAGAGGCTGGTCTGGGTGTTTTTCAACTGAGCGTTGGATTTCCAATTTATGCTAAATAACCTTTTAGACATCAAGTGTTCTTAACAAAGGCCGGGTGAGACAGGTTGGTCCACCCCCTCCTTTTACGCTAATTTCTTCACCTTTATAGGTTGTAACTTTTGCACCGGCCTCCTGTAAACGTGCTTTTGTCAAAGGATTTCCATCAACCATGAGGCAATTTCTCGGGGCTAATGCCAATACATTGCAACCCATGGATTCAAACTCTTCATCAGGTACCTCTACAAATTGAAAACCTCGTTCTATCAATAATTCCCTAAACCTGATGGGCATTAATGGTGAGTAAATAACTGCCAGATCTTTGTCAACGGGACTTACAATTGACATCAGGTGAAAGACATCACTTTTTCCTTTGTAGTGCGGTAAATCAGCCACAATCACTTCAACACCCTTGGGCTCAAGTAAAGCTTTGAGCTGGCTTATCCCTTTATCATTTGTTCGGTAAGTGCGACCAACGGCAAGGGTTTTGTCATCAAGCCACGCCACATCTCCTCCTTCTATTGTGCCACCATCATTAATCTCACCTAGCAACTCAAATCCATTGCTTAGATAATATTCCTTAACGGCCTTAGTTTCAGTTACTCTTCCTGCTTTGCCCATAGCGCAGATGATCACACCAAAGTCTGTAATTATAGATGAATCCCTACAATAGATCGAGTCCATACCTACATTTGAAACCTTTGGGAAAGATGCTACTTCTGATCCCGAGGAGTTTAGCAGGTGCTTAAATGTTTGGTACTCAGCCTGCCCTTCTTCAAAATTGGGTTGTGACAGGTAATTCAATTCTTCCCATTGCCGATTTATAAAATCCTGATTGATGTATGCATTATCAAAGTCTTTAATTAACACTTTTTCCAATGTTCCATATTCTGAATGTGCTGTGTGCTTCATGTATTATGCATTGATGCGTTTAAATATAAAATATGCTGGAACCCCTGTTAACAAAAATACTGATCCCCAAATGAAAGCATCCCACCCTGAGCCAGCAAGGGCGACAATGCAAAATAAGATGGTGATGAATATTAACATAAAACCCAGTCCTGAAATGGGCGACTTATTTTTCTTCTTTGTGTAATAGAACGAGATGGCACACAGTATGTAAGGGAATAAAACCAGTACAGTTGATACCAGAATCATAAACTCAAAAACGTCAAGCAGTCCACCTGAGTACCTCATTATCATAAGAACAGAGGCTAAAACACTGGACAAAATAAGCCCGTTTGCAGGAGAGCCGTACTTGTTTAGTTTTTTAATTGATTTAGGAAAACGATCATCTTTAGCTAGGGCCAATGCCATTTGCCCTTGAATCAGTATCCATCCATTCAAAGCGCCAAAAACTGAAATAATGGCACCTATAGTAATGGCTATACCTGTTCCAGGACCCCACATAAATTCTGCTGCTGCACTAAAAGGCGCTTGTGAAGCAACTAGCTTCTCACCAGGAATTAATCCCAAAACAGACATTGAGCTTATAATATAAATCACGGAAGCTATAATTGTTCCCCAAAGCGTGGCAAAGGAGACGGTCTTTTCAGGGTTCTCTACATCGCTGCCAGGTACCGTGGCCGATTCTATTCCTAAAAATGAAAAGAAAGTTAATGTAGTTGTAATGATAATCACTTTCCATGGTGATTCCTCTGCCCGGTTGAAAGGCTCAAAATTATCCATGTCAAGGAAGAACAACCCACAGACACCCACTAGAATAAGTGGCAAAATTTTAAGAACTGTGGTGATAACGGCCAAAACCCCAACTCTTCCTGATCCAAGAAAATTATAGAAAGTAAGCAACCAGATAAAGCCAATGGAAAACCCGATAGAGTAAATAGGACTAGAACTTATTTGTGGAAATATAAAAGACAGATAACTGATTAATGCAGCAGCAAGAGCGGCAACTGTTACCCATACTGAGATCCAATAACTCCACGCTACTAAGAAACCGGAGAAATCACCCATTCCTTCCCGCACAAAGCCATAGGGTCCACCTTTTACCCCTGGAAAAAAATGAGTAAAACGCTTGAATAAAAATGCCAAGGCTAAAGCACCTGCTGTAGACAATATCCAACCCAAAATGCTTATACCGCCATAGGCTGCAAGTAATGCAGGCATCATAAAAACACCTGCCCCAATCATATTGCCCACTACCAGAGCAGTGCTGGTCCATTTACCCAGGAGGTTGTCTTTAGCCAAATTAGAAACTATTGGTTAGTTTGAATTAAAATGAAAGATGTCAATTTAATTCTGCATTTGAAACTAAAACAGTTAAAGGTTTATTGATCAAGACTTATTTTAGATTCTGAGTACAAATCATAAGCCGCAACAGGCACCTCTTGAGCAGCTATAATATCATGATATTCCGTAATCTTCTCTCTATCTTCCAGATAAATGGGTTTAAAATCTTCTTCTATAGTATCCCAAATAATGAGAATGTACTGATAACCGAGCTTGCTATTTCTGCCATTCTCTAACCATGAATCGAACTGGTTCTCATCAAGTGATTTGCTGAAGTTTTGTGTTTCAAACATAGGTGCAATAATATCATGTACATCTAAATAATCAACCTGTTCAGCATTAATCTCGCAAGGAATTTAGTCTTTGATTCAAATGATTTAAGTTTTCGTTTTTAAATTCTTGAGCTAATTGCACTGATTTTTCACCTGAGCGAATGGCCAGATTGGTTTCACCTTTTTGTTTATATGCTTCAGCTAAAGCCATGTGCATGTATGCTGAATTAGGGAAATATTGGATGCCTAGTTCAGCTAGTTGAATTATTTGGTCAACAGTACCCCAGCGCTGCGCACTATTGATCCAGCCTGATAGACTAAACCCATAACCGTGCGCTGTTTCTATTGGGTAGATGTCAAATCCATACAGCTCAGATAGCTGATCAAAGTATTGTTTATAATATTCATCAGCATAGTTTACATTTTTGTCCCATCCTTTTTTACCTGGGTTTCTCCAGATAGTATTAGGGTAAATCGCCTCCAAACCTGACCTTATTCCTGCCAGCGACATTAAGTAGTGTTCCTCACCTTCCAGCACGTCAATCTTGATTTTAACATTGTTGTGTGTATAGTTCTCCAATCTGTGAAAAGCTTCCTGATAGGCTTCTTCAGCACCATCAAAATCAATCATATCACTATCTGCACGCCCCATATAAAATGTAGTTCCCGCATATTGAGGGTCATTATTTTTACTCATTACCTCATCAATGAGTTTAGAACCCAATTCCCTGTCCCACTCAAGATGAGCAGAAAGCGCTATATAGCTTTTAAATAAGTCTGGTTGCTTTAGAAAGCACTCAAATAAAAAGCCTGTGGATGGTGACAAACCAATGATAGTTCTATAATCATTAGTGCGATATTTTGTTTCAATGAAAGGAATCAACTCCTCTTCAAAAAATTGAATGTACTCATCAGGTAAACCATTCCACCTTTCATAACTGGCCTCATGTCTTTTGTTGAATTCACTATTGGCGATACTTACCACAATTGACTCTGGCATTTTACTACGGGCAGCCATGTATTTAGCTGTGGTTTGAGTAGCTTCAAATAGGTACTCTGCCTCAAATGTAAAGATCACTGGGTAACTCTGAACATGCTCGTCATACTTGGGCGGTAAGGAAATATAAAGCTCCTTCTCTTCTCCCAATACGTTAGATTGAAATTTGAGCTTATGCCCAATGACTATTTCGTTATTAGAGGTTTGCTTTGACTCCTCTTTGGTTTTCTGACTTTGAGCCTCACTACAAGAGGTACTAAAGGCAATGGGTATGAAAAATAGGGCCAGTTGAAATAATTTCATGGTTGTTGTTGGTTTGAGTTATGATTCATAAAACTCTTATTTCCAGTATTATTCTCCCCTCTTTTAAAGTCGTTTAACATCTTTTTAACAAATGAGTTTGTCTGCGCTAATAGAATTTTCTACCAAAACATTTGCGCAGTCAAATAACTGCATTTATATTTGCTGTCAAATAGCTGCATATATGGAATTAAGAAGAGATGTATTTCAGGCCATAGCCGATCCTACCCGCAGGGTAATCTTGACATTATTGGCCATACAGGCCATGACACCTGGGGCAATTGCAGGCAACTTTGACTCATCAAGGCAAACTATCTCCAAGCATATTAAGATACTCACCGAGTGTGAGTTGCTTAAGCAAGAACAGAATGGCAGGGAGATTTACTATCACCTCAATCCACAAGGAATGAAGGAAATAGCGGAGTTTATTGAGCCATTCCGCAAAATGTGGGATGACAGGTTTAATAAACTGGAATCAGTAATGAAGAACTATAAATCTAATAAATAGAATGGAGCAAAAAACTAAAGTTCATGCCGAAAGCGGCAAACAGGAATTGGTAATTACAAGGGAGTTTGATTTGCCGTTAGAACTCCTTTTCAAAGCCTATGAAGATCCAGCGATTGTAGAGCAATGGATGAGTACTAAAGTCCTAAAATTAGAAAACAAGAAACATGGTGGCTACCAGTTTGAAACCACAGACCCGATGGGCAACAAACATCCCTTCAGTGGTACTATCCACGAGTTTGTGGCCAATGAAAAGATAACCAGAACCTTTGAAATGGAGAATGCCGATTTTGGTGCGCAGCTGGAGTTTCTTGATTTTGAAAGTATTAATGACACTACCAGCAAGCTTACCATGCATGTGATATATCGGTCGGTGGCCATAAGGGATGCGATACTTAAGCTGCCTTTTGCACAGGGCATTAACATGGCGCACAACAGATTGCAGGAAATTGTAAACAAATTAAAATAACTCATTATGTCAAAAAGAAACAAAATCATTTATTGGGTAGCCACCCTTTGGTTATCACTAGGAATGGTCTCTACAGGTATTGTTCAATTGATAAGACAAGAAGATGAAGTCGCAAAAACTTCTGAATATTTAGGTTACCCTGTCTATTTCTTAACCATACTTGGTGTTTGGAAGCTGTTGGGTGTGGTTGCGGTATTGATTCCAAAAAACCCGTTATTAAAAGAGTGGGCTTACGCTGGCTTTTTCTTCGCCATGTCGGGAGCAACATTCTCACATATTGCAGTCAGCGATCCGATTTCTGAAATACTTCCTTCCTTATTTCTGATTGTACTTACAGCACTATCTTGGTATTTTAGACCTGAGAGTAGAAAATTTTCATTAACCAATTCATAGTATTAATGAATCCTAAAGTTGATTTCTTTTTTAATAAAGACTCCCAGTGGCAGTCGTGCTACAAGAAATTGAGAAACATATTACTTGATACGGGGCTTACTGAAGAGCTGAAATGGGGTTGCCCGTGTTATACCGAGAATAAATCCAATGTTGTACTTATCCATGGCTTTAAAGAGTATTGCGCCCTCCTATTTCACAAAGGCGCTTTGTTAAAAGATGCTGAAGGAATACTGATTCAGCAGACAGAAAATGTACAGTCAGCGCGGCAAATGAGATTTACAGATCTACAGGAAATTGTCAACTCAGAGGCAGTAATCAAAAGCTATATCTACGAAGCCATTGAAGTTGAAAAAGCAGGGCTTGAAGTGACCTATAAGAAAACAGCCGAATTCAATATCCCTGAAGAATTTCAAAAAATATTGGACAAAAAACCTGATCTTAAAGTCGCTTTTGAAGCTTTGACACCTGGCAGACAGCGTGGTTACCTTCTGCACTTTTCTCAGCCAAAACAATCTAAAACAAGGGAATCGAGAATTGAGAAATGCATACCACTTATATTTGAAGGCAAAGGCTGGAATGAACAATAAATGAACCCACAAATTGATACTTATTTAGCAGAAGGCTGCGGACGTTGTCCCCTTGGTGGCACTCCTGAATGCAAAGTCCATAACTGGCCTAAAGAACTCCGTTATTTGAGGCATATAGTCCTGGATTGTGGTCTGACTGAAGAATTGAAATGGGGAGTGCCTTGTTATACATATAAAAATGCCAATGTCGCAGTAATAAGTGCCTTTAAAGATTACAGTTCGCTAAGCTTTTTTAAGGGTGCGTTATTAAAAGACGCAGAAGGTATATTGGTTAAACCTGGAGAAAATAGCCAGGTTGTTTAAGTTTACCAGCGTTAAGCAAATAGAGGAAATAGAAGATCTTATCAAAGCCTATATTTATGAGGCCATTGAAGTAGAAAAGGCAGGGTTAAAAGTTGATTTTAGACAAAAAGATGAACTTGATTACCCGGAGGAGTTAAAGCAAATGTTCAGCTCCTTCCCTGCTTTAAGTGAAGCTTTTGAAGCATTAACTCCTGGGCGTAAGAGAGGTTATATCATACATTTCTCCCAGCCCAAGCAATCAGCAACCAGAACGTCCAGAATAGAAAAATGTATTGCTAAAATTATGGAAGGCAAAGGTTTTTTTGATAACTAGCAAATGAAATTGAGTTTAGAAATAAAGGATAAATCGACCCCGGCTGAGTTAGTAAAAGCAGAGGAGTTTAGAAAGCACATACGAAAGACCGAACCCCACAAGCACAAAAACTACTTCGAGATCATTTTCCTGTCTAAGGGATCAGGTTGGCACAGCATCGACTACCAAACTTTTGAAGTTATGCCTCCAATTTTATTTTTTATTCGAAGAGAGCAGTTGCATTACTGGAATCTTACCAGCGAACCAGAAGGTTACGTTTTGATGCTTAAAAGAGATTTTTTGGATCAAAGTACCGATGGGGAATTAAGTCAGTTACTTACCAAATTGTCTTCACTATGCAGCATTCAAATTCCAGATTATGAGACTGTTGATTCAATTTTAAAGCTACTCTCTATAGAGCTTAAAGCAGCCAATCATTACAAAAGGCCTATGATTGAAGGACTTCTGAAATCATTGTTTGCTAAGATTCTTTCTTTTCCGAGGACTAAAGAAAAAAGTGAGCTAAATCGTCATGACACCTTTCATGCATTTCATGAACTGCTTTCCACTTCAGAAACTATCAAAAATAATGTAGCCTACTATGCAGAAATGCTCAATACAAGCCCTCAAAATTTAAATGCTATTTGCAGAACCCAGACCGGACAGTCAGCTTCTCAGATCATCGCCACATTCATCATAAATGAAGCCAAACGACTGTTGGAATATACCTCACTACCAGTTTCTAAAATAGCCTATGAGTTGGAGTTTAAAGACCCTTCACATTTTATTAAGTTCTTTAAACGACATGCCAACTGCACTCCTCAATCTTTTAGGCAAAAGATAACTTAAGAACCTGAGTTCGATTAATAATTGGTAGAAAATACATCTAGATCGTCATTGCGTCCCGATAATTTTCGGGATTCATTCCTTTTTCCAAAATGAAGAAAATTGTCCGTAATCTCATGTAAATATTATCGAGATACCGGATAAATAAAGGTTTTTAAAATGTAAACCTTTATTTTCCGGCCCGCCTCCCGAAGTTGTACGGAGGGCAGGCATGACGCCCGTTTTTATTAATTAAGTTCAGGTTAAGACCATACTATTTTCAAATATACCATTGTTTGATTCATTCATAGGCTACTTTAGGATTCTCAAAATACCTTTTTGATTACACTAACTATGGAAAAACCTTCATTTAAAGAAGCTGTAAAATTTTGGATAAAACTTGGGTTCATCAGTTTTGGCGGTCCGGCAGGTCAGATTGCGATTATGCATGAGTTTTTGGTGGAACGAAAAAAGTGGATTTCTGAAAGTCGCTTTCTTCATGCATTGAATTATACCATGATACTTCCCGGACCTGAGGCTCAACAGCTCGCAACTTATACGGGCTGGCTTTTACATGGTACCAAAGGCGGGCTCGTGGCGGGCATCTTCTTTGTATTGCCTTCCATGTTTATTCTATTGGCGCTTACAGCCTTATATGCTATGTATGGAAATATTCCGTGGGTATATGCCATGTTTGATGGGTTGAAACCAGCCGTTATGGCAATTGTTATATTGGCTTTGATCAAAATTGGCAGAAAGTCCCTTCACTCTACATTCCATTTCTTGTTGGCAGGGGCTGCATTTGTCTGCATGTTTTTTTTCAATATTGCCTTTCCTTATATCATCATAGGATCACTATTTTTAGCCTTTATTTTACGCAAAATATTCCCTCAACTATTCACACAAACTGCTGCTGCCCGCGAACAGCTCGCAAAGGATGAAGAACAATACTATATCAATAGAAGTCATTTTTTACCCAACTCAGGTTTTAGGGCAACAAAGTTGTTTAAACAGATATTGATCACCTTCATAATTTGGGTAGTGCCATTTGCTTTGTTCTACCTATCCACAATTGATTTTAGCTTTTGGAAGGAATTGTCGCTCTTTTTTACAAAGGCTGCCTTTATCACATTTGGAGGTGCATATGCAGTACTGCCTTATGTGGCGCAGGTAAGTGTTGAAAAATTAAATTGGCTTACTGAGTTGCAGATGATTGACGGATTGGCACTAGGGGAAACAACACCTGGCCCTCTTGTTATGGTTTTAGTTTTTGTAGGTTTTATGGCGGGCTATAATCATTATGGAGGCTCTCTTCTCATGGGTTCCCTCGGACTAATAACCACTACATTTTTTACTTTTGTGCCATGTTTCCTTTTCATTTTTGCAGGTGCACCTATAATTGAAAAAACACGGGAAAATATAAAAATCAAACAGGCACTTACCCTGGTTACAGCTGCTGTGGTCGGTGTTATTCTTAACCTTACCATTTATCTTGGAAAGGCTGTAATATTTCCAAAAGAAGTGGCACTCGCTTCTATAGATTTTATTACCCTTGGCTGGATTGTAGTGTCGTTCATAGCTATGTATCGCTTTAAAATTAACATGATAGCCTGGATAGTTGTTAGCGCATTGTTTGGCCTTGCTTACTATTTAATACCTCAATTTTTTTAATCATGAGGAAATCTAAACATCAAGAGGCTAAGGCTGCGTGCATAATTACAGTATATGAAATTTTACTCCCGTTAGCTGCTCACAAATTTTAAGAAATTCATCCTGCACATTAATATCATCAGCCAAATCATGATATGGCCTTGCTTTTTGGTGATAGAAATAACTGCCACTTACCTTAGCATCAGTATCATCACTAACCGCAAGCCAGGTTTGTGTTTCATATCCTTTTTGCAAATTATCGGTAGCCCCTGCACCTCCCATTTTGGTGGGCACCCAACCAGGGTCAACGGCATTGGAATATACATCAGGCCAAAAGCGGGCTACCGCTTTAGCCAGGATCAAATCATGAAGCTTAGAGTCTGAATAGCTTATTTTACTGAAATCAGTAGCTAATAAATCCAGTTTTGGTTGCCCGCCTGTATGCATGCTAGAACTCATATAAACCAGCCGTTTGGGGGGCTTGACCAGACAAGTCAGTATGTATGGAGCTAACGTATTCACCTTTACTATCAAATCACCAGAAGCTTGATAAACACCTGCATTGTGAATTACAGCATCAAAAGTCCCAAGTTGATTCACTTTATCAGCCAGTTGTTTTGTGTCTTCAATACTGGATAAATCACCTGTCAATACCGAATGAGCACCCAGAACAGCTGCTAGTGCTTCCTTTCCTCTTGCATCGTTTCGGGCATGTAATACCACTTCATGACCTTCATTGACTAATTGTTTAGCGGCCAATTGACCTAATCCATCTGCCGATCCGGTAATAAAAATTCTTGCCATCAATTTAAATATACTGAAATCATTCTTTTAATCAGAAATGATCCTTCCATCCTCCATAGTAATAACCCTATCCGTTCTTTTAGCAAAATCCTCATCATGAGTAACCACTAAGAGAGATAATTTCTCACTGTGGCTGAGTTCCCTCAAAATATTAAAGACATTGTCAGAATTTTTACTGTCCAGGTTTCCCGTAGGTTCATCGGCCATAATAATATCAGGGCTATTGATCAAGGCTCTCGCAATGGCTACGCGCTGCTTTTGTCCTCCTGACACCCTGGAAGCCAGTTTATGCGCCTGTTCGGCAATGTCCAGCAATTCAAGTTTTTCCTTCGCATCTTTCTCTATATCGACTTTTGTCTTTTTACCCAGTTTTAGTGCAGGCAACATCACATTTTGGAGGATGGTAAACTCAGGTAATAGGTAATGAAATTGAAAAATAAAGCCGATATGTTCATTTCTTATTCGGGCTAATTCATCTGCAGGTTGTCCCATTAACAGTTGGTCCTTCAAATAAAGATTACCGGTATAATCAGTATCCATAGTAGATAAAATATAGAGTAAAGTAGACTTTCCGCATCCCGATTTACCCATTATAGATACAAATTCACCTTTTTTTATTTCAAGAGAAATGTCCTTCAAAACATGGAATTTCACCGGATCGGTAAAGTACTTATTGACTCCTTCAGCTTTCAGTATTATGTCTCTGTCGCTCTTCATCACTGGCCACGGATAATTTCTACAGGATCAATATGTTCAGCCCTTCTGGCAGGAAGGTAACCCGCCAAAAAAGTGGAGACCAAAGCAAAGGCAATTCCTATAAAGTAATATATAGGATTCCAGTTGACAGGAAAGGTTTTAACGGTTGGTAATGCCTCAGTTTCGAAAGGGGTATGATCGATTAAAACGGAAACCCCATAACCAAAAGCAAGGCCTAAGACCCCACCTGCCAGCCCAATAAGCATGGCTTGGGAAATAAAGATATATTTCACATCCCTTCCGGAAAAACCAGTGGCCTTGAGAATGGCAATATCATTCATTTTCTCATAGATAAGCATATTCAGGATGTTATATATGCCAAATCCCGCCACTATCAGAAGTGTTATTGAAACTGCATAGGTGATAATATTTCTGATGGAAGTGCCTGTCTCAAATTGCGCATTAGCCTCTTTGATATCAATGGCAGTAAGGTTGAAATTGTGTTCAATTTCCTGAGCCATGGGCACGGCATCATCTAATTGATGCAGTTTTACATTGATATCGGTAATGTAGTTCTGGCCTTCGCCAAGGACTTGTTGCGCTGTTTTTAGGTTGATATAGCTTTGAGCATTGTCAATTTCAGCCAAACCACTTTGATAGAAGCCCACCAATTTCAATTGAAAGATATCTCCTTTGCTTGATATAATTTGAACGTTGTCCCCGATTTTCAATGATAGCTTTTTTGCTACACCAATGCCCATCAATATGCCATTTGATGTGCGCTTTAAAGCCTGTGTATCACCTTCAAAAATATAATCATCAAGCTTGAAAAGACGGGATTCTTCCAGAATATCTACACCATTTAAAATGCCATTAATTTGCAGCGACCCTGCCGAGTAGAATGCTTGAGCCCTTACCAGTGGAGTCACTCCTCTTACTCGCTCATCACTTTTGAGGTGATTCATCAGTGGCACCGCATCATGAATTCTCTCCTGGCTGAATTTTGGTTTGATGGAATGCACTATGTTCAACGAATTACTAAACTCAGAAGCATAATCTATGGGCTGCTTTTCACTGGGCTTTATTTCATTATAAATATGGATATGTGGGGTTCTGTTAAGAATAAGCCCATCCAGCAGACCGTTCAATCCGGTCATAAAACTGACTAAAATGATGAACGTGCCAATACCAAAAGTCACCCCCAGCGCTGCGGTACCCGATTGCTTTAGCCGGGACAGCAAGTGAGTTTTAGAAATCGATAAAATTATAGTCCAATTCATGACTTAAGGCAGATAGATAACTGTGGTGGAATCTATTCCTGAAGTAATTTCAGCATATTCCATGCTCATTACTCCAACTTCAACCTGTATCTGGTCGTCATCGGTTTTAACAAGGTTTCCCTCTTGCAAAAACCTTCTTGGAATGACCAATGCATTACTTTTTTGACTTACTACAATATTGGCCTCACCTGACAGCCCTGAGTACAGGTTGTTTGGCGGACTTACAAAATCAGCTTCTATCATAAAGGTTTGTGTGCGGGTATTCTTTTGGGGCAAAATTCTGGTGACTGATGCATCAAAAGTCTGACCTTCAAACGCATCCAATTTTAAAATTACCTTTTGCCCGGTTTTGACTTTGATGATGTCTACTTCATCTACCTGCATTTTAATGATAAATGCATCGCTTTTACCAATAGTAGCCAAGGGTTCCTGCGGACTAATGAGCTCACCTGGTTCTTTAAATACACTATAAACCCTGCCTTCCATTCTACTGGTGATAGTAAAGTCATTCTTGCCATGCAGCGCATTTTCATAATTGTTCTCCGCCTGATTGACCATGGCTTTTAATTCTGTTTCCGTCCTTTCATATTCTTTATACAAAGACTGCAGTGTTTGCTTGGATACTTCGTAGGCCAGCTTCCGTTGTTCATACTGAAGTGCTGTGCCAATATTCTGATCCCATAATCGCTTTTGACGCTTATAGTCAGTTGAATCCTGACGATGAGTAATTTGTGCCGTTTGAATTCTGTCCTTTAATGTTTTCAACACTGAACCAGGGCCTGACAGGTTATCTTCTGCCAGTTTTAGGGCCAATCTCGCATTGTCTGCATTCAGTTTTGAAGATGTGTTGGAAATTTGAGCCACCGCTTGATTGTTTTTAATCCTATCCCCCTCTTTTACATAAACTTCAGAAATGATACCACTTACTACTGGATGTACTTCATAAAGTTGGTCAGGCTCAATATTTACCGAGGCATAAACAGACTCTGTAATGGGTTGGATTTGAGGTTTTGTCGTGTCTTCCTTTTGCCCGCAGCCAGATAATGCTAAAATGATGATTAATACTGTAGCCGAAATATTTTTTGATTTTGAGGGCAGAATAGCAGACATGATGGTCTTTGAGGTAAATAACATATAACACTAATATCGAGAATCTGAATCAATTGAGTAACTTCTATAGGTCATATTGATGGATGATTAAAGTCAAGAATTGTTTAAATCACTTTGATGTAACACATAAGAGTCTCCAATTATGGTGGTTAGGTTCAAATCGATTTTATTTTTTTCAATCCCTCCCCACCCCTTGCATTTCTAAAAAACATTTTTTACCATTGTACTGTATTAGTTAAGTAGTACACTAAATCAGTAACAATGATTAACATAAAAAATCTCAATTTCACTTATGCTAAAAAGCAGCAGCCTTTATTCAACGAGTTGGACTGTGAGCTGAATGCTGGTAGCATAGTAGGCCTCTTAGGCAAGAATGGTGCTGGCAAGACCACACTGCTCAAGCTTATGATCGGGCTGTTGTCACCTACTGAAGGTTTTGTTGATGTTATTGGCCACGAGCCAGCTAAACGCCAGCCATCTCTCCTTCAGGATATCTTTTTTGTATCTGAAGAATTCGATATCCCAGGTATTTCCATTAACAACTTTGTAAAGGCCAACTCGGGCTTTTATCCCCGCTTTGATTTGGAGCTGCTGCAGCGACTGATCAAAGACTTCGAACTGCCAGAAACCAAAAGCCTTCAGAAACTCTCTTATGGTCAAAAGAAGAAGTTTCTGATATCTTTTGCACTGGCCACCAAGTGCCGTATTCTGGTGCTTGACGAGCCTACCAATGGCTTGGACATCCCTTCAAAATCCATTTTCAGAAGAGTACTGGCCGGGTCATTGGATGAAGATCAGCTGGTTATCATTTCCACCCATCAGGTCAAGGATGTGGAAAACCTCATCGACAGGATTTTGATGTTGGAGAAAGGCAAATTCATCATGCAGAAGGATCTTTTTGATATTTCTTCGCAGCTGAATTTCACCACTACCTCTTCTACAGAGGGTGAAAACATATTGTACAGCGAGATGGTGCCAGGTGGGTACAGGGTGATCACACCACAGGTCAATGGCAACTCTTCTGTCGATATTGAATTATTGTTTAACGCGATATCTGCGGATAACGAAAAACTGAAAGAATATGTCCAGTAATACATTCAATTTAAAAAGGTTTGGAATGCTGTTTAAACAGTATTTTATCCATAACAACAAGCTATTGATGTATTCGTCAGTGGCGTATGTGGGTGTTATTTTCATCTTACTCACCATTGTGCAAATGGGTCAGGATCGTGTGCCTCATGACGTGGAAATGTTCAGGGGATTCCTGATTGGGTTTGTTATAGTGTTCGGCATTCTTTATGCCGGTTACTCCTTTCCTGCTTTAAGATCAAAAGAAAGCACTATTAACTTCCTTATGGTGCCTGCTTCGGTATTGGAGAAGTTCTTATTCGAATTGGTCAGTCGACTAGCTGTAACCTTTATACTTCTTCCTGTTTTGTTCTGGATCACTTTTCACTTGCAGGGATACTTTTTTGACCTGTTTACGGAATTCAGTTTCAGACCCATCGGGTTTGGACAGGTATTGGATTTTGAGGTGCCTCATGAGGTAAGGGAACATGCCTTTTGGTTTGTAACACTAATTTCATCATTAATAATGCTGGGCTTCGTTTTGCCTTTTACAGGTGGTGCCATGTTCTCAAAACAGCCCCTTGTAAAAACGTTGTTCTCAGTAGCCATTATAATGATTTTTTTCGCTGGATGCATATACATAGCACTGGAGCCTATGGGTGTGGCAAAATACAACCCTAATGACACCATGTGGCTTATTCCTCATGATGATAAAGGTGCATTCATGTTTTTCGGCTCCGTGGCATTGTTTGCCAATGTTGTCATGCTGTTTGTGGCCTACAGAAAGTTAAAAGAAAGGGAGGTATAATATGGAATTTCAGAATGGCAAGAGCATCTTTCTGCAAATAGCAGATACCATTACCGATAAAGTGGTAAGTGGTGAATTTCCGGCAGGCGAAAAGATTCCGTCTGTCCGTGAGCTGGCCTCCCAAATGGGGGTAAATCCTAATACAATAATGAGAACCTACAGTGAATTACAAGCTATGAGCATTATAGAAAATCAAAGGGGTATCGGCTATTTCGTTAACCAGGATGCCCAAAAAATAATCCTTGAAGGTAAAAAAGAAGAGTTTTTCAGCCAGGTTTTGCCTGAGTTTCTAAGGCAAGCTGCCCTTTTGGGAATCACCAGCAGTGAATTGAAAAAGCATATAGAAAACTTAAAATAACAGATATGAAACTTAGCAATAAAATACTTATTGGTTTTTTTGGGTTTGCATTTCTCTATATGACTGCAGCCTTTACTGAAGTCAGGTTAAAAGGTGACCTCAACCGTATTGATGATGACAATGGGATCATTGAAACTGTAGGGATCGTGGGCGTCAACTATCTCGTACTACCTGATATAAAGTCGCAGATGTCAATTATAGGTTCTAACGATCCGAAAATTGAAGTCAAAAGCATTAAAGGTGACTTGCTGAAATACCTGAAGTATGAAATATCAGGAGATACACTGATAATGAAGGGTTTTGACCTGCCAGAAGACCAAAGGGCCAGGGTCACCTTTTATGTGCCAAAGAATAACTTTGTGGGTTTAACCTCTGATCATGGCGGTGTAAGCATTGGGGAATTGGACCAGGCCACTTTATCCATTACCCAAATAGATGGTTGGATAAGAATTGGTGATAAAAACAAACTTGGCAATCTCATTTTAAACGCCCGCAGCGGTGCCTATTTCACGGTTTCAGAATCGGATTTGGATACCTTATCAGTAACTGCCGATGATTCCCAGGTCTCTATCATGACCCGGATAAATCTTGCCGAAGGCGTAATCTCGAATGACTCCTACATCAACTTAAATAATGTAGGTGAAGTTCGGTTTAAAAAAGACGAAAGCAGCAGGCTCATTTTGAATTAATGCAAAACAATTATGGGAAGGTTGTAACAAAATCAGGTTTCAATCTTCCTATAGTAAATCAGTCGAAAACAATGTCAAAACTCAAACTCATTAACAGTTCTCAACCTAAAGCCCGATGAATATAGAAATCACAGGTCTTTCTAAGGTCTACCCTAACGGTTTTGCGGCTATTAAAAATATCAACCTTGAAATAGGCAGTGGTATGTTCGGACTGCTTGGGCCTAATGGAGCAGGAAAATCCAGCTTTATGCGCATTCTGGTGACAGTGCAGAAGTCCACCTCCGGCACTATTCTTATAGATGGCATGGACATTAACGAGCATCGCCAGAAGATCAGACCATTGATAGGTTATCTCCCCCAGGATTTCACTTTTTTCTCAAAGCTTAAAACCTGGGAGTTCCTCGATTATGCAGCCAGTCTATCAACATCCTTAAAGAAAAAGGAGCGCATCAAAAGAGTGGATGAGTTATTAGATCAGGTGGGACTGCTTGATGTAAGGGAAAGAATGGCCAATAAGCTTTCTGGTGGTATGAAAAGGAGGTTGGGCATTGCTCAGGCTTTAATTGGCAACCCTAAACTACTGGTGATTGATGAACCTACAACAGGTCTTGATCCTGAGGAGCGTATCAGGTTTAGAAACATCTTGTCCGACTTAAGCCAAAAGGATGTTACTATCATTCTATCAACACACATTGTTGGGGATATAAGCAGTACATGCCACAATATGGCCATGCTCAACAAAGGTGAGGTAGCTTTTAAAGGATCGCCAGAAGGCATGATAGAGCGTGTACGCGGACATGTATGGCAGGTGCTTCTCGATGATGAAGAGTTCAATGAGCTGAAGGCCAAATATCCGGTGGTATCTACTATTCCTACTGAAGGCAAGTGGGAAGTGCAGCTGATTGCCAATGATCAGCCTCACCCAAGGGCTAAGAATGCGAACCCTAACCTGGAGCATGCTTATGTATATTTTATGGAGAATGAATTAGGAATATCACTGGTATGATTTCTATCAAAAACATACTTACCATATCAAAATACGAAGCCAAGGTGCTTTGGAGAAACTGGTTTTTTAGAATTATAGCATTGGCAGGTTTGTTCTTTGTCACGCTCTTCAGCATTGTGGTTTTCTCTGAAGCCGATGATCCCAGGTGGTTTGTACTTTCCAATAGCTTTATAATGCCAGCGTCAGTAATGGTGATGATAGCCATCCCGCAGGTGGCAGCGGTCATATTTTTGGCTACCGGACTCGTTAAGAAAGATAAGAAAATAGACACCAATGAGGTGTTCTTTGTACGGGCCATCACCAATTTGGATTATGTGCTGGGTAAGGCATTAGCGCTATTCAAGCTGTTTTTTACGCTAAATTTTGTATTGCTGTGCATTCCGGTGATTGTTAACCTTACAAGTCCCTACACTACTTTTAACCCATTGGCCTTTATTGCTTACCCTTTGCTGATAAGCGTGCCAAGTATTGTATTTACTACAGGTATAGCCTTTTTGGTGGTAACACTGCTCAAAAACCAACCTATCACCATTGTGTTGTTATTGGGGATAGCAGGTGTGCAATTGATCTATTACTTCGATCAGTTTTCCAACATTCTGGACTTTATGGCCTTCAGGCTATCATTATTGGGTTCGGAAATGACAGGCTTTGCAGATTTCGAGTTCGCACTGAGTCAGCGCCTGTTTTACTTCATTACTGGTATTGCGCTACTGTTCATGACCGCCTTTTTCCTTGACCGCCTGTCGAGCCACAGAATGGCCAAACTCACCACCGGACTACTTGGGGTTGGGTTGTTGGCCATTGCATCATTTTTTATGACAAAGCTTTGGAACATGCGCCATAGTACCATTTCCCTTCGCCAGGATATGATAGCTGTTAATGGAAAATGGGCCGATGTGCCCAATGCCGATATAGTTGCACATGCAATTGACCTGGAGTTGGTTGATAATGAGATTGTTAGCACCTCGAATCTTGTAGTTCAAAATAACACCTCTAACCCTCTAAAACAACTGTACTTTACGCTCAACCCTGATTTGAGGGTGGATGAAGTTACAGTTAATGGAAAATTACAGGAAGTAGAAAGAGATCTCCAGATTGTGGCTGCCAATGCAGGAATAGACATTGCGCCTGGCCAGAAACTGGAGGTTAAGCTAAAATATCATGGGCGCATCACAGAAGCCGCTGCCCATCTCGAAGTGGAACAGGAAAGATATGAATCACCTTACGATTACCTGATGTATTCCCTCAAGAAAAGGTATGCATTTCTACAGCCTGATTATGTACTACTAACCAAAGATGTACTCTGGTATCCTGACACGCAGGTTGGTTATAGCCGTGAGTTTACAACCAAGCAGCGCCAAGCCTTTATCAATTTTGAGTTCTCTGTTACAGCTCCTGAAGGGCTAACCCCTATCTCGCAGGGTGAAGTGACAGTAGATGCCAATACTTATCATTTTAAACCTGAACATGAACTGCCCCAAATCTCATTGGTTGTGGGAGACTATGTGAAAAAGGAAATTACAGTTGACAGCATTAATTATGCAGTTTATCACTACCCTAATAACACCTATTTCGAAACGCAGCTTACCGAACTTGCGGACACTTTAAGCTATCTGATCACTGATATTACCAACGAGTATGAGGATGCCCAGAAACTGCGCTACCCTTTTAAGAGAATGCAATTTGTGGAAACACCAATTCATTTTACGGCATACAACAAAATTTACGAGAGCCATCAGGCTTATCTCCAACCAGAGATAGTTTTCTTTCCTGAAGAAGGCGGTGAAATAAGACAATTTGATTTTAGAAGGCAGCTAAATGACATGAACCGCCAGGCGCGTGAACAAAATCAGACCCTGACCGATAAACAAAAACAGGCCAATGTATTTAATGACCTCGTAAAGAAGGTCTTTACCAAGCAAATAGGAGAAAATTGGGTCGTTGATGGTCGAAATATAGACAACCCGGATTACTCAGTATTTCCAAACTATTATGCCTTTAACTCAGGTATAGTGAGTCGAGATTGGGAATTATTAAATAGAAGTATTGCCAATTATTTAAGGAATGACAAACAGGTTAAAACCGACTACTCTAGAAACCTTAATGGAATCTCTTTTACCGAAGAGTGCAATCAACTGATGCGTGAGGCATCCTTAACAGAAATACTAACAGAATCTGGTTTTAATAAAATCCAGAAGTCTGTATCGCTCAAAAGTGAGTATTTGTTTTCGTATCTGGGCCAGGAGGTTGGAGAAACCGAGTTTAAGGACTTTCTGTACCACTGGGTGAACACACACCAGCACCAGCTAACAAGTTATGAAGGGTTCAGGGCGGCCATCCTAACTCAGTTTGATCTGGACATCGACCCAATTATCAGGAAGGTTTATTTTGACAAATCGCAGCCCGCATTCGAAGTTCTTAATGTGCAAAAATATGAAGTACTGGATGGCGACAGAAAACGCTATCAGGTACTTATGGATATCAAAAACTCCGGTGATAATGATGGTGTGGTAGAGGTTAAATTCAATACAGGAGAGAATTCAAATGATGATTTCAGGCGCAGGGTAAACGAAGAAATGGTAGCGGAAGCTCCTGGCAAACTTTCTGTCATAAAACAAGGGCAAATTAAGCACATGGGCTTTGTACTTGATGAGAAGCCTAATGAAATAACCGTAAATACCATTATTTCCAGAAATATCCCATCTGTTATTTCCATGTCTATAGGAACAATGGCCAAACGTGAAGGTGGAATATTATTTGAAGGTGAGCAGATTATAGATCAGCTACCATCAACTAAGCAGTATGAGGTAATTGTCGATAATGAAGATCCGGGCTTTAGCTCCTTCAGTCCTATCAAACCCACCTATTTAAGAGCTTATCTTGATAGCCGAAGTACTGAAGAGAAAAAATACCATGGCAGCTGGTTCCGCCCCTATTCGAAATGGCTGGCTACCACAGGTTCAGATTTTTATGGCAGCGTTATCAGGTCTGCACATTTCACGAGGTCAGGCACAGGCGATAAAACCGCCACCTGGACCCCTGAATTCAGGGAAGAAGGTTTTTATGACATTTATGTGTACATGAAGGGCAAAAACCAGAACGAGTTTTATGGCCGTGATGGTGATAACGGACAATTTAGCTACCACTACATTATCAACCATAGTGATGGCACTGACAATATAAACTACAATTTATCAAATGCAGAGCCGGGCTGGAACTACCTGGGATCATATTACTTCAATAAAACAGGCGGAAGTGTCTCATTAACAGATGAATGTGATATGAGAACGGTATATGCAGATGCTATTAAATGGGTTAAGCAATAAAATATTATGAGTCGAAAACAACATATCAAAATGAATCAGAAAGGATTCTCGAACCATCACCAACTGGTCAGGCTGGTGATATTAATAGGCTGCTATTGTCTACTGTCCACAGATGGCATGGCGCAGCGCAAACTCACACTGGATGAGTCCATAACCATTGCGCAAAGCAGTAGTCTGGATATTAAAAAATCAAAGCTCAACCTCTTTAGCAACCAAAGGAGTCTGGATGCGCAGCGTGCAGCCATGAAATCGAGGTTTGCTTTGGATGTAACACCATTTGATTATAACCGAACAAGAATATTTAACGACCTTTTTTCACAGTGGAATACCAATGAAGACTATAACTCCTTTGCCAACTTCTCCGTAAGCCAGCCTATTGCTGCCACTGATGGTACAGTTTCTTTGGTAAACAGACTGGGTTATAGGGACAACTACTCTGAATTTCAGGACTCCCGAACCAAAACCTATAGCAACAATTTATACCTTCAGGTTGACCAGCCAATATTTACCTACAATCGTAATAAGCTTCAGTTAAAGGAGTTAGAACTGAATTTGGAAAATGCCGAGATCAGCAACTCCTTACAAATGCTTACGCTTGAGCAGAACGTGACGCAGTCATTCTACACTCTTTATCAACGCCAAAACAGTCTTGATATATCATTGGATGAGTATGAGAACCAACAGGTCAGTTATGAGATCACCAAAAACAAGGTAGATGCCGACTTGTTGGCACAAGAAGAGTTGTACCAAGCGGAGTTGAACCTCTCTACATCTAAATCAACATTAGAGAACAATCAGGTGCTTTTAAATAATGCAGCTGATGATTTTAAATTGTTATTGGGAATGGATTTGGATCAGGACGTTGAAGTACAGGTGGACATCAACTTCATCACTCGGGAAGTGGACCTTAATCAGGCCATTGCTCATGGATTAGAGAACAGAATGGAGCTTAGGCAGCGGGGCATTGCCATAGAGCGCTCACAATTTGAACTACAGCGTACCAAAGCTCTAAATGAATTCAAAGGAGCTGTTTCATTATCCTTAGGGGTTTTTGGTGATAATGCCCGTGCTCCCGAAATTTACGAGTCCCCTACCATGAACCCAAGGGTAGCCATTTCATTTAGTATTCCTATCTGGGATTGGGGCGAAAACAAGGCCCGTATGGAAGCCACCAATGCCAATTTAGAGATCAACAAAGTGGATCTGGAAGTTGAAGAAAGGAACATCACTATTGGCATCAGAAAAGTATACAGAAACCTTCAAAACCTTGAAAATCAGATAGAAATAGCACAGCAGAATGTTAAAAATGCGGAGCTCACCTATGATTTGAACTTAGAGCGCTACAGAAATGGTGACCTCACCAGTATCGACCTTAATAGGTTTCAAAGTCAATTATCAGAAAAGAAGAGTGCATTGGCTGATGCCCTGATCAACTATAAAATAGAATTACTAAACCTTAAGATTCTCTCGCTATATGATTTTGAGAATCAAAGACCTGTCATCACTCAAAGCAACTACTAATCACCCCCAGAATACATAGATTATGCAACGGACAACACATAACCAAAAGTCACAAAACACACTCGTCACTGCGATGAGTGAGGTACGAGCGAAGAAGCAGTCTCCCAATGGAGGAAAAGATTGCTTCTTCGCCAAAGGGCGGATCGCAATGACGGATAATAAAAAAATAACTGTAAGAAAGAATCTATTCTTTGCTTTAACACTATTGTTATCCATTTCATTTATTGGATGCAATAACGAGGAATCAAATATCGACACGGAAATCAAAATTCCAGTATCTGTGATCAGCATCAAGCCTGAAAGCATTTCCCGGTTTATAGAAACTACCGGAACGGTTTATTCTTCTAAAGAAGGCACCATGAAGTCCGAATTAGGAGGTTTTTACAAACTTCAGGTTAATCCTGCTACCAAAAAGCCATTTGCTCTTGGTGATATGGTAAAGGCTGGTCAGGTGATTGTCAGAATTGAAGACAAGGAGTTTGTTAACAATCTACAGCTAGAAGGTAAAAAGCTAAACCTCGAGCTTGCTGAAAACAACCTCACCAAGCAAAAGTCTTTATATGATAAGGGTGGTGTAACGCAAACTGAACTCAAAAATGCTTCTATTGAGTATGTGAATGCTAAATACTCCTATGAAAATGCGGAGATACAGATGGCTAAAATGGCAGTTAGAGCACCTTTTGATGGGGTGATTGTAGAGCTGCCCTACCATACTGATGGCGTAAGGATAGACCAGAACATGGATCTGTTTAAAGTAATGGAATACAATAAGTTGTTGATGGATGTTAAACTTCCAGAGAAGCATTTGCCAGAAGTCACCATGAATCAGCTTGTGCAGATCACTAACTACAACATCGCTAAAGACACGATTATAGGTAGGATAAGCCAGATCTCTCCTATTGTTAATGCAGATACCAGAACTTTTCAGAGTGTGCTGCAAATAGACAATAACAAGCGACTGTTACGTCCAGGTATGTTCATTAAGGCAGCAATCCTTTCAGAGAAACGCGATAGCACGATTGTAATACCGAAGGAAACAATTATTTCGCGCCAGGATGGCAAGGTAGTTTTTACAGTTGAGAATGGTATCGCTACGGAAAAGAAGATCACTACCGGACTTGAAAATATGGATGTGATAGAAGTGCTGAGCGGGCTTAAAGTCAATGACAGGCTGGTAGTCACAGGATTTGAAACACTGAGGAATAAGTCTAAAGTGAGTGTGATTCAATAGCAAAGTACTCTCCCCGGATTCCTGCCTGCCGAGAGGCAAGGTATTCCGGGGTCTCATTGATATGAGGTGCCTGCCTAAGTCGGCAGACAGGCCGGAACAAGTCCGGTAAGAGAAATTCAAAAAGAAAACACAATAACAACAAAATCAATATAGTGTGAAAAAGATAGTTTCGCTAGCCGTATCCTACCCCATTTCCATCCTCATGATGGTGCTGGCCGTAATTTTATTAGGCTCCATCTCCTTTGGAAAATTAGGTATAGAATTATTTCCGGACTTAAAGAACCCTACACTCTTCGTAGAGTTGAAAGTAGGCATCAGGCCACCTTCTGAGGTCGAAAAGCAATTTATAGAAGACATAGAGTCTGTTGCTATCAGGCAGAATGGGGCGGTTGAAGTAAGCTCTATAAGTCAAACAGGTTACGGAAGAGTAACGGTGCAGTATGACTGGGGCAAAGACATGGATGAAGCCTTTCTCGATCTTCAAAAAGCACTGTCCAGCTTCTCATTAAATGATGATATTGATGAATTTGTAATCTCACAATTCGATCCCAATGCCACTCCTATCATGATATTGGGAATTTTCAATCCCAACTCTGATGATCAGGAAGCCTTGCGCAAAGTGGCAGAAAACAACTTCAGAAACGAGCTTATAAGATTGCCTGGCATTGCAGAGGTTAGGCTTTCTGGCGATCAGGAGAAAGAGGTGGTATTGGAAACAGACCCTAATCTATTGGCCGCCTTTGGACTAACGGTAAATGATCTGGTAGCTAAAATTGAGAACTATAACCGTAATGTATCTGGAGGCTATATTGAAGAGCTAGGTAAAAAGTATGTGATCAAAGGATTGGGCATTATTGAAAAGCCGGAGGATTTGGAAGAATTGGTAGTGGGTTACATTACCAGACAAAATGCCGCAGCCAATTCCAGTACAACTACAGCTAGCACAACGCAAAGTGCTGACAATCAATCATCAACCTCTAATCAGGTTCCGGTATTACTGCGAGAAGTAGCCACCCTTAAAATCATGGACAAAGAAGCGAGCAGCATTGTTCGTGTCAACCAGAAAAGAAGTCTGGGGATGTCCATATACAAAGAAACCAAGTACAACACAGTGAATGCAGTTAATGAATTGACTGATGTACTGGAAGACCTTAAGAAATCTGTTCCTGGCTATGAGTTTGTTATCATCCAAAACCAAGGCCGTTTTATTCAAGGTGCTATCGATGAAGTTAAAGAGTCTGGCCTTTATGGTGCATTGTTCGCCATGATTGTCCTCTTCATTTTCTTGAGAAGAATGGGTTCCACACTGATTATCAGTGTTGCCATACCCATCTCCATCATTGCTACATTCAACTTAATGTACTTCAATGGCCTCACACTTAATGTTATGACATTAGGAGGGCTTGCCTTAGGCGCTGGAATGCTGGTAGATAATGCCATTGTGGTAGTAGAAAGCATCTTTAGAAAGCGTGAGGAAGGTTTAAGTGTAGTTGATGCAGCGATACAAGGCACTAGCGAAGTGAGTGGAGCAATCACCGCTTCTACCCTAACCACTATCATTGTATTCTTACCAATCGTATACCTTCAGGGGTCTTCTGGCGAGTTATTTAGAGATCAGGCATGGACAGTGGCCTTTTCCCTTATCTCTTCATTGGTCGTGGCTATTCTGGTGATACCCATGTTGTTCTCCCGAATATTCAGAAAAGATAAAACAGTACTGGAAGTACAGCCATTAAAATTCAAGGCTTACAGAGCACTTTTAGATAGAGTACTGAAACATAGAATAGCTTTTATCATCGCTTCATTTATCATGGTATTTGGTGCTTATCAACTGATCGGCATCATAGGCAGTGAATATATGCCTCAGTCTGGCACAAGAGCTATTTCGGTAGATTTAAGCCTCACTAACGGCACGCCACTATCCAGAACTTCTTCAACAGTAGGCCAGATAGAAAGCCAGTTGTTAGAATTATTTGATGGGCTGTTGGACAAGGTATATTCACATATTGGCCCTGAGCAAAGCCAGTCAGGTATTGAGAATGAGAATGTTTATGATGAGAATAAGGCCAGTCTCAAACTCATCTTTAGGGAAGATGTGGAAATGGATATTGCCAATGTAACTGCGAAGCTCTCCACCTATTTTGAAGGAATCCCAGGCATTGAAGCTACTTTCTCTAATGATGAAAGTGCTTTAAATGCGGTATTGGGTGATGAAGAAATGCCATTGGTGGTAGAAGTTAGCGGTGCTGATTTTGAGGCATTGAGTACGCTATCAGACTCGGTGATGCTAATCATGGGCAGTAATGAGGATGTTTATGAGCCGGTATCCAATTATGAAGAAGGGGTTCCCCAAATTCAGGTGGATGTTGATAAATACAGGGCCGGATTGCTCAACCTATCTATTGATGATATTATCAGTCAGATAAAGGATCAGCTGGAAGGTAAAAATGCAGGAACTATCGAAAGAGGTGGCGAGATGCAGGACATTCAGATCAAAGTGCCTAAAATCTCCATGGCAGATCTCGGGAACATGCGCATTAAGAGTGGAACACGGGAATTTCCATTAGGCGAGGTGGCTAATATCAGTGTTCAATATGCTGCCAATTCTATTTACCGAAAGAACCAAACAAGAATGGTTTCTATCGGTGCCAGGGTCAATCAGGAAAAGGCCTATGATAAGGTGGTTAAGTCAATTGAGGATTCTTTCTCATCACTATCAGTGCCACCACAATACAAAATTGATGTGGCTGGTCAGGAAATCAAGCGGCAGGAGTCTATGGAGAACCTGACATTCTCTTTGATCCTTTCTGTGTTATTGGTTTATATGGTCTTAGCTTCTCAATTTGAGTCGCTCTTGCATCCTTTTACTATCTTGTTAACCATTCCATTGGCAGGTGTAGGTGCGCTCCTCTCCTTCTTTATTTTAGGAATGCCCCTGAACATGATGGCCTTTATAGGAATTATCATGCTTACAGGTATTGCAGTAAATGACTCCATCATTTTGGTGGATAGTATTAATAAAAACAAACTCAACGGTATGCCATTGCGGGAAGCGATTCTTGATGCAGGCCAGCGCAGGTTCAGACCGATAATCATGACGAGTTTAACCACAATACTGGCACTCTTGCCTTTAACCTTTGGATTTGGTGAAAGTGCGGCTTTAAGGGCTCCTATGGCCATAGCCGTAATTGGTGGATTGATAACATCTACCTTACTGACCTTGATTGTTATCCCTTGCTTCTATGAAAGCATTGAAAATATTGTTGCATGGTTGAGAGGTGGCAAAACTGAAAAAACTGCAGTTTCTCATGGGTAAGCAGGGACTATTACATACTATCATTAAGCGTAAGGTACTGATCTCGATGCTCTTCATCGGGTTTTCGGTGATGGGTTATATCTCCTATAACAAGTTGCCCGTTGAGCTTTTTCCTAATGTGGAATTGCCCATTTTGATTGTGCAGGTTGGTGCTACCTCTGAGGTTGATCCTAAATACATGGAGAGCCAGGCCATTGTACCTTTAGAAAGCGTCATCAGCACTTTAGAAGGTGTTGAAGAGATAACAGCCAATGCTGATAGCCGGCAGGGAATGATCTTTATCTCCTTTCAGCAAGGTGTCAATATCAAATATGCCTATCTGAAATTAGAGCAAAAGGTTGGCGCCATTAAATCCCAGCTGACACCAGAATTTGTCGTCAATATTGTGAAAATTGATACCGAGCAATTTACCAACACCTTTATGGATTTGCAGGTGCTCGGAGGAGGTGGTGTAGATCGTGTGCGTAATGTTACAGATCAGTACATTACAGACCGTTTGAACGATGTTGATGGTGTTGGTGGTGTGGAAGTGTTTGGTGGTCGTCAAAAGACCGTAGAGATCATTATGAACGATGCTGTTTGCGAAGCCAATGGCATTACACCCAATACCATCAGCAATGTGCTGTCACAAAACTCCAACAAAAGTGCCTTTGCAGGCCAGGTAGAGCGGGATGGTCAGCGGGTATTTGTTAATGTGACAGCGGAACTCAAAGACATTAAAAACATTCAGAGCCTGGTAGTTTCTGACAAAGGCCCACTCCTGCTCAGCGATGTGGCAGATGTATTCTTTGGGGTTAAAGAGCAAACTTCATTAAGCAGAGTCAATGGAAAAGATGCTGTTTCTATTCGATTGTCAAAAGACACACAAGCTAACCTGATAGCACTTTCAGATAGAACATTAGCAACCATTGAAGCGATTAACAAGGATTTGGAAGCGCTTGATGTCGAGATTGTAGTGCAAAGCAATCAGGCGGAGCTAATGACCAAAAACATTGATCAGATTAAGAACCTGGCCATTACTGGCGGGTTGCTGGCCATCTTTGTATTATGGGTATTCCTAAGAAGGCTCAAGTTCATTCTGAGTATTGCACTGGCCATTCCTATTTCAGTATACACGGCTTTCAATTTCTTTTATGCTGCAGATATTACCATCAATAGTTTAACACTTATTGGTATGGCGCTCGCCATTGGTATGCTGCTGGATAACAGCGTAGTGGTTATTGAAAACATATATCGCCATGTGGTCAATAAAAGGCCAATTACTGATGCTGTTGTTGATGGCACCAAAGAGGTAATGCGCTCTGTAGTGGCTGCTACACTAACAACAGTTACTGTATTCTTGCCATTCATCTTCTCATCAAACTTCCTCGTGACTTTGATAGGAACGCACATAGGCGTGTCCATCATATCCACTTTACTGGTTTCATTGGTAGTTGCACTGGTATTAATTCCAATGTTGGCACATACCGCCATCAGTAAAGATGATCAGCAGAAGGCGCCATTGATTAAAAATGCTTCAATCCGCCAGCGTATCATCCAAATCTACATGGTGGTCTTAAAGTCATGCTTTAGAAGGCCAGCATTTACCGTTATTGGTGGACTAGTGCTATTCTTCGTGACCATAGGCTTGAGTTTGCTTGTTAGTGTTGCCAGTTTAAATGAGGTTGAAAACACTGAAATGAACCTGTTCGTGACTATGCCACAAGGTGCCACTTTGGAATCGACTGATATAAGAACTCGGAAAATCGAGGAAAAGGTAATGGAAATACCTGTGGTTGAAAAAGTGATCAGTCAGGTGTCTGAAGGTGATGCTGTACTAGGCATCACTCTTGTGGAAGGTTTTCTGGATTTAGATACTATTTCAGTTGAAGATGTTCGTGATAAGCTTAACAGCATTGCTGATGATTTCGAAGACCTGGAGATATCAATGGATGAGCCACCAAGGCAAAGAGGTGGTGGACAACGCGGAGCTGCAAGTTCTGCTTCCAGCGATTTTGAGCGGATGTTAGGTATCGGAAGTGCTCAGGAAAGAATCATCATCAAAGGACAGGACTTTGAGCTGATGAAGACCATTGCCAATGATATCAATACTTTTGTCGGCAGCCTTCAATCTATCGATCGAAGCACAGTAAATATTAGCCCTGATCGACCTGAAGCCCATATTCTGTTTGATCAAAAGCGAATGAGCGCCAATAACATCACACAACAGAATGTGGCCATAGCACTAAACGATTTCCAGCCTTCGTTTACTTCAGGGTCAAACTTTGTAAGTGGTGGCGAGGAGTTTGAAATCACTATTCGCACCAAAAACCAGGTAGAAGAATCTGCCAAGGAAATGAAGGATTTGAGGGAAATGCCTATCACCAGCGCATCGGGAAGCAGTCACTCGTTATCTGATGTAGGTTCAGTTATTTACTCTTCAGGAGAAAGTACCATTACCCGACTCAATCAGGAAAAGCGGATTGAAATTACCTATAGTTTTATCGATGAGGTGCTGGCTTCTGAGTCACTATTGGAAGCTTCCAGAGTGGAAATTGATCAGCTGGTAGCAGGGGTCAATATTCCATCAGGGATGGTGGTGGATGTTATTCATGATGATAATCTGTATGATGAATTCTACTTCCTCATCTTCGCTGCGGTGGTCATCATTTTTATGATCCTGGCTGCTGTGTTCGAGTCTTTGTACCTGCCCATAGTCATCATGTTTTCTATTCCTTTGGCAGGCATCGGGGCCTTTTTAGGACTTACCCTTACCGGAAACTCATTATTAAATGCCAATACGTTAATTGGATTTCTGATTTTACTTGGGGTGGTGGTTAACAATGGAATTATCCTTATCGATTATTCACGAATTTTGAGAAGACAAGGCTACAATAAATACCGGGCACTTATTGCCAGTGGTATATCACGTATCAGGCCTATATTAATTACATCAATTACAACTATTGTGGCCATGCTTCCATTGGCGTTGGGTGAAGCAGAGTATGTAGTCAGCATTGGTCAGCCATTTGCAGTTACGGTGATGGGCGGATTGGCATTTGCCACCATTCTTACTCTCATCTATATACCGACCATGAGTGCCGGACTGGAAAGTGTTTTGGACTGGTTTAGAAATCTTAAAACCATAACTAAAGTTACCCAAATTGTCTTGGTTATTGTGGTAAGCGCTTTTATCTATCTACAGATTGAAGGCATGATCTGGCAGATGATCTGGTTTTTTGCAGGCATTATCCTCATTCCAGGAGGCACACACTTTATTATGAGTTCACTGCGGCAAGCAAATGCCAAAATGGTGGCTCCTGATGAAGTAATGCACATAGAAATTCAAAACCTGACCAAAGTTTATGGCCGTGATAAGCGCTGGATAAGGGAATGGAAGGGCAACAAACATTTGTATGAAGAACGAGGTGAAGAACCTATTTCAGTGAAAGCCATATTACAAAACCTGATTTGGCAGGGCGCACTTATTGGCTTTCTGGTATATTTTATCTATTTCTTTCTGGATAAGGCCTTCTGGCAGTTGTTCTTCATGATCTCGCTTCATACCCTGTTGCTATCAATTTATAATGAAGCTACACAGTTGGTGAAGAAAAGGCGCAGACTGGTCAATATTGTTTACCGATTGATCTATTGGGGTTTCCCTGTCATTAGCTCTATGCATATCTATGCAGATATAAATACCAAAGGCCTGGGAGTATTCCTTATCATTTTATGGTTTATAGGGCTGTTTTTGGTACGCATTTCCAACAAGCTGAAGGCTAATCCTGTAAATGTTAATGAAATTACAGGTCGGTTTAAGAAGATCAGAAAGCTGTATTATAAACTAATATTGGCCATTCCTTTTGTGAAGCCTAAGCAGGCACAATTTAAAGCGCTGAAAGGCGTAAGCCTTAATATTGAGCAGGGCATGTTCGGACTGCTAGGACCTAATGGTGCTGGTAAAACCACCTTGATGCGTATTCTGTGCGGCATTATGGATCAAAGTTATGGTAAGATCTGGATCAATGGCCATGATACTACCTTGTACAGAGAAGAGCTGCAAGGGTTGATCGGTTATTTGCCCCAGGCCTTTGGTACCTATGAAAATATGACCCCGTATCAGTTTCTGGACTATCAGGCGATACTAAGAAAAATTACAAATAAAGAAGAACGGGAAAACAGAGTGCAGTATGTGCTAAAAGCTGTACATATGGATGAACACCAAAATAAGAAAATCGGCTCGTTTTCAGGCGGTATGAAGCAGCGGATCGGTATTGCACAGATTCTGTTGCACCTGCCAAAGATCTTGGTGGTAGATGAGCCTACAGCAGGTCTTGATCCACTGGAGCGTATCAGATTTAGAAACTTATTGGTAGAGCTGAGCCGTGAGCGTATTGTAGTATTTTCTACACATATTATCGAAGATATTGCCAGCAGCTGTAATAACCTGGCGGTATTGATCTCTGGTAATATAGAATACATGGGCAGTCCAACTACCATGGCTGAGCTGGCACATAATAAAGTTTGGGAGTTTCATTTAACACCAGATCAGTTTGAAACTGAGAAACTGAACTATCTGATTGTACATCACATGCGTGAAGGCGATCAGATCAGGGTGAAATGTTTGGCTGATGGTCAACCAAGACCTGATGCCACGCAAGTGCGGGCGAATCTAGAAGATGCGTATTTATGGTTAATGAAAAGTAAAAGTAAGAAACCGGTTTTAGAACCGGAGGTTGAAGAAATAGTTTAAGCAGTAAAAACCAAGTTAACGTCATTATGAGCACTTTAATAGTAGGTGATCGTCTTTTATAGTTTTGAGATGCTCACATCTTTTATTCCAAATAATGGCCTAAAAGACTCATAATGATGTTGGTTTTTGCGACAGATGCTAAATTGAATAGATTATGAATAAGAAAACTCACAATTTATCGTCATTACGATCCGCCAGTTGGCGGAGAAGTAATCTCCTGATATGGGTGCATTTCAAATTGTCGCTTAATGATTTTAACATGTCTTGCCTTCAAAGAAGCCTCACCCCTCAAAAAGCTGAGCTTGCGCACAGTTTGAATGCCCTCTCCAACTTGGAGAGGGAGCATTTATGGAGCCAACACGATAGCCGAAGATGGGTGAGGCTTCTGCGAAACATAGGCTTTTACCGCAAAAATCCTGGTTATCAGCCCTATGAAGACAGTTTAAACCAAACTGTCTATAGGCAATTGAGTTGGAGGTCTATTAAAGTATCCTTTATGGCCACAAGGATGCGACAATTTAAAATACACCCACTGATATTGAATGAAGAAAATTGAAAGCATAAATTACGATGCATTTAAAGTCTGAAAGAAAACATAATGAGTACACGTCATCGCGATCCGCCAGTTGGCGGAGAAGCGATCTCTGTCAGTGTTTCTCTTTGATTTAAGGAGATTGCCACTCCGCCAACTGGCGGATCGCAATGACGACAATGTTTTCTTTCAGACTTTAATCTTGTAACAAAATGATAAACAACAATTAAATGAAAAGCTACTTATTGCTATTATACAGGCTCATCACATACAATGTAAAAGTGATCTTCGCTAACAAGTTCATCTACTTTGTGATAGCGGCATTCCTGTTTTTTGGGTTCATCATTATGATTGCAATATTTGATGATCCTAACTTTAATGAAGCCGTAATCTATGGCTTTCTGGTCTTCCCGGGGCTATTGCTGATCTTCTACCCTATGGCATATGGCATCCAGAATGACGATGACTCCAAAATGCTGGAAACCATCTTTGGTATCCCGAACTACCGCTATAAAGTATGGCTGGTGAGGTTTGTACTTACTTTAGGTGTAGCATCGGTCTTCTTGTTCATATTGGGCATTATAGCCAACATCACACTTTACAGGTTCAGCATTTTACCCATGCTTGGCCAGGTGATCTTCCCTATTGCCTTTTTGTCTTCATTGGCATTTATGATCTCCACTAAAATCAAGAATGGAAATGGTACCGCTATAGTTATAGTTATTGTGGCTTTCATCTTCTTTGTTTTTGCTGAACCATTGGAATACAGCGCTTATAATGTTTTCCTAAACCCCTTCTCAGAACCAAGAGATATGAGTGAGTTCATCTGGCTAACGATAATCTTCAAAAACAGGATTTATCTAATGGTAGGCAGTGCATTAAGCTTACTGTATGGGATGTATAATTTGCAGTTTAGGGAGAGGTTTGTTTAGACTTTAATTGACCTATAAGGTTTGGGTCTCAAAGGCTGCAAGTCAATCAAAATGCATACATTTGATTGTAGCTAAGACGAAAAGGTTATTAATCTATATAATTTTCAACACCATCAATTAAATCATCACATACAAAGATCATTTGGTTACAAATATCTTTGAGGCGATCTTTATCCTTTCTAGGTTGTTTTCCGCGAATTTCATTAATCCGACTTGACAGATTATCAAATCTTTTTTCGAACATTGCATGTTGTGCATTGTCTGGCGTTTTATTTGTGTGCAGTAATAGTTTAATTTGAGAAATCAATTCATAAATATCTTCTTTGCTCAAATACCCTCGTTTTACATTATCTCTTACTCTTTGGAAAAATGAAGCCATTGTCTCTCCTTCGATAACCTTCACATTAAACGCCTCTACTTTTACAATTTCACCATCATAAAGAACGGATTTATGCTTAGGTTCTGAAATTTTATTAATGATGACATCCTTAATATTTATCTTATTTGGAGTTTCCATAATTATGTTCTTTTGTGTTTGTGAAGATAATTCAGTCTATTCGATTAGACACAAACTATGTCAAATATGGGTATGATTGATTACATTTTAGTAAGTCTTAATGAGGAATAAAGCATCTTTTTGGGTCAAGTAAAGGCTAGTATTGTTAGATGTTAGAAATGATAGGTATCCTCCGTTCTTCCGTTCTTTTCAGTCTTCCGCAGGATGACTTGAAAGTAATCAATGAATACTAGTGTCTTGGACACGGTTCAGTATACATTTCAAAAATTACAGCATTAGTTTGGCCGTGTCACAGACACTGGATTTCACAGTATGTTTCAAGTGATCTTTCAGAACACTTGAAACAACAAAAACCAATAAGGTTTCTAAAACCTTATAGGTTTAATATTAAACTCCCATCAAATAAAATCCATCCATTACTTGTTCAAAACCACTAGATTTGCCCTTCTAAAAACCTAAAATGAAAAACATATCCATTGCCATACATGGCGGAGCCGGCACCATATTAAAAAGCTCGATGACCCCTGAAAAGGAATTGGCTTATAAAAGCGCACTTCAAAAGGCTTTGGATGTCGGTTATGCAGTTTTGGCGCAAGGTGGCAGTGCCATTGATGCTGTAGAAAAAGCAGTAACCGAGTTGGAGGATTGCCCGCTCTTCAATGCCGGCAAGGGCTCTGTATTTACGGCTGCAGGATCACACGAAATGGATGCTTCTATTATGGAAGGTGAGCATCTCAATGCAGGTGCTGTATCGATAATATCTGGTGTCAAAAACCCAATACAACTGGCCCGACTGGTCATGGATAAATCTGGCCATGTTTTTATGGCAGGAAAAGGTGCCGAAGACTTCGCGCATCAGATGAACTGCCAATTTGAAAATGCAGCCTACTTTCATGATGATTTTCGTTATGAACAGTGGCAGTCAGTAAAAAATACTGACAGTTTTCAACTGGATCATACAGATAAAAAGGAACAGAAATTCGGCACAGTTGGAGCTGTTGCGCTTGACCTTAACGGCAATATTGCTGCCGCTACCTCAACAGGTGGTATGACAAATAAAAAATTTGGACGGGTTGGTGACAGCCCTATGATTGGTGCCGGAACCTATGCCAATAATACGACTTGTGCTGTTTCATGCACCGGTAGTGGAGAATTTTTTATAAGAGGTGTTGTTGCCTATGATGTTTCCTGCCTGATGGAATATAAAGGACTGAGTTTGAAAGAAGCCTGTCAAACTGTTGTCAAGGAAAGACTTGTTAAAATTGGAGGTGATGGTGGCCTCATTGCTATTGACAACAAAGGCAATATCAGTCTTGAGTTCAACACAGAAGGCATGTACCGTGGTCAAAGAAATGGAAATAAGCTCAATGAAGTTGCTATATACAAATAACCATTAAGTCTTATACAAAAGCCTCATGAATAGGCAATACTGAAATTTTTCTGTCGTCCATGGTAAACCTGTCCCCATTAGCCAGAATGTGAGTAGTTAAATTGGACATTGACATTGCCGTACCTACTTTAAGTTTTTTGTGGGAATTATGCGTTAAATTCGTTGGGTCCAACATAAGCACCATGCCTGATCCTATTACTTTAAATTCATTGCCATTCTTAATAATTAATCCTGTATCCTCAGCTAATCCAATACCAATCAAACTTGGGTGAATAGCTACCGCTTCAGCAAGACGACCGAACCTACCTCTGCGAATAAAATGAGTGTCAATAATCATTTCAGGAATCAAACTAAGTCCTTTTTTCATAATTACTGCACCTTTTAACAGGGCTTCCGTGCTACTACCACCTGCTATCATTTCATTAGCCATGGCCATAGCCCCTGCACTGGTGCCTGCAATAACAAAATTCTCATTTTGGTATTTTTTAATAAGTATATCGTGAATTGAAGTCCCTCCTATAACTGAAGCAATTTTTGATTGATCCCCACCAGAAAACATCACGCATTTAGCCTCATTAATTAAAGCGAGGTTCTTAGGTAGTTCACACTGAGAGCGTTCCTTTAATTTCAATACTGTTACATCCGTACACCCTAATTCTGAAAATGCTGCCAGATAATTCTCGCCAACTTTTGTAGGAATACTTGAGGCCGTTGGAATAACCACAATTTTGGCATTTACACCACCACTTTGTTGCACCACATGGTATAGAATGCCTTCAGTAATATAGTCCAGACCATTATTTTCGTGTTTACCCTTCGCTTCATTACCACCTATTGGAATCAATGTTCCCTTTATACTACTCATACCAGTTATTAAATCATTTATATGCACAGCAAAATTGACTATTATTTCTTATTAAAAAATCTATATTTATGTTAAATCGTTGTCCATCTAATTTTAAATAATCCTTTACATGAAAATTCTTGAAATACGCGCCATGAAAGGCCCAAATTATTGGTCTGTGAACAGGCACAAACTTATCGTCATGGTGCTGGATATTGAAGATATGGAGCAGCGACCGACCAATACCATTGACGGCTTTCTGGAAAGGCTGAAGGCTATGTTCCCAACCATGTATGAACACAGGTGTTCAGTAGGTGAGCCAGGTGGTTTTTTTCAGCGTGTTGAAGAAGGCACTTGGATTGGACATGTAATTGAACACATAGCATTGGAAATACAATCAATGGCTGGCATGGAGGTAGGTTTTGGAAGAACAAGAGGCTATGGAGAAGAGGGGGTCTATAATGTTGTGTTTGCCTATACAGAGGAAGAGGTTGGAAAATTTGCTGCTAAGGCTTCTACCAAAATTGCTGAAGCACTGGTTAATAAAACAGAATACGATCTTGCCTCAGATTTACAAGAAATGCGTGAGATCAGGGAGCGTGTAAGGCTTGGCCCAAGTACGGGATCTATTATTGAAGAGGCCGAAGCAAGGGGCATTCCATGGATAAGGTTAAACAAGTACTCGCTTTGTCAGCTGGGCTATGGAGTAAATCAAAAGAGGATCCAGGCAACTGTGACCAGTAATACAAGCAATATAGGTGTTGAAATTGCGTGTGACAAAGAAGATACTAAGTTCCTGTTAGAGCAGGCTGAGGTACCTGTGCCTAAAGGCGAAATTGTTAGAACAGAAGCTGGTCTTAAAGATGCGGTTGACTATATTGGTTATCCTTTAGTAGTGAAGCCCATCAGTGGAAATCATGGCCGGGGAATTACAACGAATATACTTAACTGGGAAGATGCGCTGCATGCCTTCGAAGCAGCAAAGAAAGTCTCGAGCTCGGTAATTATTGAGCGTTACATTACAGGTGAAGACTATCGTTTGTTGGTAATTAATTATAAGCTAGTGGCAGCTGCTTTAAGAACAGCAGCTCATGTTGTTGGTGATGGCAAATCCACCGTGCAGCAACTAATTGATAATGTGAACAAAGATCCTCTAAGAGGGTTTGGTCATGAAAAGGTGCTTACGATGATCGAGGTCAATGATTTGACATTGGGGATATTGGAAGAAAATGGAAAATCACTGGATACGGTCTTGGAAAAAGGCGAGTATTTAAAGTTAAAAGATACGGCAAATTTAAGTACCGGAGGAACCGCAGAGGATGTAACCGACATAGTTCACCCCTACAACATCTTTATGGCTGAACGCATAGCCAGGATCATTGATCTGGACATTTGCGGTATTGATATTATGACCACAGATATAGGACAGCCATTGCCTGAAACTGGTGGTGCTGTTTTGGAAGTAAATGCAGGGCCCGGTTTTAGAATGCACCTCGCTCCTGCTACGGGACTACCAAGAAATGTAGCCGGACATGTTATCGACATGCTTTATCCTCCCGGATCCACCTCAAGGATTCCTATTGTGGCGGTAGCGGGAACCAATGGAAAAACAACTACTACTAGGTTAATAGCGCATATGGCCCGAATGAAAGGCTATAAAGTGGGCTATACTACTACTGACGGTGTCTATATCCAAAACAGGTTATTAATGGCGGGCGACTGTACCGGACCAGCCAGTGCAGAATTTGTACTTAAAGACCCAACTGTGGATTTTGCCGTGTTGGAATCTGCCAGAGGCGGGTTGCTAAGAGCTGGATTGGGTTTTAAAAACTGTGATATTGGTATTGTTACCAATGTGGCTTCCGATCATTTAGGGCTTAAAGGCATTCATACCATTGAGCAACTGGCCAGGGTAAAAGGCGTTATTCCGGAAACTGTTTTTCCTAATGGATATGCCATTTTAAACGCTGATGACGATTTGGTATATGACATGAGAAATAGTGTTAAATCGAATGTGGCGTTATTCTCCTTGAATGAAAACAATGAAAGGATTGTAAAACATGCAAAAAATGGAGGCCTGTCTGCCATCTATGAAAATGGATATATAACTATATGTAAAGGGACTTGGAAAATAAGAGTAACCAAGGCAATAAATGTACCCCTAACCTTTGAAGGCAAGGCCATATTTATGATACAAAATGTCCTTCCGGCTGTCTTAACGGGTTATATTAAAGGATTCTCTATTGAAGATATCAAGGTATCCCTGGAATCTTTCATCCCTTCGCCTGCCCAAACGCCCGGCAGGCTTAATATGTTCAGGTTCAAAAATTTCAATGTACTGCTGGATTATGCCCATAATGCGGCAGGCTTAACAGCATTGAAACAGATGATTGAAAAGATGGATGGCACACCAAAAATAGGGATGATTGCCGGTATAGGTGACAGACGACCAGAGGATAATCATGAAATTGGTGCTGTGGCAGCTCGTATGTTTGATGAGATAATTATAAGACAGGACAAGAACCTTAGAGGGAAGACGGAAAAGGAACTCATAGATATGATCCATACGGGGATCAAAAGTGTAGATCCCGATAAGAAGGTAACTATTATCCCTTCAGAAAAAGAAGCTATCACCCATGCCATTACCAATGCTAAAGATGGATCATTATTGGTGTTCTGTAGTGATGTTGTGCCTGATGCACTGAATTTGGTAATGCAGTTTAAGGAAATGGAGACAAAGGAACTTTACGATTTGTGAGTAAACCCTTTAAAAGCACCTTCATGCTCCTCGATATAAAACAACACTGGAGCCATCAGCTTTTTAACGGTAGCTTCTAAATTAGTAAAGTTAGACTGCGGGATGTGGAGTGGTATTTTATAAAGTCTGTCATCCTTCTTCTCGAACGGACAAGGCACTTTAGATTGATGTAAATAAGGAATGAGCGTTGTGTTGCAGCTTAGAGCTATACGTGCGATGTCATAATCCTCAAAAAGTGTGGTGAGCGTGGTATTAATGTTCTCAAAGAACTCAATGGTCTCAGCTAACCGCACCCTCGATCCAGCCCTTGATTTACCTTTTTTCTTCAAATACTTGATCTGGCTAAAGCCCTGCTTCTTGCGGGTCATATATGCCGAAAAAGTAGTGTGGTATATCATCTGCTTGCCTTCCATAACCACTATTGCCGCATTTCCAGATTCAATACTGAGATACAATACCAGGTTATCATCATCAATGATCTTGAGGCTATCATCAATAACCAGATGAAGCGGTAATCTTAGAAATCCAATGACCTCATGATTATCGTCTTTTAGCTTTATAATATGCTTGCCATAATCATACTCATAAGTGGGCATTTCCTCCTTAATTCGGGTGAAAATCTCCTTAAAAGGAATGTGGAATAAGTTGAGAGACTGCTGCTGCATGATCAGCGAACTTAGTGAAATCTTAGTACAAATTAAGGTGTCTAGCACTTGCCTCTTTCATAAAAGCTCACTCTCCCCGGACCTGTTCCGGGGCCTCCTTAATATTAGGAGACTTCTCACTACACTGCGTTTCGTTTCGAAGTGACGTTAATATATTAGTATTCGTCATATCGATATGAAGTGCAACGGAATGAGATATCTCCCATTCGAGAGCGCAAAACTAATAATACGGAGACTTCTCTCTCCACTGCGCTACTAAGCGAAGTGACGACAACACTTACCTCTTCTTCTTGAATTTATCACCTTTTGTTCTTGGCTTTTTATATTTAGCGGCAAGTTTGACTTTGTACGAACCGCCCATGTTTACCTTTTTGTTCTTATCCAGCTTCTCTGCATCTTCAACTTTTGGAGCAAGTTTGGTATCCCTTCCATATTTTCCCTGGTTGATTTTTGGTCGCTCTTCAGGGATCAATTCATGATTTATCTCAACTTCTTCAGGAAAATCATTCATTGGGATTTCCAGGTTCATCAAGGCCTCAATTTCAATTTTGGCTGTTTCCTCCTTGTCAGTATAAAAAAGTATGGCCTCGCCTTGTTCAGATGCCCGGCCAGTTCTACCTATCCGGTGCATATAGTTTTCCGGGTAAGCGGGCGTATCAAAATTGATAACATGCGAAACCTTCTCAAGGTCGAGCCCCCGGGCGATAACATCAGTGGCTATTAGAATTCTGATTTTTCCGCTTTCAAATTCTTCAACCGTCCTAATCCGGTGATTTTGAGTTTTATTGGAATGTATTATTCCCGACTGTGAACCAAAGGCATCGGCCATTTTTTGAAAGAGCAAATCGGCCATTCGCTTGCTTGATAAGAATACAAGTACTTTTTTGTAGGTGCTTTTATCAGCTAGCAGATGTGTCAATAAATTGAACTTAGTATTGAAATTCTGAACCTGATAGCAACTTTGCCTGATATTATCCAAAGGAGTTCCGCTTAGTGCCACAGTAACTTGAGTGGGCATGCTAAAGAAATCATTGATGAGCTCATTGACATCATCAGTCATAGTGGCCGAGAACATGATATTCTGTCTTTTTGCAGGTAACAAGTCAAAAATATTATTCAATTGTGTGCGAAAACCCATGTCGAGCATCACATCAACCTCATCAATAACGAGTTTTTTACACTCTTTCATAGTAACTGATCGTGCTAACATCAAATCATATAGCCGGCCTGGCGTGGCGACTATGATATCCTGACCTTCTGCCAACGCTTCTTTTTGCAGCCTGATATTCGACTCGCCAAATACACCCAATATTCTAACATTGACATAGGTAGTAAGTTGTTTTATAGTATCCACCACCTGAGTTACCAACTCCCGTGTAGGTACCAAGATCAGCACCCTTGGGTTAAGACTATTTGAGAATTTAAGATCCTGAAGAATGGGCAGTAAATAAGCAATAGTTTTACCAGTACCAGTTTGTGAAATGCCCACAACGTCCTTACCCGAAGCTATGACAGGAAATGCCTGTTCTTGTATCTCAGTAGCACTGTTAAATCCTAAGTCCTCAATTGCATTGCGCAATTGCTTGTTGATATTTAATTGATCAAAACTCATGGTGCAAAGCTAATGGTTTTGAAATCAATGTAGTGTTATAAATGCGATAGGGAGTAAGTTGTGAGACAGACACCGCATGATCATCGAAACTATTGAAAACCAGATTAGGACGGAACAGCGTAACAATACGAATCATCAAGCTGGAAAATTTAGCCTTAAATTACAAAAGCCTGAATTTATCCGGTATCTAGTACCATTCTAAAAGAGATTCCGGATATTTTACTTCCTAGTTAAAAAAATAGGAAGTAAAATTCCGGAATGACATCCACGCTATTACCATATCTTAATGCGCTCCTCTTCAGGCTTATAGTTCTTATCACCAGGCTGCACGTCAAAAGTTTCATAAAATGGTGTGAAATTCATCAATGGGCCATTCACACGCCACATAGCTGGTGAATGCGAATTTGTATTGATGTAGTTACGCATGAATTCATCACGTACTTTTACTCTCCAAATTCTCGCAATAGACATCATGAAACGCTCATCAGGTGTATAACCATCTATTCTGGTGGTATCCTGCCCTTGCTTGGTCAACTTGAAAGCGTCATATGCGATGGAAATGCCACCATTATCTGCAGTGTTCTCCCCAACTGTTAAAGCTCCTTTGACGTGCACACTATCCAATACCGTGAATGTGCTATAGCGATCAATCATCTGCTGAGTTTTGGCTTTAAACTTCTCCAAATCATCCTTCGTCCACCAGTTTTTAACATTACCGTCTTTGTCATACTGACTGCCCCTGTCATCAAAAGCGTGGGTAAGCTCGTGTCCAATCACCATACCTATACCTCCATAATTGATGGCATCATCGGCATTCACATCAAAATAAGGGAATTGTAATATGCCTGCAGGGAAAACAATTTCATTTAATGAAGCCCTGTAGTAAGCCGTGACTGTTGATGGTGTGGTACTCCAAATGTCTTTATCAGGGGCTTTGTTCAATTGATCTGCCTCAAAACGGTAGTCATTCCGTCTCAGCGCCACTACATTTTCAAAGAACTTATCACGATCAATTTTCACATGATAAGTTCTCCAAACATCAGGGTACCCAATCTTTTTGGTAATGGCATAGAGCTTCTCTTTCGCCTTTTGCTTCGTGCTGTCACTCATCCAGTCAAGCTGATCCATTCTGGTTTCAAACGCTTTTTGGAGATTATCAACAAGCTCTTTCACCCTTGTTTTGGCCTCTTCATTGAAGTAACGCTTAACATAAAGCTGACCCAAAGCAAAGCCTAATTGTCTGTCCACCTGCTGCACCATTAGCTGAGCCCTTGTTTTCTGGTCAGACTGACCTAAAAGTACTTTGGTATATTCAAAAGCAGCATCTTCAAAAGGCTTACTTAAATAATCGGCATAATTGGCAATGGCGCTGGCCTTCAGGTAAGTCTTCCAGTCTTCTATTGATACAGAAGATAACATCTCATTCAACTTGTCATAATAAGCAGGCTGACGCATATCCACAGAATCTGCTTCAAGCCCGAGTCTTGATAGCATCTTTGCCCAGCCAATATTAGCATGGTTCTTATTGATGGCTGAAAGCGCCATTTTATTATAATTGGCTTTAATGTCCCTTCTTTCAATGCGGGTTTTATGGGATTTGGCCAATTCCTTTTCAATATCATAAACTGTTTCTGTCAGTTTAGGAGCATCTGCATGGCCTGTTAACTCCAGTAAAGTAGAAATATATTGTCTATAAGCCTTTTGAATCGATAATGTTGATGAATCAGTTTTGAAATAATAATCACGATCTGGCAAGCCCAGGCCCGATTGATTAAAATGTAGAATGTTGATTTCACTATTCTCATTATCAGCAGAAACACTTAGACTAATGATGGAATTGTTCTGTACTTCTATCTCCTCTGTGACAAAACTCATCAGGGAAGGAATATCAGAGATAATATCTATTCTGTTTAACGTTGGCTTGATGGGCTCAAACCCTCGCTGGTTAATAGCTTCCAGATCCATGCCTGATGCATAAAAGTCGCCTACTTTTTGTTCTATACTACCTGCCGGATGTTGTCCTGCTGATACATCTTCCAGAATATTCTCTAACAATACCTTTTGAGGGATATTAAGAAAACTGTAAGAACCCACACCTACCTGATCATCAGCAATTACGGCATTATCATACCACTCTTTGTTGACATGCATAAAGAAGTTATCACCTGGTTTAATGGAGTCATCAATACCATCAAAGGCTAACTTTTCGTTTTTAGGTACTTCTTCAGTAGCTTCTTGTTTGGCGCATGATATGAACACAAAAATGGAGATTGAGAGATAAAGCAGTTTTTTCATAAGTAAGGCTGTTTTGAATTAAAGGTAGGGTAAAATGTGCCTTACGCCAGCCGCTATTACACCACCATCACTTATAGCCTTTAAATGGGGTGATAACTTATTTGGAAGGTTAAATTTCTATAGGTTATTACCAAAAAAATCACCAGAACTAGCCAGTGGCTTTTATTACTTCTGGCGATTGTCAGTAAACCCAAATCCATTTTTATATATTTCTATTTCAAAAGAATAACTTAAAACAACTACACCCATTTCCACTAGTAAGATGAACTTAATATATATTTGTGGCAATAGGTTTTAAGTAGTCTAGCATTCCAAACCCTCAATTCAACCAGCCCCAATGAAAAGAGCCTTAGTAAGGTTTAGAAATAGTCCTTTCAATAAATTTATCAGACGTCATCAAAAATATGGGCCTATATTCTTTTTTATTGTGGGTTTTATATTCGATACGCTAACACTAGGGCGCATCGATGGCTGGTATGTTATGATAGTCTTATGTCTTCATATGCTGCTGCTTACGGCTACTCTTTTTGCTTTCAATTTAATAGATGATGGAAAATGGAAAAACACATGGATTGATAAATATCAAGACTACTTTCCCCTGGCGATTCAATTTTTCTTTGGAAGCCTTTCAAGTGCCTATGTCATCTATTTTTCAAGAAGTGTATCACTTTCAAGGGCAGCTTCATTTTTGGTAATTCTATTAATCTTATTGTTTGCTAATGAAACATTGAAAAAAAGGATATCTAATAAGTATTTGCAATTCAGTGTTTACGCATTCATAAGCTTTACTTTTTTCTCTTTCATGATCCCCGTGTTTATAAAGGAAATGAACAACATTGTTTTCATAATTTCAGGTGCGATTAGCTTAGCCTGTTCTCTTTTTCTTATAACTTCCATTTATAAAACCAGCCCCAGCACTCGTGCAGAAATTAATTTGGGGAAAATGACCGGAATGGTCCTTTTGATATATGTGCTCATCAATACCTTCTATTTCTTCAAGCTGATACCACCCGTGCCCTTAGCATTGGAAAATGGCTTGGTAGCACATGATATAAGGCTTGAAAACAATAGGTATATCATTGATTATGAAGAAGAGGAATCATTAATATTTTGGAGAGATCACAAGTTCGAATTCAGCCATAATCCAGATGATAATGTGTATGTCTTCTCCTCCATATTTGCTCCAACGGAATTAAAAAAATCAATTTTCCACAGATGGAAATGGTATAATAAGAATACAAATGATTGGGAACTTGTTGAAGATATTGGTTATGTAATTGAGGGTGGCCGCGATGGCGGATATCGGGGATATACTTTTAAGAAAAATGTAAAGCCAGGCTTATGGAAGGTTGAAGTAATTACAGAAGAAGAAATGATTCTTGGCGTTATCGATTTTGAAATTAAAACAACCGCCAGCAAGGCTCCAAAAAAATTAAAGCAAAAGGTGTTTTAACGGGTGCATTTCAAATTGTGGCATCCTTTTGGCCATAAAGGATACTTTAATAGACCTCCAACTCATTTGCCTATAGACAGTTTGGTTTAAACTGTCTTCGTAGGGCTGATAATTGGGATTTTTGCAGTAAAAGCCTATGTTTAGCGGAAACCTCACCCATCTTCGGCTATCGTGTTGGCTCCAAAAATGCTCTCTCTCCAAGTTGGAGAGGGCATTCAAACTGTGCGCAAGCTCGGCTTTTTTAGGGGTGAGGCTTCTTTGAATGCAAGACATGTTAAAATCATTAAGCGAGAATTTGAAATGTGCCCATTTTAACAAGACCGTTTCGAGGATAACTTTTATTACTGATCATCTAACTATTTCAAAAGAACCATTCAATTAATATAGCACTCCGTTGCAATTATAGGCTTTTGGACTAATTTTGTTTTTCAATTTTTTAAACATGACAGAAGCTTCAGAATCGCTGAATTTTATTGAACAAATCATAGAAGAAGACTTAGCCAATGGCATGTCGAAAGACAGCCTTCGCTTTCGTTTTCCTCCCGAACCCAATGGCTATTTGCACATAGGACATGCTGCATCTATCTGCCTTAATTTTGGATTAGGTGAGCGCTACAATGCACCTGTAAACCTTCGTTTTGATGATACCAATCCTGCTAAAGAAGAACAGGAATATGTAGATGCCATTAAAAATGACATTGAGTGGCTGGGCTTCCAATGGGCTACCGAATGCTATTCTTCTGACTACTTTCAGCAGTTATATGACTGGGCAATTGAATTAATTAAAAAAGGCAAAGCCTACGTAGATGGACAGTCCTCAGAAGCAATGGCTGAGCAAAAAGGCACTCCAACTACTCCGGGTGTGGCAAGTCCGCATAGAGACCAGAGCGTAGAAATGAACCTTGATCTGTTCGAAAGGATGAAAAATGGTGAGTTTGAAGCAGGCAGATACGTATTGAGGGCTAAGATTGATATGGCCTCTCCCAATATGCTTATGCGCGATCCTTTACTCTATCGTATAATAAATAAGGCACATCACAGAACGGGCAGTGATTGGTGCATCTATCCTATGTACGACTGGGCTCATGGTGAGTCAGATTATATTGAGCAAGTCTCCCACTCGATCTGTACGCTGGAATTTAAATCACACCGTGAGCTTTATGACTGGTTCTTGGATCAGATTTACGATAATGATAAATTAAGACCGAAGCAACGCGAGTTTGCAAGACGCAACCTGAGCTACACCGTAATGAGCAAGCGTAAGCTGTTGGAATTGGTGCAAAGCAAAACAGTATCTGGTTGGGATGACCCACGCATGCCTACTATTTCAGGTTTAAGAAGAAGAGGTTATACTCCAGAGTCCATCAGAAAGTTTAGCGAGGTTTCCGGTATCACCAAAAGAGATAGCGTTACTGATGTTTCTTTATTAGAGTTCTGTATCAGAGAAGATCTTAACAAGACAGCTACAAGAGTGATGGGTGTTGTTGATCCTGTAAAACTGATCATAACTAATTATCCTGAAGGCAAAGAGGAAATGCTGATTGCTGAAAACAATCCAGAAGATAGTAATAGCGGAACTCATGAAGTGCCATTTTCACGTGAGTTATATATCGAAAAGGAAGATTTTAAAGAAGAAGCTGGGAATAAGTTCTTCAGACTAACCTTGGGCAATGAAGTAAGACTGAAAAATGCCTATATCATCAAAGGTGAATCTGTAGTGAAAGATAGCGATGGAAATATTACCGAAATCCATTGTACGTGTGACCTGGATTCAAGATCAGGAAGTGGCACCGAGGCCAGTATGCGTAAGGTAAAAGGCACTTTGCATTGGGTATCAATAAAGCATGCTCTAAAGGCTGAAGTCCGTGAATATGACAGGCTGTTTTTGGATGAAGCTCCTGATGCTCATGAGGACAAAGACTTTATGGAATTTATCAATCCTGATTCCCTTAAAATAATAAAAGAAGCCTATGTAGAGCCTTTCTTAAAGGAAGCTAAACTCAATGATAAATTTCAGTTTCAGCGTTTGGGTTATTTTACATTGGATAAAGAAGCTACCCAAGGCCACCTGATTTTCAATAAAACTGTAGGTTTAAGGGATTCGTGGGCCAAGCAGCAACCTCAGGAGACAAAGCCTCAAAATCAACCAGCAGCTAACAACCAGCCACAAGGACACCGAAGTGCTATCAATGAGATTCAGAAGATCAGCAAGAAATACACTAACCTGTCTGGAGCTAAACTGGAAGCCGCCAGAGCTGATATAGCCAAGCTGGCAGAAGATATTGCTTATGATGAACTAGAACCCCTATTCAATACCGCAGCTAAGAAAGTGGGCACACGTATAGGAGTTATGATTGCACTAGGTGTATTGCTGAAAAATGGCGTTGAACGCAACGAGAAGATTGAAGCTTTTATTGAAGCGGGACTTGCTGATAGTAATGAACTCTTAGTGGCTGAAGCTAAGGCATTATAAAGTTATTCATCCAAAATTAATAGAAGTCTCTTCAGTAAATGAGGAGACTTTTTATTTAAATACCATTTCCCTTGCATTTTAAGGTATTTTTCCTTATACTATATCAAGTGATGAGAAAAGAAACATACCGTGCTGATAAGGCAATAAGACAAATCTAAGTCTTTAGTGCAGCGTCAGTAGCTGCCGAACTCTCACTACTCAAGCGATATTTTCAACCATTATAATTTGCATTGAAATTTATTCAATGAAGTAATCTATTGTGGATTCTATAATCGCCCATTTAAGAATGGCTCGAAAGTTTCGAGCATTATGAACATCAAAACTTAATAAGCATGAAAACTTTAAAAATTATTGCATCATTAGCCGTTGGAGCAACTGCAGGACTAGTAGCCGGATATCTAACCGCACCAAATAGCGGAAAGAAAACACGTAAAAAGATTGTTGGTGAAATAGATTCACAATTTAAGTCGCTCGAAGAAGGTCTTAATAACAAGATGTCTGAACTTAAGAAGGATTATAACAAGCAGCTAAATCAGGTAACTGACAATGGTAAATACGCGCTTAACAAAGCCAAAGAAATGGCTTCAGCTAATTAATATGAGGTTTTTACCAATTAATCTATTTTTTTACTTAAAACAATGAATGACTATGAATGATATAGCAATGCAGATTGAAGGAAATATTGATATCATAAAAGGGAAATTGAGAAAGAAATACGGAAGCCTTACTGATGATGATTTAATCTATCAAAAAGGAATGGATGATGAGTTCATCGGGCGCCTGCAAACAAAGTTGGGAAAAACCAAGGCTGAAATACGACATGAGATTACCAAACTGTTAGACTCATGATACTTCCTGACAATCACAAAGTATAATTTAAGCTCTTTCTAAAAGAAAGGGCTTTTTGCATTTAGTAGGTCTGCAGTTCGGCAAAAAGCAACTGTAGTTCCACCCTTGATTTCTTGAGTTTATTTGAGAGCCGATCTAACATACTTTCCTTTTCCCCATCCTTAAAATCAAAATCATGATCGCACAGCATCGGAAACCTCATTTTCAACATCGCCTTCTGTTCTCTCCAACTTCTTGTTATCTCCATATATTTGTAATCGTTAAAAATTAATACTTTCTGGAATCATTAGTTCTCTTTCAAAGTACACAAGCTCTTTTTTATCAGGCTGTTCCATTATCTTACAATAATAAATCCTGTCTATATAACGTCTAACTATCAGTTTTAATGAAGGATTAACTTTGGCATAAACAATATCTCCGGCTACATACCTATTTTCATGATATTGATCTTTCATTACTTATTATTTTAATTTTAAAACAGGGATTCTTAAATAAAGGGCAGGTTTTTAAACACCTCCCCTTACCTCTGAATAATGTAAGTGAACTATCTATTAAATATTTCATGATACGTTAATCCAGATATATTAAACATCAACTACCAAATCAGTATAATTTGGTCAAGGCCTAATTATTCTTCCCTTCTTTTTTCCTCTCGCTTAGCCTCTTTTGATGCCCTTTTCTCTTTTAGTGTTTTAGCAGGAGCTGTTTTTCCTGATTTTGACTTACCGTCTTTATCCTTTGACATACGATTTTCTTATTTAAATGAAATGCATTCAATTGATTGCCATTTCTACTGCAAAGAACGGCAAATACTAAGGCCATCTGTTACACAAAAAATTTGATAGATTACATATATCACAGGTTTGCTACTGCCTTATGGCAGCTATTATCTTGCGCATAATGACAATCCATATAGGGCTAATGATGAGGGTTACTGAAATAGTAGATACAATTAATTGATAAGTATTTTCGGAAACCAAACCAATGAAATAGGCAGTAGCACCGAGAATAAAACTGAACTCTCCTATTTGTGCCAAAATTGCCCCTGTATAAAGGCTATCTTTCCAATTTTCACCCAAAAACCGGACTATAATAGCATTGATAAAAGTGTTAGTGACAAAGGCAAGCAACACCATTATTGACACAAATTTTATATTCTCAGTTAAGAAATCAAGGTCGATGAGCATGCCTACAGATACAAAAAATAAGGCCACGAATACAATTCTAAAGGCATGAAGACTAGTATGAACCCAGGCAGTCTCTTTGGCTTTAGAAACTATCATGCCCCCTACAAAAGCTCCCAGAGCTGAGGACAACCCAAAAAATGACGTGAGTAGCGAGAAGCCAAAGCAAAAGGCAAAAGCAATAAACACTTGTATTTCATGATCTTTTCTGATGTGCCCTCCAAAAGGCAATCGGATCTCCTTCTTCTTCAATACCCAAATAGTCAGCATTAGTATGAGCAAGCCTCCAAAGATTTGCTTCCCAATTTCATATAGTGACAGTGTTTCACCTGCCAGATAGTTGAGCATAATCAGCATTGGCACTACCAAAATATCCTGGACTAAAAGAATACCAACAATGTTTTGTCCAAGATTAGAGTCAATTACCTTTTTATCTTGAAGATAACTAATCACTATGGCAGAGCTGCTCAGGCTAATTACAAATCCCAGGACAATAATGTGATTGAATTTCCACTGGAACAGGTAGCCCACAATCCAGACAGCTATTACACTAAATATGACCTGAATCAAAGTGCCTAAGACAGGGATTTTCCAATTGGCTATTATCTTGGGGAGGGAGATTTCCATCCCTATAAAAAACAGCAGTAGTACAAGACCGAATGAGCCAATGTCAGAAATTAGCGACTCATTTGTTATAAGTCTTAATCCGTGAGGTCCCATCAATGCGCCTACCAAAATATAGGCCACGATATAGGGCTGTTTTAGCAACTTAAAGATAAAACTGATCAGGATTATGCCTATTGACAGTATTACCAGTACAGAAAGAATAGGATCAACCTGGATTGAGAGAAAAAGGGACTGACTTAATTTATTCATTCCATATCATATAAGTCTGTACCATTTCATATTTAAAGAAAACCAACTTTGTTGCAGGTCAGTGATCCTGCAATAAAGTTGGTCTATGCTCAACTAAGGCTTATGAAGCAAACTATTCTATATTAGCCTGAGGCTTATCATGAAACCCCTTCAAGTCACGTTCCATAAAAGCAGTTAGCTTGTCATTTCTATAATCAATGGGCTTGCAATAATAGAGAGCCCCATGCTGTCTGGTGATTAACATTAGCTGTTGAGGGCTGGTAATTTCATAAACAATATCTCCATTATCAAACTTGTTAGCTTTCATAATTATGGACTTAAAGGATTCTATCCCCTTTAATGACTCTAAAAATCACCGATATCAGGGCGATAACCAACAAAATATGGATTATTCCGCCAACATGAAATCCCAAGTAGCCTATGGCCCATAGTATCACTAAAACCACGGCAACCGTATATAGTAAGTTTCCCATTTGTTTATTTTTTAAAGTAAGATGATAACAAGTAGAACTATAAGAATAACCGCACCCGCAGACATGTAAATGCCATCGCCATTCTTCTGCAATTGCTTTTTAATGGACTTCACTTCTTTTCTGAGTGCCTTTTTCTCAGCGCTGTTAATTAAGTGTTTGTCCACTGATTTAATTTCTTCCAACCTTTCTATCAGCGCTGCACTATTTGTTTCTGTTGTTACGAGCTTGGTGTTTGAACTTTCATTAGATATGGCCATGGTGGGTATACTGAGGAACAACATTAACACCACAAGCATGCACGTTTTATTATTTTTCATGAGGTTTATTGATTTATGCAAAGCTGAGAGCATTACGCCAGAAATACATTACATCGCAAAACCAAAGAGTTACATATATCACACGTCTTCAAGGTTCAGTTTGCGCTTATCCTTCAGTTCTTTGTAAAATGTGGGTGTAAGTCCGGTTATTTTCTTGAATTGATTAGATAAATGGGCCACGCTGCTATAGTGTAGTTTATATGATATTTCAGTCAATGATAATTCATCATAAATAAGCAATTCCTTAGCGCGTTCAATTTTATTAATAATAATAAATTGCTGAATAGTTATTCCCTTCACCTCAGAAAAGGTGTTTGCTAAATAAGTGTAATCGTAGTCCAGTTTTTCACTGATGTAATCTGAATAGTTTACTTTTGGCAATTCATCGGTATGATGGATCATTTCTGTAATTACATTTTTGATCCTTTCAATGAGAATGCTTCTCTTGTCATCCAAAAGCTCTAAGCCAGATTTTAAAAGGTTCCTTTTCAATTCAGCACGTTGCTCAACCGTAATATCTTCTAACACTTCTACCATACCAAGGTCAAGAACTACATAATTAATGCCCAGCTTTGACAACTCTTCTTTGACCATCATTTTGCAGCGTAAACTGACCATGAATTTGATATATAACTTTACACTCATTTAATACAGATTGTCATTAAAAAGGAAAATTGAATATGATCTTAAAATGATTGTTCACAATGCCTTCGAATACCGATTTTAAAGCATTATGGTTGCTGTTTTCCTGATTTCACAAGTTACACCTATTATAGCTCAAACTATTGAATTTCAAATAATTATTGCAGCCTTAAACAGGTATCATTATATTCAAAGTCTAATAATTAAAATAGAACGCTATGGGCATTTTTGATAAGTTAAGGAACGAGTTTATAGATATCATCGAATGGTTAGATGATTCTAACAATACCATGGTTTATCGCTTTGAGCGGTACCAAAATGAAATTAAAATGGGTGCCAAGCTGACGGTTAGGGAAGGTCAGGTAGCAGTTTTTATAAATGAAGGTAAAATTGCCGATGTGTACGAACCGGGAATGTACACACTGACAACTCAAAATATGCCCATCCTATCAACCCTTAAAGGTTGGAAATATGGCTTTGACAGTCCCTTCAAGGCAGAAGTGTACTTTGTAAGTACGCGGAATATTACAGATCAAAAATGGGGAACCAAAAATGCCATCACACTTTCTGATGCCCGATTTGGAATGCTGGAAATCCGCTCTTTTGGAACCTATGTGCTCCGAGTAACGGATGCGGCTTTATTCATAAAAGAAATAGTAGGTACTGACGGGCACTTTACCACAGAAGAAATTGCAGAACAGCTAAAAAGCCTTATTGTAACGCGATTTACAGATGCTGTTGGCGAGTCTGGCTTTCCTGTTGAGGCATTTGCTGCCAAACTGAACGAGCTCTCTGGTTTTGTTCATGAGGCCATTAAACCAGAATTCAACCAATATGGTCTTGAACTTACCAAATTCCTGATTGAGAATATCTCTATGCCTGAAGAAATTAAGAAAGAGATTTTTGAGCTTAGTAGACTAAACTCCATTGACCTTAACAAACTCACCCAAATGAAGGCAGCCAAATCTATGGAAGCTGCGGCCAATAACCCTAGTGGAACAGCCGGAGCCGGTATGGGTATGGGTATGGGCTTTGCCATGGCCAACCAAATGGGACAGCAGTTTAGTCAACAGCAGCAACAACCCAAAGCTTCACCGCCCCCTGTTCCGGGCGGACCACCAGCCCTCGCCTACTTTGTGGCTGTTGGCGGCCAACAAACAGGCCCCTACGATATGACCAAGCTTAAGGAAATGGCTGGTCAACAACAATTCATAAAAGAAAGCCTCGTTTGGCGAGAAGGCATGGGCAACTGGACTGCTGCCGGGGAACTGGGCGAATTGAAAGATGTATTTGGTAGTGTGCCACCACCAATCCCGGGTCAGTAATGGAGCAGGAGAATCTAGAGGTTGAAATAGGCAAGATGCACTGCACCAATTGTGGTGCAGAATTAAACTACAAGCCTGGCACTACAGAGCTGGTTTGTGAGTATTGTAATACAAAAAACGAGATTCCCGTTTCTGATGAAGCAATAGAGGAGCTTGACTTTCAGGAGTACCTTAACAATATGATGTCATCCGCAGAGCAGGTGACCGAGAAGTATGTTAAATGCAGTTCCTGCGGTGCTTCTTCAACTATGGAGCCCCATATTACCGCTGCTGACTGTACCTATTGCAGTACTTCGTTGATTCTTGAAGATGCTACAGATGAGGTGATCATCCAGCCCAAGTCTTTACTGCCTTTTAAACTTAATAAAGACGAAGCTAAAGCGGCCTTCAAAAAATGGATCAATGGCTTATGGTTTGCACCAGATAAGCTCAAAAAAGCTGCTTTAAATTTTGAGCACCTTCATGGGATTTATATCCCCTACTGGACATTTGATACATTAACCCACTCCTCCTATTTTGGACAGCGAGGCACTTATTATTACGTCACAGAAACTTATCAAAGTGATGGTAAAACCAAAACCCGTCAGGTAAGAAAAACCCGCTGGACTAGTGTATCAGGTAATGTAACAGTCAACTTTGATGATATTTTAGTTGTAGCAACTAAATCACTCTCTCAGCCACATGTAGAAAAGCTGGAACCTTGGGATTTGAATAATCTATTACCTTATGAAAAGTCATTCCTAAGTGGATTTGTCTCTGAAAAATACCAGGTAGACCTTGGTGCTGGGTTTGAAAGAGCCAAACAACTAGCTGATAGCGATATCAGAAACGCGATAATGCGTGATATTGGTGGTGATACGCAAAGGATTATTAGTAAAAGCTCCAAGTATGACAATATCAAGTTCAAACATATACTGCTGCCCGTTTATGTTAGTGCTTTTAAGTTTAAGGATAAGGTTTATCAGTTTTTTGTAAACGCTCGTACAGGTGAAGTACAAGGCGAACGGCCATGGAGCTGGGTTAAAATCACATTGGCGGTGCTTCTTGGTATAGTTGTGATTGGTACTATTTGGTATTTTGCCAAGAACTAGCTATTATTTTAAGTTGGGCATCATTCCTGAGAGCGCAGCGAGAGGCCTTCCTAATTTACTTGCAGAGACCCTGGAATGACTTATCTTTTTTACGTCATTTCGACTGAGGTACGAGGGAGAAATCTCCCTAAGCTTAAGGAGACCTCTTTTGCAATTGTTGGTATTGTCATCAACAATGAACTAACACTAAGGTCCCAGCCTGTTTGCCTGCAAAGGCAGGCTCAAGGCTGAAATGACAAACAGAGATACCGGATAAATAAAGGGTTTTAAAAATGTAACCCTTTATTTTCCGGCATGACGGTTAAAAGTAAGTAAATAATAATCCTACCACTCATATAAAGTCATTCTGCCAATTGGTATTTGGGTTATACATTTAATGATAACCTAAACACTACAGCATGATTAGAAAGACATTAATTATATCCTTAGGCGTTGCCTTTGCCTGTTCTACAACAGAAAAGCAGACAGAAGAAAATATTTTTGAAACAATCAATACGGAAGTCCTACAAAACTCTGAAGCATATAGCGCCTTAAAAGAAGCATCTGAAACCATTGGTCATAGATTAACAGGCTCTGAAAATGGAGCCAAAGCAGAGCAGTTTGTATTCGATAAGTTGAAATCTTATGGTTTTGAAGATGTCAAATTTCAGGAGTTTGAAGTAGAAGCCTGGAGTCGTGGCACTGTGCAATTAACTACTACCACAGACGGACAAACTGATTCTGTTGCTTCTGTAAGCCTTGGTCACTCCCCTGTTAAAGCAAATGTTACAGGCGAAATTGTGGACATGGGCAATGGCGTAGCTGCTGATTATGAAGGTATTGGCGATGCGCTTAAAGGCAAAATAGTTTTAAGCTTTATCTCTTTACTTCCTGATACACCTGAAGAAGTGCAGAACCTTCACCGTTCAGAGAAAGCCGAGCTGGCCATTAAAAACGGTGCTGCTGGCATTATCATTTTTAACCAGCATGAAGGTGGGATATTACTAACAGGTACAGCTTCCGTAACTGGCGAATTGCTTGATATGCCTGCCATTTGTATCGGTTATGAAGACGGCATGAAGATAAAAGAACAATTGGCCTCAGCTCCTGGAAGCGTAAGTGCTACTATAGACATGACCAATAATAGCGGACTGATCAAAGCAAGAAATGTGATTGCCACATTACCTGGATCAGAAATACCTGAAGAAAAAGTGATAGTTGGTGGCCATCTTGATAGCTGGGACTTAGCTACAGGCGCTATTGATAATGGTATAGGTTCTTTTGCAGTATTGGACATAGCCAGAACATTTAAAGCCAACAATCTACAACCAAAAAGAACGATGCAGTTTGTATTCTTCATGGGTGAAGAGCAAGGCTTGTTCGGTTCTCGTAAAATGGTAGAAGAAGCGGAAAAGGATGGTTCCATAGATAATATCAAGTTTATGATGAACCTTGACATGAGCGGTAACCCGGTTGGCATGAATGCTTCTGGTGCAGCTATTGATACGGCATTTTTCGCTTCACTTGGTGAAAAATTACAAGCTATTGATACTGTCTACAAAGGAGAATTCTCATCACGTGCAGGACTGCACAGTGATCATCAGCCGTTTATGCTGGCAGGGGTGCCTATCCTATCGGTAAAATCAAACCTTGACAGAAGCATTTATAAATGTTACCATGCCGACTGTGATGATTTTGATTTGGTGAACAAGGAGCATATTACCAACACCACCAGATTTGCAAGTATGATGCTTTATGAAGTAGCCAACGCAGAGAAATTACCTGCCGTAAAAATGAACTCAGAAGAGACTAAACAATTTATGATTGACAATGGACTTGAAGAGAACCTTAAAATGCAGGGTGACTGGAAATGGGGAGAGTAATTTCCAATTAATGACATTTGAGAAGCCCGGGATGTGAGTCTTGGGCTTTTTTATTCTCTAAACAGCAAAATAATGAGAAGACCTAATCGTTTAAAAGTTGAACCCACCCTTTAAGACTTTGAGGAGCCTTGTAGCAGTCGTGATAGTTTATCTGCCAATAATAAACCCCAGAAGACTGATTTTCAGGCCTCCATTTTAATTCCTCGCCCTCGTCAAAATAGACTTTATCACCCCATCTGTTGAAAATAGTCAAATTAATATCGTTAGTTCCTTCATAGTAAAACTCGAAATAATCGTTTACTCCATCATCATTGTTAGTGATAACATTTGGCACATACAAACTATCTTGCTTTGTATAAAGTGTAACAGTATCTGATATTGTTTGACATCCTTTTGAATCAAACATTGCAAAGAAATCGCCTGCCATATCTGCCGAATAAGTATCTGTTGAATCCAAAATAGCCGCATTCCCCTCTTTAAACCACGAAACATTTGCTAACTTCTCATTATTAGAAATACTCAGCACTGTTGGTTGTTCAGCACAAACCTCGTTGCTTTGATATTCTATTTCAGGACGGGGAAGTAATAACACCTCAAATTCAACGGATTTTGAAAAAACACACCCACCTTGAATTATTTTATAATCACTGCTATGAATACCCTCACTTAGTTGATATGTATTGACTAATCCTGTATTACTTACACCGCTCCCATACCATAAACCTTCTTCAGGCGAAACCTGTAATTGATATGGTTCATAAGAACAGATAGTTTCTGGTTCAACAATATCAATTTCCAAATGGTTGTAGTTCAAATAGATGGTATCAGATGTATAGGAGCAATGCTCTGTTCTATATATGGAAAAATAATAACCTGAAGCTTTAATTGGTATTTTTTCAGAAGCCTCCAACAAGTTAAATGATTCGGCATAAGTTTCACCATAGTGCCATTCTATACCTTGCAAGTCTTCATTCGTAACTAATGAGAGTATCTCGTTAGCATAGGAACATATCTCGGCTTGATTTTCATGACTTAACTCAACTTCAAGTTTTTCTTCTTCAACCTCAAAAACAAGTGCAAGTGGCCTGCAAGAGGAGTTTTCTACTTCCACTTTATAATAGCCCGAAAGGCTCACTGCAATGGTATCAATTCCTGATTTAAGAAATTGGTAAGAATCAGTTGATGATTCTTTATAATACCATCTTGCCAAAGTTCTGGATTCTGAAGAATAGTTAACAAAAAGGCTAATATCGTCTGCACATTTAGTGATTTTATCATCAGATTTTGAAATCAGTTCTGGAGAAGAACCAACAAAGAGGCTTGTCGACACTGTACAATCACCGGCCGTATAACTAACTAAAGTCCACGAATTTTCGGGTATTCTTGATGGATCGAACCAACCCTCATTCTCATCTGTAATACCCTGTCCAGACCATATACCTCCTAATATATTTGATTTCATTTTAAAGGGGGATTCATCCACACATATTGGTTCTTCAATACCGTAAATGTAGGTTGTGTACTTAAAATTGTAGACTCCACCGGCTCTAAACCCACTTTCATTATTGTCATAAGTGGCTGTAACAAAGACTCGGTCGAACGACTTTTCTAGCAGATAGCCAAAACCATCTAAATACCGATTATTCGGAGACAATTGTATGTATCGCTCATTGGCAATGTCCCCTTGATTTTGACCCGAATATGGATCAAAAAAATACAACTTTCCAGGTTGAAGGTCAGGTATGTCTGAAGTATACCATATCGAAGCTGGATTGTTAATACTACTTGCCGCACCAACTAAAATTTGATTATCATCCATCATTACATCATATCCAAAAAAATCTTCCTCCATAGGGTTGGCAGGCTCAAGCATTAGACTTTCATTGATTCTGCCTGACCAACCATCATCTGGCTTTTTGAATATATAAGCTTTACCTGCCAAATTTTTGGTATTACCGTAATTAAATTGAGGTGAGCCTACAACTATCAAATCTCTGTGTAAATCAAAGCTAAAACCGAATCGATCAAATCTTCTTTTATCGGACGGTGATAGATAGGCAGCTTCAGTTCCGCTCTCCCACTTTTCACCCTTTCTTGTAAAAATGTATACTCGCATTTCATCAGTAGAACCGTATTCGGGATTTCCAGTTCCAACCACTAATAAGCTATCACGCATAATAACTTTCCTGCCAAAGAAGTCTCCACCCATTTGCTCACTAGTACGCATTTCAGCCACCGGATTCCAGCCATTAGCTTCGGTTCTCTCGAAAATATGAACAGCACCATTAGACTCTGAAGAGCCTGTATAATATTGGCTGACTGCCAAATAATTATCGCTATAGCTTAAGGACCTTCCAAAGTGAACATTATCGTCATCAAACAAATCAGCAGGAGAATAAATAGTATTTTGTAGTTGCCAGCTACCCCCGCTGGATATATACTGATAAACCTTACCTATAGAGCCTTGTATATAAGAACCATCTGTATCAAGGCTGTCATAAAACACGGAAGAAACAAATAATAATGAGTCTGAAAGTTCAACTCTATACCCGAAGTTATCATAGGGATTTTTGTCAGGTGATCTTATAACGGCAGACAGATCATAATCCTCAGTGGCCTGATTCCTGTCATAAATATAAACTGCTCCTGCATATTGGCCATTTTTTTTGTCACCAACAACACCAACCGCCAATCTGTTATTAGAGTATGACATCGATTCACCAAATACTGCTTCAGATGCAGAGTAAGTAATTTCACTTATTCGTTGATGCTCATCATCACCTATTTTTTCATAAATACCTCCTGGTGTATTATAACTAATCAATTCATCTTGAGAGTCTGGATAGAACGAGGAATTACCATCAATATAACTGGCAACAACATGATCCTCAAAAATTTCTAAACTTGAAGCAAAATAGCGGGTATCTGTTGGCTCCTCCTTTTCTTTATGAAATACTATAGTTGGCCGAGCATATCCCCAGTCAACCCCAGTTTTTTTAAATCCATAGATGGTATTTTCCCCATAAGAGCTTCTTGATAGGAAAACATATTGGTCTGATACTCTTAGCGTATTTCTATATCCATAAAATCCATTTACTCCTAAGGACAGTATAGCAGACTCATTCCTATTTAGCCAGCCTGATATAGGTTTTTTGAAAACATAAATATTGGTTTCATATCTATCAGCACCTGCATAATAATAGCCATTGGAAGCAAAAATCACATTCTCCAATACTTCAACTTGTACACCAAAGTTCTGTTGATCTGAAGTTCTGGGTTTTAAATTAGCAGCAGGAGCTGGATCAGCTTGCGTTACAACATCAATCCAATTATATACAAACAATGTCCCTCTTGAATATGGCTCATAATAGTATTCCGAAGCACCTACGGCAACATAATTTTCATTGAAATCAAAGTCAATACCAAAACTTCCATTGCGGTTATTCTGATCTTTAGGAGCATTAAGAGAATTGATATGGTTTAATGAGCCGTCAGCGGATATATTGTAAAAACTCACTATATTTTCTGTGCTTGTGTAATAAGACACCCCGAGAATGTCATCATGTATTACCAACTGATTGACTATCAAACCTACATTATTTAAATCATCTCTAATGACATGTTTAAACGACTCTGTGGAATTCACCCACTCTTCTGAGTCATCTTTGGTGTATATAAAAAGCTCATCAAAATGATATCCTTCAGGGGTAAAAGTATTTCCAGCTACAATGATAATGTTATCACTAATAACAACCTTTCTACCAAAAAACATCTGCAGATTAGGTTCAGAAGGCGCAAGTTCAGCTATCTTTTCCCATTCACCGGCAAATAACTTATATAGATAAACTAACCCACCATCAAACTCTAATGAGTCGTTTATAGAAGCAGATGTTAAAAGATAATCGTTGTAAGATGACATTTCACCACCATACAAATTACTCTTGGACAGAACCTTTTCAGGTATTAAAACCTGACTTTCTTCAAGGCATTGTGAATAACTGTAAAATGGTAAAATCAGAAGAACGGAAAGGGTAAACTTTGCCGCAGTAAAAAGTACCTTCATGGAAGATGAAAATAAAACTTGATATAGAAAAGATTGCAAATATAAATAAGCCTTATTTTAACTACTTCATATTTTTCATCTAGTTTTAGTCTAAAATCAAGTTCTTACTTACATCAAAACTCAAAAAAAATTCAATTAAAGCCAACAGTTTGAAAAGAACCTCAAAATACAAGGCGACTGGAAATGGGGAGAGTAATTTCCAATTAATGACATTTGAGAAGCCCGGGATGTGAGTCTTGGGCTTTTTTACATCGAATTTAAATTAGCTTAGTAAAAGACATTAGCAAAATGGTAGAAGTTCTATTATGCTGTTGTTGCTTGCCATTTTAACTCCGAGGCTTTGAGTGTCATTTATTCTAAAATAAAAACCTCTTCAATTTTCTTTTCAAATACCTTCGAAATGTCGAACGCCAATTTAAGGGAAGGGTTGTACTTTCCCTTCTCAAGAAAAACAATAGTTTCCCTGCGCACCCCAACTTTCAGCGCAAGATCAATCTGAGTTAGATTATCCCTTGCACGAAGTTCCTTAATCCTCGTTTTCATTTATCCCTACCCTTGAAAGATATATACGAGTAATAAGAAAAATAAGCGTCATGCCCACCATGCCTATGGCTATGACAAATTTCGCCTTATTTACCGAATCAACAGGGAACATGTCCAGCGCAAAAAGTCCAAAAAGCCACATGAAAATTGATATTCTAAAAGCGATTGCAGCTGCTTTTTCAGTTATGGTTTTTGAAAGTTCGTCCACAGGATTTAGGCCTGATTTTGCATCTTTGAGTGCCTGAATACCAAAATAAATAACAAATCCGACTATTAGCAGCATGACTGCAATTATACCATAAGCGAATTCATTAAATGGTTTTGTTGTCTTAAATACCCAAAAGCTCATTAAACCGAGAATAATGGCTGCCACCGAAAACTTCGTTATGGCTAAATTTTTTGCATTCATAGTAATGTTATGTATTTCTAACAAAGTTATATATTTCTAACATTAATTCAAAAACCTAAAGCCTTGTTTCGTGTCCTCACGAAACAATATCAGAACCATAACAAAATTAAAATGGACAAAGATGCCTGACGGCATGACTTACATGTTTCTTAGTTTTCAATATTATTAATTACAATCTGTCCTGACATTCCAATAATTATTTTATTTCTAGGAATATCAGGTTAA
>NZ_JAVJQL010000021.1:0-61366 GCF_040218215.1 Fulvivirga sp.
ACACAACTGGGGTTTGACAGTACAACAATTAGCCATTAAATTTGGAGAACGATTGCCGCTCGATTTGATCAGCTAGCCCTTTGGTGGGGCGCTGATCATTGAGCTAGGACATCACCAGACAGAGTTTAGATTACACTACCGGCACGAACCGATTGCTTGGTTTGTGAAGACGCAAACCAGGGCTTAGGCACTTTTTTTAAAAATTAAAAGGAACTGTTAATGATGAACGAACAGGTTGTCCATCATCAATTTGTGCAGGAATAAATTTTGGAAGTAATTTAATAACGCGAAGGGCTTCTATTTCTTGAGCTTCAGCATTTGGAATTGTTTTAACAATCTTTACACTTTCAATACCTCCGTCTTTTCCAATAATTGCATTTAGCAGCATTCTTCCTTTCTTAAACTTTTTAGGCGCTTTATAGTTGGATTTGATGTGTTCGAAAATTTTAGAATAAGTACAAGATTGGATTTCTTTTTCAGTATTAAGCTCTTCACAGCCATATGCCATGAAGTTCTTTTGATTTAACTCCTTATTTGGAACTATAAATGAATAGGGTGTTCCATTTACATTTAATCCTATTAGGCCTACTCCTTGTTTGTAATATAGGTTATAAATTGTCCCCTTTTGTTCAGAATTTTCCGTTTTTACCTCTAATAAATTTCTGAATTCGCAAAATGGTGTTGAATAATTACTTGTAAGACTGACAATCTCATAAGACCATAACCCATCACTGCTATTCCATTTAGTTCCTACTTCAATCCTAGAAGGCAGTTCCATTGATTCAATGCCTTTTTCTTTATTGTAATTATAAACGGCTCCATTTTCTTCTCGCCAATAACTTTCTTTTGTTTTTCCGCTTTGATATGTCTCTCGTTCAATTAGATAGTATTTGCTATCAAATTCAATACTATCACCGTTAATTACAGAGACTTTATTATCATTTCCTGCAGTGTGTTTTAGCTCAGATCCAATCTCAATTGGCCAATAAAGCCCTTCCGCTTTTTCAAAGCAGTTATTTTCTTGTCCGTAAGACTGTCCAATTAAGATTAATAAAATGGATAGTAAAGCTTTATATTTCATTTAGTAGTTATTAATCCACCAAAATATAAAAACTTGCTGTGTAAAACCAATGGAGATTAAGAAGTGTATTAGGAAATCTCAAATGACCACAATATTCCAAAATAAAACCTATTTTTGTTTGAAACGTTTGTTTCAGTATGCCAAAGTCTGTTTTATTCGATAGAGAAGAAACCATCAGAAAAGTAACTGATCTCTTTTGGGAGAAGGGTTATAATGGTACGTCTATGCAAGACTTGGTTGATGTTACGGGTCTTAACAGGTCCAGCATCTACAACTCTTATGGCGACAAGTTTCAGCTTTTTAAAGAAGCACTTTGCCATTATCAAAGAATGCAAAACAATATGCTCCAGACCGTACAGGAAAAAGGCAGGACGCCAAAAGGTGCTATCAAGCTTTTGTTTGATGGTGTTTGGTCAGAAATGTCGAATGGCCCTGTAAAAGGCTGCTTTTTATCTAACTGCGCTACCGAACTGAGTAATACTGAGCCTCGGATTCATGAGTTTTTAGCTGACAATCAAAAGGTGGTTGTAAAGAGTTTTGAAAAGCTGATCATGAAGGCGCAAGAGGCAGGCGAAATAGATCAATCCAAGGATGCCAATATTCTCGCACAATACCTTTTTTCTTCGCTTCAAGGTCTTCGCGTTACCGCAATGGTTGATAATAATAAAAGCCATATCAAAGGAATTGCCGAGCAAGTGCTATCCTCGCTTTAATTTTAACTTACTGATTATTAGTGTTTTGAAAATTATTTTCAGATAAATCTATTTTATTTGAAACAATCGTTTCAATATACCCGTTATCTGAACCAAACGTTTCAAATAAAAATTAATCAACACATGGGAAAATTAGAAAACCAGCCTGGCCGTCTGGCAGGCAAGGTAGCATTAATCACTGGAGGTAATAGTGGTATAGGATTAGCCACTGCAAAGTTATTTGCCGCAGAAGGTGCGAAAGTTATAATTACAGGACGAAGACTTGATGCATTGGAAGATGCTGTTAAAGAGATAGGTCATGATGCCAAATTCGTATTGGCGGATGCCGCTAAATATGATTCTGCCAAGAAATCTGTTGATGCGGCTGTTTCTTTATATGGAAACATCGATATCCTCTTCTTAAATGCTGGTATCGCATTTTTCTCTCCGGTATCTGAGATCTCTGAAGAGCATTTTGATGAGCACTTTAACATCAATGTTAAAAATCCGTTTTTCACCATCAAGGAGGCCATTCCTTACTTAAATGAGGGTGGTGTAATCATTAGTAATACTTCTATTGTTCACCAAAAGGGATTTCCAGGTTCTGGCGTGTATTCTTCTACAAAAGGTGCATTGCGTACTTTGACCAGAATCTTGGCGAATGAATTGGCTGCTAAAAATATTAGAACTGTGAGCGTGGCTCCTGGCCCGATTGAAACACCTATTTATGGTAAAATGCCTATGACAGCAGAAGAGTTAGAAGGAATGGGAACCAGTTTTGCTCAGCAAGTGCCACTTGGTCGTTTTGGAACTTCCGAAGAAGTAGCTAAAACCGTTTTATTCTTGGCTTCTGGAGATGCTTCTTTCATTAATGGAGTAGAAGTATCTGTAGATGGTGGCTTAAGCCAGGTGTAATGCAGGTAAATTAAGAGTCACATTAGTGACCATATATCATAGATGACGAAACCCCTAATGATTATATTAATCGTTAGGGGTTTTTGGTATTGTCACAGCAATTATATTCAAAGTGTGTTTCCCTATCTTTACCAGATCATTCTTAAAGCATCAAGATGCCATTACTTTTTCTTCTCTGCAGCTTAGGTGTAATTAACGGACTGTTAATTGGAGTTTTTCTAATTTTTCGTAATCCAAATAAGATAGTTAATGCATATCTAGGAGGCCTGTTGCTATCATTGAGTTTACGGATTGGCAAGTCGGTGTTTTACTATTTTGATAATAATGTAGACCTACTTATTCTTCAAATAGGACTTTCCGCCTGCGCATTCATAGGGCCGTTTTTCTATCTATATACAAAAGCCCTTTACCGTCAATATCGAAAAATTAATACAGCGGATTTTGTACTGTTAATGATTCTTCTCACATCTGTTTTAATAGTTGGTATAATCTACCCTTACCGAACGAACCCCGATGTATGGAATGGATTTATTATTTATGTCATATATGCTGTTTGGGCAATATTTACATTGTTTGGGTTGTATTATTCTATCAAGATGCTCAAGTCAGTGTTGCTCAGGCCCGCTGCTATGAGCAAATCAGAGCAACATTTGGCCATTGTCACTATTGCAGTGCTCTTTATTAATCTAACCTACCAAATGGCCTTGTACGGTTTTTTTACCTACCTGTGGGGAGCACTTATTTTTTCATTCACATTATATTTCCTTCTAGGTAGGATATTGCTATCCAGCAAATTCTTTTCATTTAAATCTGCAGATCAGCCCCTTGAAAATGCTTCAAAAATATTGGAGGAACTTAATACTTTGATGGACTCACAAAAGCCATATACTAATCAGAAACTTAAACTTGATGATCTGGCCTCACTGGCTGGCCTTAATAGGCACACTTTGTCGAGGTTGCTTAATGAAGAATATAAGTATGGATTCGCTCAATACATTAAGGAGTTTAGAGTGAAAGAAGCCAAACAACTGATACAAACCAGAAATGAATTATCACTTGAAGGTATTGGTTTTGAGGCAGGTTTTAGCTCCAAATCATCATTCTTTGAGACCTTTAAAAAGATTACCAACGCTACACCTTCAGAGTTCAAAAAAGCCAGTCAAGTGAGCGTATAAGAGCCTATTTACTCCAGAATGATAATTCTGGACTTCTTAGCTGCGGTAATTTTAATTTATTGCTAGTTCTGACCGTAACCTTGGACAAACAATAAATTAAAAACTCCAATGAAAATTAAAGTATTCGTATTTCTGATGATCATCTGTATCAGTCAGAGTTTTGCTCAAACAGATCAGGAGCAGATCACTAAGGTTCTCAACCAATTTATAATTGGCACCCAGTATAACTATCCGGATTCCATAGCGCAGACATTCTATCCGGGTACCAGAATGTTTCTTTACAATGGCACTGACTCAGCTTTCCATATGACCTCCGAACATTATGCGTCATTATATGGCCGCAAAGCACCAGGCACACTCAATAACCGGCCATCAAAAATTATAGGTATTGAAATAGTAAAGGATGTAGCTTATGCCAAGCTTGAGGTAGATATTCCTAGCTATGGTAATAGGTACCATGATCTGCTGTTGCTTAAGAAAATACTAGGTTACTGGAAAATAGTGGGCAAGGTTACTTCAGCCGAACCAATTCCCAAGAAAGCGGAAGACTTCAAAACCAATCCATCAAAGGAAGTGATTTTAGAGGGTCTCAATAAACCCTGGAGCATGGCCTTTCTTTCCGAAGATGAAGTTCTTATTGCCGAAAAGGATGGTGACATCCTTCGGGTAAATCTTAAAACAAAAGAAAGAGTGGCTATTGCAGGACTGCCTAAAGATGTAGCACGAGCTGTATTCATTGACACAACCAGATTTGACAAGGGTATTTTCCCCAAAAGTCTGCATGGTCAAACCCAAAGTTTTAATGCAGGCTGGTTTCAAATTTTGCTGGATCCGGACTTTGGACAGAATAAATACGTCTATATTTCTTATGCTGCAGAGGATAAAACCCGAGCCAGTACTACTAAAGTCATCCGTGGAAAACTTAATGGAAATCAACTTGAGGAAGTAGAGACACTATTTGTAGCAGAACCTTATGTACATGGCCTTTTTCACTATGGAGGAGGGATGATTTTTGGCAAAGATGGCAAGCTTTATATCACAATAGGCGAGCGTAACTTTTTTGAATACATGAATCCTGAAATACCTGTAGCTCAGGATTTAAAAGACAAGCGTGGTAAGGTAATCAGGCTCAACGGAGATGGTAGTGTTCCCGGAGACAATCCGGATTTTGGACCAGATGCAATAAAAGGACTTTATGCCCTTGGTATTCGTGCGGCACAAGGATTAACCGTGCACCCTGAAACAGGTGATATCTGGTTTAGTGAGCATGGTACGGTTCAAGGAGATGAGCTGAATATTATGAAGGCCAGTGCAAATTATGGATGGCCTAATGTGACGACAGGGAAATACAGAACAGATTATCAACCAAAGAGTATTTCAGGAGCAGTTTTCACTGACCCCATTTATGCTTGGGATAAGACCGTAGCACCAACAGGATTGACCTTTTATTCAGGTCCGGAATTTCCACTCTGGAATGGTAATTTGATTGTACCCGGCTTGAACAAAGGAAGTTTGTTGAGGATGGTTGTAGAGGGAGATCAAATTGTTAGCTCTGAAGAGTTATTTATAAATGACAGGGTTAGGTTAAGAAAGGCAGTGGTATCGCCCAGAGGCCAACTTTATCTGCTTACTGATGAAGAAAATGGAAAGCTAATTCGGGTGTTTAACGCACAGGACTAATAGCAAGTATTGAGGTGCATTTCAAATTGTCGCTTAAATATTTGTCCACTTTTTTGTTGCAAGTCCATCTTGCATTCAAATAAGCCTCACCCCTCAAAAAGCTGAGCTTGCGCACAGTTTGAATGCCCTCTCCAACTTGGAGAGGGAGCATTTATGGAGCCAACACGATAGCCGAAGATGGGTGAGGCTTCTGCGAAACATAGGCTTTTACTGCAAAAATCCCGGTTACCATCCCGGTTAAGACAGTTTAAACCAAACTGTCTATAGGCAAATGAGTTAGTGGTCTATTAAAGTATCCATTATGGCCACAAGGATACGATAATTTGAAATGCACCCAAGTATTGTCATATAAGACATTTTAAATAAAGGATAACCCCTAACGATTGTGATAGTCGTTAGGGGTTTTTACTTGCTATTTGTAAAACTTATTTTCTAATTAGTTTGATGTAGTCCATATTTCCCTCACTCTTTATTACTCTTAAGAAGAGTATTTTACTGTCATTTTTTGGAGGATTTAGGAGTAGCGTATTGGGGCTTGTAGACACGGGTATTTCTTCACCTAAGAACAGACCAGAAATGTCATAATACTGCACTTTTAAATTTGTAAAAACATCTGTACTTGGCCATTTTAAATATAAAACATCACTAAATGGATTGGGATAAACATTAAACCGAGCCTTTGTTAAATCAGGAATACCAACAGTTTCGTCAGGTGGGTAAAGCGCCTTAGAAGTTAAAAGTGATTTTCTTCTCGGACTATTTTCTAGAACCGTTCGCATTCTGTATATCTGATCATTGGTAAAAATGTTCATACACTCATCATTAGTATAGTCCATGTAATTTTCAATCATGGCTTTTTCTCCATCGCATGATAATTTATCAGTAGGACACCCGTGGGTAACGCTTGAAGTTTTTGGGGTGTCATCACAGTAATCATCAATACCGCAATTTCCCTCAAACCCTTGATCTCCCCATATGTGAAAAAGGCCTAAAAAATGCCCCATCTCATGAGTTCCTGTTCTACCCAGATTATAGTTTGTATTAACAGATACTTCACCAAAGTGTACAGTGTTAATTGCTATGCCATCAATATCTTTTACCGGAATACCATGTAAAGAATCGATTCCTGGTATTAAGAATTCTGCTTCTTCCTCAAGTCCTTGCAGGTCGCTAATTGGAAATTTTGCTTCCCCTAACCCTGTATCCTGAATTCCCGGGAATGCCCAAATATTCAAATATTGGTAAGGATCCCAAAAGCTGTAATAAGCACTAAGACCTACCATAGTTCCCCCAAATGGAGGTGGATCAAATTCAGTGCGGTCAACCCTTACAATTCCGGTAGTGGCTTTTCCGTCAGGTGCGGATTTAGCGAGTACAAATTCAATTCCCGCATCTCCACCATCAGGGTGAATATTAAAACCTCGGGTTCCAATCTTTCTGCGAAAGTCTTCATTGATCACCCTTAACTGTGACAGAATTTGATCATCTGGAATATTAAAACCTTCACCTATAGGCTCTCCATGATGTATTATATGTACAACCACCGGTATTTGATACACCTCGTTCTCGAGTCTACTATTTGTTGATTTGAAAGGTGGCTTTTCTAACCAGTTTTCAAATGAGTTAGAAGGTTCAGATCGAATAATGCTGCATCTGTCATCTTTAATAATTGCTTGGCCAAAAATGTTGTTGGATGAAATTATTAGAACAAAAATGATTGCTAGCCTTTTATTAAAGCTGTTCATTGTTGACAAATGTAAATTGAAGAATGTTTTTTCTCGCTTAGTTTAGTCTATTTCTCTTTGCCGCCTTCAATAGCTTCTTCATCATCTCCTGATAAAATATCTTGTGGGCTATAAAATCATTGGTTAGGGTATTTGAGAAGATTACAGCTCCAATTTTTTTCTTAGGATCAAAGGAAACAACTGTGGCCACCCCAGGATCAACACCTGTGTGAGAAGGAAGCCTTGGCATTAATAGGTAATAGATCCAATTATCAAACTCATTATAATTCCATGCCAGCGCTTGGTATTCGTCAGTTTCACAAAATTGGATTGCCAAAAACTCTTCAATGGTCGTTTCCTTTATTATTCTTTTGCCATTATAGGTGCCTTTATTAAGAATGAGGCTAATGAAGTTTGAATAATCGCTCACATTGGTTCTGAGTTGCCCATCTGGGTAGTCAGGGTAGCCATAGTGCTTTAGCGTTTTATAGCTCACTGTTTTAGACTCATTGTGAATCAGTTCATGTGGCTTAGAAATATTGCTATCGGGTATGTCTTTAAGAAACCAGTAGGATGAATTCATTTCCAAAGGCTTGAATATCTTTTCTTCTATATATTCATTGAACGGCATGCCGGATATGTGTTCAACAAGATAACCTAATAATGCATAGCCTGCATTGCAGTATGATTTTTCTGTAGATGACTTGCTATTTAAAAAATTGCCTGTTTTAATATAGTATTTCCCACCTTCAGTAAAATAATTTTTCACAAAAAATTCAAGGCTGATAGGGCTATCTCCACCGGATTCATGGGTGTATAATGAATTCATTAATTCCGTATTGTCTTTGAAGGAAGACATGTGCGCCATCAGCATTCTCGGTGTGACTACTGCTTTTGGAAAATAAGGATTTGTAATGTTAAAGGGTAGATAGGTATTAATATCCCCATCTAAATTCAAAAGGCCATCCTCATAAAGTTTTAATACTCCCAATGCTGTTATTGGTTTTGAAGATGACGCTATCATAAAAAGTGTGCTATCATTAACCAATAGTTTTGATTCATAGTCTTGATAGCCATAACTACCAACCCATTTAGTATTTCCTTCACTTACAAAAGTCATTTGCAAACCAGCCAGGTTGGCCTTCTTCATTTTCTTTTGAAAGTACCTGTCAAGCTTTTTGCTATTCTGTGCTGATACATTCACAAAATTTGTCAGACTTAAAATGATAACGAATAATGTTCTTAATATCTTTCTCATCTGTACTTATTGGTCTAATACTGCTTTATAAATCTTTTCCATTGCCTCTTTTGACTGTGTGAATTCATCCACCTTACCATAATTACCATTGACAGCCCAGCTAATGGTTACACCCTGCTGCGGGAAGTAGGCCATGCTCGCGAAATATCCAATAGCATCACCACTATGCATATAGGCGGTGCCAAAATCAGTTTCAATTCGGAAAATTCCCATTCCGTAAAATGTTTCGAAACCATCACCATAGCCACCTTTTGGAGCCATCCAGGTCATCATTTCGTTAAGAGATTCTTCTGAAAGAATATCACCCTGAAATAGGTGTGTCATAAATTTATTAAGATCATAGGCATTTGAAATGAGACCACCATCAGCGGTGTAGTAGTCCCAGCCACTGTAGTAAGTAGCATTGATCAGGTTGAGGTTGCTGTACAAATCCACATATCCTCGAACTATCCCCTCGGGGACAGGATCTGTTGCTGCAAATTGCGTAAAAGTAAGGTCGTATGGGATGAAAATCTTTTCTTCAAAAACTTCATAGAATGGTTTCCCTGTCACTTTTTCAACGATCATACCCAAGAGTACATAGCCCGTATTTGAGTAAAGCACATCGGTGCCAGGCTCAAAATAGGCATCCTTACCTCTGGCATGTTCCAATAGCTCGTGAGGGCTCCATGACTTAGTGAGGTCATTTAGCGATGCGGTTTGAAATTTAAGACTTTGTATGTAGTTGTAAATCCCGCTGGAATGCAAAAGCAATTGTTTGATCGTTGATTGGTTGGCATTTGCCAGTCCTTTTATTTGATCATCATTGAGGTACTTGGTAATAGGATCATCCAAATTCAACCTGCCTTCTTCCTGAAGTAGTAGAATAGTCACAGCCGTAAAGGTTTTTACTGTGCTGCCCACCCTGGTGATATTACATGGACTCAAATGGATCCCGGAAGCCAGATCGGCAAATCCTTGAGCACCTGACCAATACCCATTGATATTATCATGTACACTTAGCATCATGCCTGGTACACCTGAGCCAACAATATCATTAATAAGGTTATTGAATTCTTCATCATGAGGGTGGTTTTGATTGGTTCCTATGTCACTACACGTGTAATATGCCTCAGGAAAAGTTTCATCTTTCTCGCAACTGATAGTGATGGCCAAGATTAAAATAGCCAAGATTATTTTTACAATTATTTTCATCTTACTTAGCTTTTAAAGGGTAGAATTTAGTTCCCAAATGCACATTGGTGTGAGACATCAGTGGTATAAATCCAGGTGAGTATGGGTACTCTATCCATGATTGGTACAAAAAGAAAATCTCGGTCGATTGTGGGTCATTCTTGTGAAGGTCATAACCCACACCAATTGTCAATGAGGGCATAATGCGAGCATTGCCCTGATCTCCTTTGCTTTCATAACCTTTTCCATTGAATTGAAACTCTTGTTGAGTGGCAAAGGTGTGGAGGTAGCCGAGGCCTAGTTTGGTTTTGATGTTTATACCTGCACCCGTTTTATAATCAACTCCAAGTTCTGCATTAGCAAATAGCCCTTGAAACAGCTTTTTATGAAACATATAGCCAATGCTCACAGTTGGGTAGATTCTAAAATGATTCTTCATTTTCCCTTCAAACTCTGTCCCAATTTGCGCACCTGGATGCATTGGAGTATTTAGAAATGTAGTAAAAGGGATTGTTGTTGATTCGTTAAAAACCGATACAGTGACCGGTTGCTGAGCATAGATATTTGAACTCAGCAATAATAAAAATACAGCTACATAGAGCTGTAATGAGAAGTGCTTCATTGTTGTTTATTTTGATTTCTGCAAATAAACGGGTGCTGGATAGCTGAGGCTGATAAATAGAATCAATTAAAACTGAAAAGGACAAAGAGCCTGCTGAAGCGGACGACTAATTTTGATTGAGCCAGGATAGTAACTTGGTAGACTTGGTTTTAGCAACAAATTGGAGTTCCGACAATGGAGGGTTAAGGGTTATCTCTAACCTTCTTGTTTCGGTTTGTTTACACTTTATGATGCTCTTTCTTTTTGCTATTACCTGCCTGTTAAGCTGAAAGAATGCCGAAGGTGATATCTTCTCCATAATTTGTTCCAGCGAATAATCGTAGATGTGTTTTTTCCCTTCCGTTGTCATGAGAAAGGTAATCTTATCCTGAATAATGAAATAGGCCACATCTGCAATGGAGATGTTTTTAGTAACACTGCCGTATTTAACAATAAAATTCTCCAAATAATGCGTAATCTGTGTAGCTTCATCTACATTTTTTAAAGCCATTAAGTGGGCTCTATTGTATAAAAACAAATAGCAAAGGTTAATGAGTAAGGACAGTACTGCAATCATGGGCAGGTCCAAATAGAAGATAGGGCTATCTGACAGTTTAATATCAATAAGGAATAAATACACCATTTCAATACCTGTAATAACTACTACCGGAAGAATGAAGCCAAATATTAACTGATGGGTCAATCTTGGCTTTAAGTTGGTATACCAATCAAACTTTGCATCGAGTCTTGCAAAGAGAATCTTCCAATAGAACCCGGCACCATAGGTGCAAACAACTGCTAAAAGTAGGTCAGTGTAGTAGCTAGGTACAGTCAATAAATGTGAGAGGCTGTTGTCGTTGCCAACGTGGCAGACAAAAATGACAAATAGAGGATAGACGAAAATGAATATCCATCGGTCATTAATCTTAATGTCTGCTTTTTGAAGTTCCACAGCACAATAATAGGAACTTTTATAAAATGGTGGATTACAGCGGCAGGAACCCTATGGTTTTAATACCAATGACGGAGATAAACCTCTAAGGCTTGAATGGTTTATGAATTATAAATTCAGTGAAAATGATTCAGAATTACAAACGCTGAAGAACCAACTAGCCAATTTCCAAATCCAGCTGTTTGCCATTTTCCTTGGCTTCTTTGTCTTTTTGAGTTCCTATGGCTATGCCAATGCCAATTCCAATAGGTAAGCCTGCACCCATAAAAGCCATGTTTCCCAAGCTTGCGCCAAATGCGCTCCCAAATGCCACACCCAAAGCCACACCAACGGCCAGATAAGTGTTTCGGTAATGGTTTATAGTCACTAACTTTAGTTCCTTCTCTATTAATTTTAGAATTTTTGTCAGAGACTTCTTGAGCTGCATTCTCAGTTCTTTTTCTACGTCTGGTGCGGCATTAACTTCATCAATGTATTCATTAATAGCAGTTATTATTTCATCAGGAATTTCATGCTTTTTCAATTCACTTAAAAGTGTTTCAAACTGAATAAACCTGCTTTTCAATTTTGTGTTTTGATCAATACTTGGCCTTTTGTTTAATGCTTTAATCTCCATGGGTCTTGCGATGTTGGTCGTTAAAACTAGCTAATTCATTTCAAAAATACTGATTGAGGTAGTTAATGGTCTTGTGAAGGTTTAAGGTGTTTTAAATCAGGATGAATGAGACCAAAGACAGTCTTAACGGGACGCTAAGCTAGGGTAGCTGACTAAACCAACTCATATAAAGTATCTAGCGCAGCTCCAGCACCCATGTTAAATCCAAAGAATGTCAGAAAATACATGAACGCAATTCCACCAAGCGGCCACATCAAACCCTTGAGAGTATTGATCCCCGAAATCCCAAATATTGCCCATAGAATACAAAACGTTAATATGAAAATATAACTAAATATGGGGAGTTTAATTGTTAATAGTACCCTCGACCTACCATCTGCCTTGATTATGCGGCCTTTTAAAGTAGGGTTGAAGTTATTTCTGTAATTCAGCCGTTTTCTAATTTTGAAATCACCAGTTTCGCTATTTATAACTCCAGCCAATTTGCCTTTATTTTTCCTCTTTGAATTATCTGATGATTGAAAGCCTGAAATTTGATTTTTGATATTAGCAATTAATTCTTCCTTAGTGATATCGCTTTCAATTTCATATTTACCGTATGGGATGTAAAATACTTTGGCCATTTTCTAAAGTATGTAAATAAAATAGTAGAACAAATGTTAGTCATTTAACATTACTACTTAAAAACCAAATAAAAACTAGTTCCTTTACCCACTTCTGACTTTACTTTTATCTGTCCGCCATGCAAATGCATAATTTGTTTTGAAAGGCTTAATCCTATACCAGATCCGTTCTTTTTGGTAGAGAAGAACGGCACAAAGATCTCTCGCAGTTCTTTTTCTCCAATCCCTTGCCCATTGTCTTTTACTTCTATAATTGTTCTCTTTCCTTCATTATAGGCATTTAGTTCTATACTCGGCTGTTCAACACCCTCAACAGCATGCGTACTGTTTTTTATGAGGTTGATAAGCACCTGCTCTACCAATGCAGCATCCAATAGTATGGAATCAACCTCTTTAATATCAACATTAAATAGAATGCCTGCCTTGTCCATTTCACCTTTAAGCAGGCTTTGAATGGAATCAAAGAAATGATCAATGGCCACAGACTCCAACCTGGGTTTAGCCACCTTCGTCAGCTTCCTGTAATCATCGATAAAACTGAGCATGCCATCGCTTCTTCTGTGAATGGTTTTTAGCGAAAACCTCAAATCCTCAATGGTCTCATCATCCAGTTCAGCGGCCTTTTTGGTTTTACCTTCAGCACCGAGCATAGATTCCATGGTCTCTGTCAAAGAGGAAATGGGCGTTACCGAGTTCATTATTTCATGCGTCAAAATTCTGATAAGTTTGTGCCATGCTTCAATTTCCTTTTGCTCAATCTCGCCCCGGATATCCTGAAAGGTGATGAGCTTATAAGACTTATTAAGCATTTTCATGGAATTGACATCCACCGATAAGGTAAAGGGGTCATCATTGGTTTGTAGCTCTATCAGTTTCCTACCCTGGTCGCCAATCGACTCAATATCAGCGGTAAACCGCGGGCTTTTCTCTTTCAGGATGTTCCAGTTGTTGATGCCTTCAACGCCCAGGGTCTTTTCAGCAGGCCTGTTCATCAGCACAATGTTCTCATCATCTTCAATAGATATAATGCCAATATTGATATTGCTCACTACTAACCTGAGATAGTGAAATTGCGCCTCTTTCTCAATTTTAGAATTCTCAATGGTTTGAATGATGCCGTCCATGGCATCATGCAGATCTTCAAATGATCTTCCGATTTTTGACCCTTTAAAGTTGATAGAAAAGTCGTTATGCTTGATGGAAAGCAGAAACTTGGCCAGCTCCCTGTTGGTATAATTGATGAACCTCACCAACTCATAAATCTGGATGATGAGGATTATGAAAAGGATAATCTGGTTAAAGAAAAGCCTGTCATCACCAAAAATGATAGACAGTGCCAAAAGGTTGAGAATGATGAACCCAATCCTGACCAGAAGTTTGAAACTAAATTTTTTATATAACACAGTCCTTCAGTTGCGATGGTAAACAAATCTAGTGATATGAGTAGTAAATTCTAGTGCTTCGTTCAATATCCGGAAATGGTATGTAGTTATTGAGCTTAATACAGTTTATAGATTTTCTAAGGGATGAGTAAAGCGTAAATATTAATTAGTACTTACTTGTAGGGCTAATTTCTGTAGATATTGAACAGATACCGGGGCTACTTTTATAGCATGAAGAATTTATTAACCCTGGCATTTTTACTTGGTAGTATTAGTGCATTTAGTAATGATGAACTTGACAAAGCCTTCAAATCTGATAATCTTGACCAATTCCTGACACTTACAGAAAACAAGCTCACCATCGATCACCTGACACAATCAATAGGTTCAGGTGCTACCTCCATTTTTAGCTACTTGTTAGACCGCAAAGTTGATATTGATGAGTATGATCTGGAAGGAAATACTCCACTTTTAGCAGCATCAGGTGCCAATAACAACAAGTTTGTGGAGGCACTTTTGAAAGCTGGTGCCAATCCTAACCTGACAGGAAAATCTGGCCTGGAAGCTACACCTCTTATGTATGCTGCCGCATTTAATAATGTTGAAATGATAAAATTGCTGATAGCCAAAGGTGCTGCTGTCAATCAGTTGGATGTTAATAAAGACCATGCTTTAAATTGGGCAACATACTATGGTCACTTACAAGCCATGGAATTCTTGATTAAAAATGGTGCTGATTTAGAACTTAGCAGTAAGCACGGCAAGGCTGTAGATGTTGGCTTCAGGCTGTGGCATGCTGATTCGGTAGCGGCAGTATTTAGAAAACATATGGATCTTGATGAGTTGGATAAAAAATCTGAAGCTTTAATTAGAGCCATAAGAGACAACAATGCGGAAGAGGTTTCAAAACTTATCAAAAAATCTGCAAACGTAGATGCTAAGGATGAGTTGGGTACACCAGCTATCAATTTTGCTGTAGAAAATGGTAATGCTGAGATCATCTCACAATTAATAAAAGCAGGGGCAGATGTAAATGCACTAAACCGTGTAGGACAAGCACCTATTACCTGGGCCGCAAGGTTTGGTAAAGTTGATGTAGTTAAATTATTGTTGGCTAATAACGCAGATCCTAATACCACTGGAGAAAAGTATAGGTTAACACCACTCATTGGTGCGGCAGTAAATGGTGATGTGGCAATAGCCAAACTTTTGCTAGTCGAGGGAGCTGATGTAAATGTTGCCGATTCGGTGAATGGAGCTGGACCCTTCCATTGGGCACTGTTTTACAGACACTCAGATTTTGCAAAACTCATGATTGAGAACGGTGCTCAATTTGACCAACCGATGCTTGGTGGGGAATATACAGGCAAGTCCTTGGCCGAGGCGTATAACAACATACCTGTGCTAAAAGCTATAGAAAATGTGGAAAACGCAGAAAATCCATTGTTCGGAAGTTGGAAAATGCATGAAATCAAATATGTATATACCGATACTACCTACACGGCCAAAATGGAATACCCCGGCAGATTAATTGTGGCTAACAACAAATATTCAATCATGTATAACCCTTATGGAAGCAATCGTAAAAGTGCAGCTACACTTTCAAAGCTTACAGAAGAGGAGATGGTATATGCCTTTAAAACGGTGGTTTTCAATAGCGGGTCCTATGAGATATCGGATAGTGTATTTACAACCACAGCAGACATAGCGAAAGTTGCTGGTTTTGAAAGTGGTAAACAGTATTATAAGATAGAGTTTAAAGAGGATGAATTGTATTTAACAATGTTTGATGAGACCTACCCCGATGGAAAGAAACCAGAGTGGTATGGTAAGTTGAAAATTCTATTTAAATTGAAAAGAGAGTGGTAATAAATAAAAATTGAGGTTTGACTGTCTTACGTTTTGTTTTATTGGTGTACGCTTTCATTGGGCTATTTGTAGCCGGTGGAGTTTTTTTTAGAAAAAATAAAACCTCAAGCGTTACACTGACCATTTTCATTCTGCTTTTATCGTTAGAGATTATTTATTTTCTGTACTCTACCAGTTGGCTTTTCGTACAATATCAAATTTCATTAGGTGGTTATTACTTTATTTCAGGCTTTTTGTTTGGACCTGTACTTTGGTTTCATTGTCGCTCATTAGTTGAAGAAAATAGTGCGTTTACCGCAAAAGATTTGCTGCATTTGATTCCTATGGTATTAATTCTGATTTACATGTGGGATATACTGTTAATGCCACATATACAACGGCAGGTTTATATACAAGACCATTTCATTGATAGAATAATGCCCATAAATTACTTGAGGGCCTCTCATCAGCTCATTTATGGAGTTGTTTTGTTAATATTTAATTATCGAAATAGGTATTCTCTAACAAGTAATGAGAAGGTGTATTTACTTCTTATTTGCACTATATATTTTGTCAGTACAGTACTCATCTCCTGGTTAACAATGTTTGCCGATAACTGGAGACAGTTTATCTACTTCTATTTCCTTGTGGATACCCTGGTTTTTATAATCGCTTATTTGCTCTATTCTGATAGTAATTTTCTAAAAACACTTTCAAAAAAATACTTAAACTCCAGCCTGAGTAAAAACGATATGAATAGGATAATCTCTAAAATTGACATTGCCTTTTCAAAAGACGAGCTCTTCTTAAATAGAGATTTAAACCTTTCAAAGTTTGCAGAGATAATAGACGAAAAACCACATAATATTTCTCAAACGATGTCTGAAGTGGTACAAAGAAATTTTAATGATCATTTAAATTTCTTCAGGGTAAAACATGCTAAAAAATTGCTACTAGACTCAAAGTTTGATCACTACAAAATTGAGTCTATCGGTATGGAAGCAGGCTTTAACAATAAGGTCACTTTTAACAAGGCATTTCTAAAATACACTGAGGTCACGCCATCTGTATATAAAAAGTCCAATACATAGTTAACAGATGATAATGTAAATTATCCGCAATGAAGGTACGCAGGGCGGATTTTTTGTGTTGTTTGCGTTAGTTAAATAGCCGTTCGGCACATTTTTGTATCTCATAGTTTTGTCGTTCGTATGACTGTTAGGTAAACTCAAAACATGTCATATAAAGGGAAGTTACTTTTTAAGTGGGCACTGATTATTGCTATCGGGGTTCAATTCGTTGCGATGGCCTATGCTAAACTGGCGGGTGAGATGTGTGATGTCTTTCTTTCCAATGGACTGTCTTTAGAGTTTATGTTTTTCGTGGGTTTTATGGAGGTTTTGGCAACCATTGGACTATTAACTGCAAAGTTTAGAATCAAATGTGCGATAGTCCTATCCTGCATCATGATAGGCGCCATTTATGTGAACTTGCAATCTCATGACGTTATGCAAATATTGGTTGATGTGGCCAATATAGGCTTTTTGGCTATAGTGTTATGGCTTGAAAAGGAAAAGCAGATGATTGCCGAAGACATGATGCAGCCATCAAAGTATTAACCTGATTTCGATTAATAATTGGTGGAAAGTACATCTAGATCGTCATTGCGGAAATTTTCTTCATTCCTTTTTTCAAAATGAAGAAAATTGTCCGTAATCTCATATAAATATTATCGAGATACAGGATAAATAAAGGTTTTTAAAATGTAAACCTTTAATTTTCCGGCATGACGTCCGTTTTTATGAATCGAGTTCAGGTTATTAATCACACCAACCCGTATTTGTTTAACCTTCGGTAAAGAGCCGTTCTGGTCAGCCCTAGTTGCTTGGCGGTAGCCGTTGCATTCCCTTTATTGGCTTCCAGGGTTTCTATAATAAATGTTTTCTCCATGTCCTCCAGCGTTTTTGGTTCATGGATTTTGACCTTGTTAATCGGTTGATTTACGAACAATTCAGGACTATCAATGGTATTGGATTCTGACAAAATAACTGCCCTCTCTGTGGCATGCTGCAGCTCTCTGATATTGCCTGGCCAGTCATAGTTCTTGAGTGCTGAATAAATCTCTTTATCGATCTTCATATTGGCCTTTCCATATTTCTTGCTATAAATGCCAAAGAAGTGCTCAATGAGTAGAGGGATATCCTCAGGTCGCTCGTTCAATGCTGGTATTTTAATTTCCACAGTATTGATCCGATACAAAAGATCCTGTCTGAATGTGTTTTCAGCTACCATCTCTGTCAATGGCATATTGGTAGCGCAAATCAGCCTGAAGTTGACATTGATTTCTTTAGATGAACCAACGCGCTGAATTTTCTTACTCTGTAGCACAGTTAAAAGCTTGGCCTGAAGCGGAAGTGATAGGTTGCCTATTTCATCAAGGAAAATGGTGCCGCCATCGGCCAATTCGAATCTGCCTACTTTGTCTGTTTTAGCATCCGTAAATGCACCCTTCACATGACCGAAAAGCTCACTTTCAAAAAGTGATTCAGTCAGCGCACCAAGGTCAACGTTGATAAAAGTACTGTCTTTTCTGTTCGACTGGTTGTGGATAGCTCGTGCGACTAACTCTTTTCCGGTTCCATTCTCACCCAGAATCAGGATGTCGGCATCTGTAACTGCCACTTTTGAGATCAATGATTTAATCTGCTTGACTCCATCAGATTCGCCTATGAAATTACTAAACTTAGTATTGGTATCACTGTTGATGGCAGATTGCGTTGCCTTGAGCTTCGTCACTTCTTTTTTGGATTTTCTCAGCTCCAAAGCAGATAATATAGTGGCGAGCAATTTTTGATTTTTCCAGGGTTTAAGTACAAAATCACTTGCTCCTTCTTTCATAGCTTTCACAGCCAGATCAACTTCACCATACGCGGTTATCAATATAACTATGGCTTCATTATCCTTATTGATGATGTGCCTTAGCCACTTAAATCCCTCCTGACCATCATTAACTCCTTTGCTGAAGTTCATGTCCAGCAGGATGACGTCATAATTTTTCATCTCGAAGTAGCCATCAATTTTAGACGGATCTTCTTCAATGTCTACAGACGAAAACTCTTGTTTCAAAAACATCCTTGCTGTTTCCAGAACATCACGGTCATCATCAATGATCAATATGTTGGCCTCTGTTTTCATTTCTGAAGCCTAAGTTATTACATTGTATCGAAAACATTACACTATACTGTATCGAATTCGATACAGTTTGGTAATATGTAGTCGCTAAAAAGTGTGCTGAGTGCTTGTTTAGTAAGATTGGTGGCCATGGCACCTCATTTGAGTAAGAGAAATCAAACCTTGAGCTATGTTTAAGAATTATATAAAAGTTACTTTCCGAAATATCATTAAAAGTAAATGGTATTCATTGATCAATGTTATCGGACTAACTATTGGTATCACAGGGAGCTTGTTGATTTATCTTCATATAACCACAGAGCTCAGCTTTGATGATTTTCATTCTGATAATGTCTATCGTGTTACAAGGTCATCTGACACTTCTTCGGGTTTAGACTTTGAGGCTAATGTTCCTTACCCAATTATTAAATCATTAAATACTGACTTTCCTCAGATAGAGAAGGCAACACTTTACAATCTGGACCAGGAACCTGTTTTAAATATTGATGGTGAGAAATTTAAACTGGAGAATTCAATTTTTGCAGACAGTAATTTCTTCGATGTTTTTGATTTTAAGGTGATCTCAGGAAATGTAAAAAGTGCGCTTGGTCAGCCCAATAACTTGCTTTTATCTAAAAAGACGGCTGAACTATATTTTGGTGAGGGTGACCCTATTGGTAAAAAGGTCAAATACAATCAGCTGGAGTTAGAAGTTGCAGGTGTATTTGCAGACGTTCCAAGAAACTCCAGCATCCAGTTTGATGTAATTGTGTCGTATCCAACTTTTAGTTCTGACTATTTAGGAGGCTTGGATATAACTTCCTGGAACATGAGTGCCGAGGGATATGCGTTTGTTAAATTAAATGCAAACGCATCTCAGTTGGACGCAGAAGAACAGTTTCGGGTGTCTATGAAAAAATATTACTCTGAGGAGAGTTATAACAGAAGGCACTTTCACCTTCAGCCGGCAAGTGACATTCACTTTGATGCCAAGTGGAATAATAATGCAGTCAATTCCACGTCATTAATTGCCCTTGGGGTGATAGGGGCATTCCTGATTTTTATTGGCTGCGTTAATTTTATTAACTTATCCACCGCACTGGCGGTCAAAAAATCTAAGGAAATAGGCATTAGAAAAACACTGGGAGCCAGTAAAAAACAGCTGGTAGGGCAGTTTCTTGGTGAGACCTTCCTGATCACCTTTGTTTCAGCCATATTGTCCATAGGCATTACAGAAAGAGTTATCCCAATTTTTAATAACAGTTTCAGTAAAAGCCTGGAGTTCAATATTTTTCAGAATGTAAATATTTTACTTTTCGTTTTACTACTGGTGGTTGTAGTTACCCTAATTGCAGGTATCTATCCGGCTCTTATTTTGTCCGGCTACAACCCTATCAAAGCCCTTAAGACTAATATTCATTCGCAAAGTACGGGTTCTTTATTTTTGAGAAAGGGGCTTATAATATTTCAATTTCTTATCTCTCAGATATTAATCATTTGCACTATTGTTATATCCAGTCAGATGGATTTCTTTACCAACAAGTCATTGGGCTTTGATAAAGAGGCTATTCTTAATATCGCAATGCCAGACAGTGATGCTGATAAGCTGGACAGGTTTAGGGAGCAATTGATAGTGGGTACAGGTATCAAAAATGCCAGTTTCTCGCTAGGTGAGCCTATGTCTACCAATACCTTTGAAACCAATTATCGATTAACGGAAGACCAAAGCGAGTTGCATAATCGTGTGATCATAAAAGTTGGAGACCTTCACTATAAAGATACTTATGGGTTGACATTATTGTATGGTAGGTGGTTTACCGAAGCAGATGAAAAGGCCGCTGAACAATTGTTTGAAACAAGACAGGAAGAAGGACAACTAACATATATTGTTAATGAAGAAGGAGCAAGAACCTTAGGCTTTGCAAACCCTGAAGATATTGTAGGAAAGTACATTACAACAGGAGTTGGGGACATATCAGCCGAAGTGATTGGTGTGGTTAAAGATTTTCACCTTACTTCTTTACATGAAAAAATAGATCCGGCAGTACTGGTTCACTTTCCACAGTTTTATTACAACACAGGTGTCAAAATTTCAATGGAAAACAGCAGGGAAGCCATTGCCCATATTGAAGAAAGCTTCAATAATGTTTATCCTGAAAGCATGTTTGAGTACACCTTTATTGATGATAGCATTCAGGAGTTCTATACTAATGAGTCGCAAACTTTTGATCTGCTTAAACTCTTCAGTGGCCTTTCCATTTTTATCTCGTGCCTTGGCTTACTGGGTATGATCTCATTCATAGTAGCACAGCGTACCAAAGAAGTTGGTGTTAGAAAGGTGCTTGGTGCAGGTGTTATGAGTATTGTATTGCTTTTCACTAAGGACTTTATGGCTTTGGTATTGGTGGCCTTTGCAATAGCAAGCCCTATAGCATGGTATGTAATGGACAGCTGGTTGGGCAATTTCGCTTATCAGATAAGTATGCAACTATGGTTCTTTGCCTTGGCAATGTTGATTTCTGTAATTATCACATTCATAACGATTGGCTTTCAGTCTTTTCAGTCGGCAATATCAAATCCGGTTGACAGTTTAAGAGACGAATAATTATGATACTGAAAAACTTAGCACTTATAATCAGAAGGTTTCAAAAGAACTTAACCTACACCATGTTCAATGTGGTGGGTTTGGCTGTTGGTTTTTCAGTAGTTATTTACATAAGTCTTTATATAAACCATGAACTTACTTATGATCAATTTATTCCTTCTCACAACTCGGTTTTCAGATTAAGCCAAAGAAGTTATGCCTTAACGTCACCTTCTCATCTAGGCTATTTATCTGAAAATATGGATGAGATAGAGGCAGAAACTTTATTACTCAATAGCGGTAATTTTTTAATTGGCTTAAATGGAGAAAGACAGGTTGAGCCTAAAGGGTATTATGTTACAGCTGGTTTTTTTGATGTCTTTAATTACCCAATAGTTAAAGGTTCTTACGATAATTTTTCTGAGCTGCCAAATGCTATGGTCATTACTGAAACCATGGAAAAGAGGATGTTTGATGAGGAATCTGCTTTGAACAAAGAAATTATAATTTATCAAGGCGATGAAGAAAATGTCTTTAAGATTATAGCTGTATTAGAAGATATTCCTTCGAATACTCATCTGAAATTCAATATGGTAATGCACATGCCCAGCGCCATTTTAGCTAATGGCAAAGATAATTGGGGTTATACTATTTATCATGGCTATGTGAAAACTGATGAAAGCTTCACCTCAGGTCAATTTCAAACCAAAGTTGATAGAATTTTTGCAAAACGAGCTTTGGATAATGATTGGTATCCTGGTAAAACAACTGTGAAGGAAATTTTAACTCAAACAAAATTTGAAACACCATTGACGCTTCGTGTTGATGATATCCACTTAAAATCTAATATTAATTTCGATTTGCAGCCAGGAGGAGATAGTAATAACCTTTGGATTTTTGGTATGGCAGCAGTATTCATATTGCTTTTGGCTATAACCAACTTTATTAACCTGGCCACTGCCCAATCGGCTAAGAAAGCCAAAGAAGTAGGAGTTAGAAAAACACTTGGTTCATCTAGAATTAAATTAGTAGGTCAGTTCTTGACCGAATCGGTCATTCTATGCTTGGTAGCGGCCTTATTAGCTTTAGGAATGGTTGAATTATTTATTCCATTCATGAAATTGTTTTTGAATTTCGACATTTCATTTAGCATTATTTCTAACCCGCTTAACCTTATTATTTTGTTAATGCTGGCACTATTCACAGGTGCTTTGGGAGGCCTTTATCCGGCCATATATCTTACTTCCTTCAAGCCAGCTGTAGTACTAAAAGGGAAGATGAGTTCTGGAACGAAGGGTTCATGGTTGAGGAATTCTTTAGTTGTTTTCCAGTTTACCATCTCTCTCACCTTAGGAATTTTTGTTTACGGTGTTCAAGATCAGCTGAATTACGGTCTTCAGAAAGACCCAGGATTTGTGCGAGAGAATCTTATTGTTATTGATAACTCTCTTGATCAATTGGGACAAAATGCTGCAAAATTTAAAAATGATTTATCCGCTGACTCCAGATTTGTTTCCTCTGGCTACTTCAATTTTGATCTAATTGGAATGAGCAGCACTTTTATTGCACCAGAAAAAAATACAATCGATGAAAATCGATTTAGAGTCTATTACCAATGGGCTGATTCTAGTTACCTCAACACGTTAGGAGTTGATTTGATAGAAGGAAGAAATTTCAATGAAATGACTTTGAGTGATACTTCAGTTATCATATTGAATGAGACAGCTGTTAGAGCATTGGGTTTTGAGAAACCTATTGGTAAGCGGATCCAATTCGGAGGTTCACCAGGCAATTTTGAGATAGTGGGTGTTGTAAAAGATTTTCATCATCAGTCTTTCAGAAAGCAAGTTCCACCCACTGCTTTTGTATATTCAAAATACACTGAAAATGCTTTAGCAGTTAGACTTTCTGCTGGAGATGTTTCAGCAAAGTTGTTAGCGCTTGAGAGTATTTGGAAGGAGAATACTTTACAACCCTTCGATTACAGTTTTGTTGATGCTGATTTCGGCCGTTTGTTTGAAGAGGAGCAGCGATTAAGCAAAATTGTAGCTGCCTTCACGTTTCTGGCTTTTTTTGTAGCCTGTCTTGGAATTCTGGGTTTAGCCGGATATCTGGCAGAACGAAAAACCAAGGAAATAGGCATTAGAAAGGTGCTGGGAGCTACTGTTGAACAAATTGTAACGCTGTTTTCACAGCAATTTATTCGATTAGTATTTATAGCTATGCTTATAGCTGTACCTCTATCTTATTATGCGTCTTCTGCCTGGTTAAACTCATATGTTTATAAAGTAAATATTGATCCTTTAGGCTTTGTTATCATTTGTTTGTCAGGTTTAGCAATTGTTGTTGTAGCTGTGAGTTACCATGCAATAAAATCAGGATCAGCTAATCCAGTAAATGCCTTAAAGGAAGAATGATTTTAAATAATTGACGTGAAACATAAGGCACTAGAAACTATACTAAGAACTCGAGAAATGATGAACAATATACTGAATACTAAAATCTCAATACTATGTACTTCCTACTCAATACTAACTACTAATTACTAAAAAATGATAAGAAACTACCTAATAACAGCACTAAGAAGCCTCTTTAGAAATAAGGTCAATACGACAATTAACATTGTTGGTCTTTCTATGGGTATATCATGCGCCATTGTTCTGTTTTTGCTCGCCAACTATGCTGGCAGCTACAACAAATTTGAGGCTAACTATGATCACATTTATAGGTTCATTAACAGTTCCCCTGGTCAGGGAGGTGAGATGGACTATACACCTGGTGTGCCTGTGCCTTTTCGTGATGCGGTTCGTGAAGACTTTCCAGAATTTGAACATGTCATTTTAACGAGAGATCACTATGGTGAAACAATTTTTACGATCAATCCTTCCTCTGAAACGCCCATCTATAATGAGCTGCAGGACAAAAGGATAGTCTTTACTGAGAATGATTATTTCAAGATGTTCACAGTCAACTGGCTTGAAGGAAATAGGGATAAGGCACTGGATAACCAAAATGGTATTGTTTTATCAGAAAAGATTGCCAGCATTTTCTTTCCCGATGGAAATGCTCTAGGGCAAGAATTGGTGTTTAATAAAATATATAATCTGGAAGTGACTGGCATTGTTGGCAATCCGCCTAGTAATACCGATATGCCCTTCGATATTTTTATTTCATTGGGCGTGTTTAGCGATGAACTTAAGGAAGCCCGATGGAACAGTGTAAGCAGCAATGATCAGTGCTATGTAATGCTGGCCGATTCAGACAACGCTGCCAACTATAAAGGCAGGATAGCTGACTTTGTAGGTAAGCATTTTGAAAAAGAAGATGAAGAGGTCTACGAGCTTCAGCCCATGAGTGAACTTCATTTTAGTGAAAACCATGCAAATTATTCTTACAACTCGGTGAGTAAAAATCAGATTCTGGTGATGATACTAATCGGTGTATTCCTAATGCTTACTGCCTGCATCAATTTTGTTAATCTTTCTACTGCTATTGCTATCAAAAGATCGAAAGAAGTGGGAGTGCGCAAAGTAATGGGAAGTACGCGCTATCAGTTGGTTCTTCAGTTCCTTGCTGAGTCTTTCGGATTGATATTACTGTCTGTGGTGTTAGCCTTGGGCCTCGCTGAGTTATTAATCATTTATATCAATCCATTTTTAGATGTCGTGCTTGATATTCAATTGTTTGACCCAAAGTTTATAGCATTATTGCTTGGTGGTGTTCTTCTCATTACAGTTTTAGCTGGTTTTTACCCGGCATTGGTACTATCAGGTTTTCGGCCAGCTTTGGCGCTCAAGGGACAAATCACCAGCCAAAATAGTGGGGGAATGAACCTGCGAAAGGGCCTCGTGGTATTCCAGTTCTTTATTTCCCAGGTGTTCATTATTGGCACTATCGTTACACTTACGCAGCTCGACTACATGCGCCAGGCAGACCTTGGTTTTGATACTGAAGCTATTGTTAGTATTCGAATTCCTGAAAAGGATGCAACTAAGATGAAAACGCTGTCCACCGAAGTAAGCCGGTTGGCTGGTGTTGAAAATTTCTCACTTTCATTTAGTGCACCAAGTTCGGGATCGGTGTCAGTAAGTAACTTCAACCTTGAAGAAGAGGGGGAAGATTTTTACACATCCATGAAATTTATTGATAAGAACTATATCGATTTGTATGGTATGGACCTTTTGGCGGGAAGATCGATTAGTGAATCAGATACGCTGAAAGAGGTTGTGGTGAATGAGAAACTCCTAAGATACATCAATCATGAAGGCCCATATGAGAGCGCTATAGGGAAGCAAGTCCGCATTTGGGGAAGGTGGGTTCCGATAGTAGGTGTTGTTAAGGATTTTAATTCAACCTCCCTTCATGATGATATAATGACTGTGGCTATGTTCAGTGATATTTCTTCGTATCGCATGGCATCTATAAAGGTCAATTTAAGTGCATTTCAAGAAACCAATCAAGAAATCAAAAAACTATGGAAAGCTCAATATCCAGAGTACGAGTACGACTATGATTTTTATGATGACAGGTTGCAAGAATTTTACGAGGGAGAGGAGAAAATGGCAACTATTTTTAGCTTTTTCTCTTCCATTGCCATTATAGTTGGCTGTATGGGTTTGTTTGGGCTGTCATCATTTATGATCAATCAAAGGACAAAAGAGATAGGCGTAAGAAAAACGTTGGGAGCCACCGTATCAAGTATTGTAGGTATGTTTTCACTATCATTCTTCAAGTTAATAGGAATTGCCTTTGTCTTTGCAGCTCCATTGGCCTATTTCGGAATGAATGAGTGGCTTCAAGGCTTTCAATATCGCATAGACCTCAATCCAATGCTCTTTGCACTGGGACTGTTGGGAACCATCATTGTGGCTGCAGTTACGGTGAGCTATAAGTCGGTAAAAGCTGCTTCTGCTAACCCAGTTGACAGCTTAAGGGACGAATAAATGAAACACAAGACTTACAACTAACGACTAAGAACTAAGAACTAACGACTAGGGACTTATGACTAGGGACTTATGACTAAAGACTTACGACTAAAGACTTACGACTAAAGACTTACAACTAATTACTAACTAATAACACATGCTTCGAAATTTCATAACCATAGCGCTCCGACAGTTCAGAAGAAACCTGAGCTACAGTATTATCAATATTCTTGGTTTGTCTTTAGGTCTTGCTGGCAGTTTTGTGATTGGCAGTTGGGTATGGCAGGAGCTGAATTTTGACAGACACTATCAGGATAGCGATCGAATTTATAGGGTTTCTGTCTCTTTTTACAATTCAGGAGCGTTTGCTCGCGGCCCTGAAATATTTAATAACATTTTAGAAGACAGAGTGCCTGAAGTGGAAATAGCAACTCGGGTGCAAAAAGAAAGAACAACTAATCTATATATTAATGACCAGGCATTTGAGGTGGGACCATTAAAAGTGGATTCTAGTTATTTCAAGGTGTTCAATCATCAGTTTGTTTCTGGCAATGCAGACCATGGGTTGTTAGAACCAAATAGTATGATCATTTCAACCAAACTGGCTTTCGATCTTTTTGGTAGTCATGATGTACTTGGAAAACTGATTGAGGTTGGAGAAGATAAAACACCTTATAAAATATCGGGTGTAGTGCATAAAAGTGAGAATCCGACACATCTTGAAACTGATTTATGGATGCCAATTCAACTTAAAGGATCTGAAAACTGGACGTCTGCCAGTTATTTTAATTATGTGAAATTAATACCTACAGCATCAATAAATGATTTGCAAATCAGGCTCGAGAATTTGAGAAAAGAGCTGGTTTATCCAACTTTTGAGTCCGGTATGTCTTATGATAGTTGGGTGGACAGTGGCAACTATGCCTTTTATACAAAGGCCTTGTCAGATATTCATCTGGATCCATCCATGAAGTTTGATCTGCAAGCAGGTGGCAATCGTGCCAATGTCTACGTTTTTCTAATGGTCACCATCTTTCTTCTTGTCATAGCGGTGATCAATTTCGTAAACCTATCGACAGCGCAATCAGCTAAAAGAGCTAAAGAAGTTGGGGTCAGGAAGGCGATGGGTACTTCTAGAAAGATACTCATTTTCCAATACCTAACGGAATCAGTTTTGGTCAGCCTTACGGCACTCATTATTGGTATTGGAATATCTGAGATCTTTCTAATCCTCTTCCAATCCTTTACTAATGAGCAGTTGATCAATGGACTCTTTTCTAATTGGCATTATGGACTGGCCTATTTTGGATTTGGATTGGTAGTGGGTATACTGGCTGGCGTATACCCTGCTTTCTACTTGAGTAGCTTTAAACCAGTGGATATTTTAAAATCGAAATTTTCCAACTCAGGCAAAAGTGGTTTTAGAAATTTTCTTGTTGTATTTCAATTTACTGTTTCTATCGCATTAATTATTTGCTCTTTGACTGTTTATCAACAGCTTGAGCATTTAAGAGTTGCTGATTTAGGCTTTGATCGTGAGAACGTTTTGGTTATAAATAATGCGGATCTGTTGGACGGGAAAAAGGAAGCTTTTAAGCAGAAAATGCGTCAGCACAATGCAGTTAGAACGGCAAGTTTTAATAAACGAACTCCTGCAGGACCTTCTATGTGGGTTTATACCTTTCAATCCAAAGAAATGGAGCAAGGCATTGGGCTTCAAACTTTCATTGGAGACGATCAATATTTAGAGACCTTAGGTTTTAGACTCGTTGAAGGTCGTAATTTCTCTAATGAAATAGCCTCTGATTCTACTGCGGTAATTCTTACAGAATCAGCCGTAAAAGAGTTGATGTTAGGCCCAAATCCTATCGGAGCAAAACTAAATAGGGGCTCTGAAGTAATTGGTGTTGTGTCAGATTTCAGTTTTAAAGGTTTTAATGACAAGCCAGAGCCAGTTGCCATTATTTACGATCCTGATGGTTACAGATTATCTATCAGACTACAGGGTAACCAGGAGGCTGATTTTATTGAATACCTGAATTCAGAATGGCAAGCTTTATCATTGAAAGATCCAGTGAGCTATGCATTTATCGATGATAATTTTGAGCAGCTGATGGAGAAAGAAAAAACATTGGGTAAAACAGTAGCCTTTTTTACTTCCATAGCTATTTTTATCTCTTGCCTAGGACTTTTCGGTTTGGCTGCCTTTACAACAGAACAGCGCCAAAAGGAGATTGGAATAAGGAAAGTGCTAGGGGCCTCTGTTGGTACTGTCGTGCTATTACTCAACAAAGGCTTTACAAAATTGGTAGCTATATCTGTGATCATTTCAGCACCGCTGGCGTGGTACTTAATGAACCTATGGCTTCAGAATTTCCAATATAAAACAGACATCAATATTCTAATTTTCATCCTATCAGGATTCGCAGCTATGTTTATTGCCTGGATTACGGTTAGCTATCTGTCCATTGTGGCTGCAGCTGCCAACCCTGTAGATTCTTTAAGAAACGAATAGATAAACTTAAAATAACAACTCATGCTAAGAAATATCTTCAAAATATCACTCCGAATTTTCATCAAAGAAAGGTTCTATTCATTTATAAATGTATTAGGACTGGCGCTTGGTGTGGCTTCCTGTTTAATAATAGCTCAGTACACAACAAATGAGTTGACTTATGATAAGCATCATCCGGAAGTGGAGCAAACTTATAGAGTCAATCAGACTAATTTCTGGTCTCCGGAAGGAGGAATTATGGGGTCTACTGTTTTGCCATTAGCAGAGGCACTGAAAACTGAGTTTCCGCAGATTAAAGCTACCTGTAGAATTAATACGCCTTATTCTAAAGTAATAAGTGCGGGAGGTAGCAGCGAAGCATTTTTAGAAGAAAACATACTGGGAGCGGACAGCACATTTTTTGATTTTTTCGGATTTAAACTTCAGGAAGGAAACCCAGAAACAGCTTTGGATGACATAAATACAGTAGTTATCACCTCAGAAATGGCTGAAAAGTATTTTGGACAAGAGTCTGCACTTGGGCAAACCATTCTTTACGGGGATGATAAAAAAACATTAGAAGTTACTGGTGTATTAGCTCCGAATCAGCACAATGCACATTTTGACTTTGATTTTCTTATTTCAATTTATACCAATCAGGATTGCAAAAGATTTGAGTGGAGCTGGATATGGACACAGGTGGTTACTTATGTTAAAATAGAAGGTGACATTCAGCCCATACAAGGAAAACTTAATGAGATAGCTGATAAATATGCTTTGTCAGCATTTAGAAGATTGGGTATTGAATTTGATGAGTTTGAGAAGGAAAAAGGTGAACTGACTTTCTACCTACAACCTATTACTGATATTCACCTGAATAGTGGAAGTGTTGAGAACCGTATCGGTACTGATGGCAACATCGTTTACATCCAGATTTTTGGAATTGTAGGCATTGTCATCCTTTTGTTGGCATGCATCAATTTTGTTAATCTATCTACTGCCCGTGCTGGTCATCGAGCCAAGGAAATTGGCTTGAAAAAAGTGCTTGGGTCTAGTAAAAAACAGCTTGTTGGTCAACTGCTATTTGAAAGTTTACTTATTAGTGTCATAGCTACAGGTGTTGGACTAGGACTGACGGAGCTGTTTAAAATCGGGATGTTAAATGTTCTTGGAATAGAGATCATTAGCGTTTTTAGCGCCCAGACTTATTTATTAATCATAGTCCTATTCCCAATCATTGTAGGGTTTGTGGCCGGTGCCTATCCGGCATTGTACCTTACCCAATTCAAGCCGGTAGCTGTTATGAAAGGTCAGTTTACCTCTGGTAAGGGTAGCGTGCGATTTAGAAATGGGCTTGTGGTCTTCCAGTTTTCTATTGCCATTTGTTTAATGATTTGCACTGCCATTATTTATCAGCAATTGAATTACTTCCAAAATGGGAATATGGGTTTTAGAAGAGATAACATGATTGTTATTAATGAAGTAGATCAATTGGATGAGCAGACAGAAAGTTTTTTAAACCAGGTTGAGCAGCTCTCAGGTGTTAATGATGTAATAGTTTCCAGTGTGGTGCCTGGTTTTGGCAACCCTGAAGATTTAATGTTTATCAAAGGCAATCCGGACCGAAAAGTGTCATTAGGTACTATTAAGGTTAATGAATCATACATTCCGGGTCTCGGAATGGAGCTGGTTGCTGGTAGAAACTTTGATGAGACGCAGGACGAAACTCACAATATTGTGCTCAATGAAATGACTGCCGAATCTTTTGGGTGGACACCCGAGGAGGCCATTGGTAAGACGCTTGTGTACTATGAACCGGAATTTAAAGTGATAGGGGTAGTGAAAAATTTCCATACACTGCCATTGTATTATGGAATAGCACCATTAGCACTTTTTGACTTTAAAGCGCCCATTTTTAATACCTCTCAGAATGTGCTGGTTTCAGTAAATGGAACAAACACAATGAATATCATAGAAGACCTTGAAAAGTCTTGGAATGGTATTGCCAGTTCTGTTCCTTTTAATTATAATTTCTTGGATCAACAGCTGGCTGATGTGTACAAAAGTGAAGATCAGTTGAGTAAGCTGTTTGTTGTATTTACCTCATTGGCCATGATCATTGCGGGTATAGGGTTATTCGGGCTTTCTGCATTTGTGGCAACAAGGCGCAATAAAGAAATGGGGATAAGGAAAGTGCTTGGGGCTTCAGCAGGGCAGTTGGTAATGATGATCAATACAAAATTTTCAGCATTGATATTTGTTTCATGTATGGTTGCAGCTCCATTAGCATGGTGGCTGATGCAACAATGGCTGGCAAACTTCATTTATCATGTAGATATTGAAGTGTATATAATGGTCATATGTATAACCACCGTCTTGGTTTTCACATGGTTAACGGCCGGATACCATTCGCTAAAAGCAGCACTTACTAACCCTGTTGATGTATTAAAGGATGAATAATAGATTTAACCATGTTTAAAAGAAACCTGAAACTGGCTTACAGGATTTTGATAAAAAATCCGCTAAATTCATTCATCACCATTATTGGTCTTTCTGTAGGTATTGGCTGCTTTTTGGTGCTTTCCCTATTTGTTTGGGATGAACATCAGACCGACAGGTTTCATGCTAAATATGATAATATCTATTGTGTGAACATGAACTACTTGGTAGATGGTAAGCCAATGTTTAGCATTCCACCTCCGGCAGGATTTCAAAATGTTTGGGATCAAGTAGTTGGCGTTGAAATAGCCACTCGTGCATTTGCATCGGAACCAGTGGCTGTGGAGGTTGGAGATAAAAAGTTTAATGAAGGTGGGAGCATTTATATTGATCCCGAATGGCAGCAGATATTTGATTTCGATTATGCCAATAACAATTTCGGGTTTGTTACAGACCCTTCCAAAATTGCCATTTCTGAGCAGATGGCTGAAAAGTATTTTAAAGGCACCGATCCAATTGGCAAGACGCTAATACTTCAGGGTGAGCCTTTTACAGTTGAAAATATAGTATTAGCACCACCTTCCAATTCAAGTATTGATATCAATTTTCTTATCTCTTTTAAGAAGCGTACTCAGGAAGGGGTGGACATCAACTCTTTTAAAGAAGGTCACACGCCTTATTTCATAGTTTCAAATGCTGATGCAACTGTGCTTAAAGAAAGAATTCAGGGCCTGTTTGATGAAAAGTTAGAGCCCGGTGTTGTTGAGGCGGAGCTCATACCTTTAAATGAATTTTATTTTGGTGACTATTCAAGATTCAGACTTCAAAAAAGCACAATTAGAGGCAAACAGTTATTTATAAAAGTATTCAGTGTTATCGGTTTACTGATTTTAGTTATCGCTGTTATCAACTACATAAATTTGATCACCGCAAGGGCTACAGAACGCGCTAAGGAAGTTGGTGTTAAAAAAACCATTGGTGCATTGCGAAGTAACCTGATCAGTCAGTTTTTGATGGAATCAGTTTTGATAACCAGCATTGCAGCTTTACTGGCTTTTGGTTTCTGTGAGTTAATGGTTAACTACTTTAATGCCTTGATAGTTAAGCCTATGGATAGTTCGGTTTTGCTATCAGGAACTTTCATTTCCGGCTATGTTATAACAGTACTTGTACTGGCTATTGTGGCTGGCATTTATCCAGCCTTTGTATTGTCGAAGTTCAGACCAATAAAAGCGATTAGCAATAGCACGAGTACTGGAAAGGGCGGCAGCAGCTGGTTGAGAAATACGCTGATCACTCTACAGTTCTGTATAACAACGGTTTTGATATTCGGATGTGTAGTGATAATAGGCCAAACTGGATATCTGGTTGATTTTGATCTTGGATTTGATAGCGATAAAATCATTTCTATCAAGTCGAGTGAATACAGCAAATCACATATCGATTTAATTAAATCAGAGCTTAAAGGTGTAAGTGGGGTAGAACAGGTTTCGGTTGGCAACCTTCCCGGAATAGGGTGGATGTTCAGTCAGAAATTTGGTGAAGAAAGTGTAAACGTGGCTTTAAACTATGTTGATGAAGATTTTAGCGAGATGGCAGGTTTGAATGTAATAGAGGGTAGAGATTTCACTCAGGAAGACAAAGGCAAACAAAACGTGATCATTAATAAAACTTTACGAGACCTATATTTTGGAGATGGGCCAACAGTGTTTGGGCAGCTGCCTGATAAAGATAATTTTCTTATAGGCGTTGTGGATGACTTTTACTTCAGTTCGGCAAAAAGCAAGATTATGCCATTAGAACTTATGATGCATAAAAATGAGTTTGCCAACATTCTGATAAGGGTTAACGAGTCGTCCAATGCCAGGGAAGTAGTTCGTGCTATTCAGAAGACTATCACTGATGCAGACCCAGATAATGTTTTTGAATACCACTTTCTTGATGAGCAGTTTGATAATCAATTCAAATCTGAGATGACATTCTTGAGTCTGGTCAAGTTCTTTACAGCCATCAGTGTTTTTATCGGGGTCATTGGCCTGTTTGGGTTAGCGCAGTTCTCATTCTTGAAAAAGGTGAGTGAGTTCGGAATAAGAAAGGTATTAGGGGCTTCCTCTTCAAACATCATCCAAATTCTGCTGAGAGGATTTCTAAAGCCAATTATTGTGGCTTCAGTCTTCGGCCTTCCCATAGGCTATTACATTATGAACGACTGGCTGCAGGCCTATTCCAACCAAATTGACCTAAGCTGGTCGATATATGGTGTCACATTATTGTGTATAGTCAGCGTGGCTTTAGTCACCGTATTGTACCAAATGGTGCAGGCCATAAGGCTTAAGCCTGTGGATACTTTGAAGGGGGAGTAGTACCATAATTCATCTAATGACTATGTGCGTGATGAAAGACAGTCATCCGATGGATAAAAAGTTTTCGAGAGATTTTATCGTGTGTTTCTTATCGCTCTGTTGTTCTTAACACTCACGTTGCAAACAATCACAAGTCGGCCTATCTTCACCGAAGACTTTAATTTATGCTGTGCATCTGAGATCTCTTTATTGTTTTTGGTTATTGTTGGTTTCCTTTACAGTTTCAAAAGTCGAGGCTCAGAGCATTGTTAGTCAGCTTAGTCCAAAGGTAGATACTGCCTATGTCGACCTATCATACGACAGCTGGTCTGTTCGGGTAATCGGTATTTATAAATATCAAAATCCTGTGATAAGGAATGGTGCAGGAAACAAGGTGCGGTTTGTTCCTAAGAACCCAACTTCCATTGGTCTAGGCTTAGCGTACAAATTTTTAGCGATTGATATTGGTGTGCGGTTACTTTTGATCCGGGAAGATGTTACTTCCCGTTTTGATTTACAAGGAGAGGCCTCATTCGGAAATCACTTGGTAGATTTGACAGTGCAGCGGTACAAAGGTTTCGATCAGGAAGGTGCTATGCGTTCAATATTCAGAAATGACATCCGTTCCACTGTAGTAGGAGCAAACTATCTCTATAATTTCAATTCTAAAAAACTGTCAATACGCTCAGTATTTACAGGAAATAGACGCCAAAAGAAAAGTGCCGGCTCGTTTACAGTAGGAGGCTTCATTTCTGTTCAGGATATTGCTGCGGACTCCAGTATAGTAGCAGGGGAAGAGGGGTTTGATGAGAGGGCTCAGTTGCAAAACTCAAGGTTTAATATAATCGGTATTCAAGGCGGTTATAATTACATGCTGGTTTTGCCTTACAGGTTTTATGTTTTTGGTGGCTTAACTCCAGGTATGGGCCTGCTTAATGGAGAAGTGACGGCCACAGATCATTATGATATCAATTCCCGCTTGGTGACCAAACTTAATATTCGTGCGGCAGTCGGGCACAATGGTCAGCGTTTTTATTCAGGCATTGTTTATGGTTCAGATATTTTTTTCATGAATATTTCTGCCGATAATAAATTCAATTATAATATCGGAAAGCTCAAATTGGTGATTGGTTATAAGTTTAACAGAAAATTAAAATTTTTAGATGAGGTGTTGGAGTAGCGGTGAAATAATGCTCCTTAAAACGTGCGAGCATGCCGCACCGAAGCATTTAAAGACTTAGCACTGTGAAGTCCAAATGCGCACTTACGCCATGCTATCACTCTTTTTAAACTTTGCTATTTGATTCAAAAGAATTAACATCAATCTCAAAATCCTTTGGAGCTACTTCTTGAAGTTGCTCCATAATTTGATAGAATTTTGTTTTGTTAATCCTAATGCGCTTAATACTCAAGTTAGGATAAATGAATTCAACTCTGTAAGGTCTAAAGGCAATAAACTTAGTAATGAATGTGATTCGTTTTAGTTTTTCAAATCTGATAACTTCTCGTTTACCTTCAGATTCAATAGCCGCAAAATTTTTATATATTTTAAGAATACCTCTTTTATTCCTTCTGATGTCAAAGAAGAAGAAACTGAGTAAACCTAATAGCATCCCAATTCCAAAAAGCTTAAAAAGCCATCTCGGTAAAAAGTCTAAATAGTAGGGGATTGAGAATTCAAAAGGCATATATCGAGCAGGAATGTCCACAATGTACCAAATTCCAAAAATCACAAATGCCCCAAAGAACAAGACCATAGAAACCTTACGACTTAGTTTGCTAGTCCAGTTCAAAGTGACGTTATGTTCCCAGAGAGGTTCTTCCATGAAATGAATGCTAACACCCCTGTAAGGCGTGTGATTTTACTTTAATTCAGGGCATAAAACTAGCACGATTTGGGTTTAGAACCTAGTCGAGATACAAGCAGCTTAAGACACCCCTTCATTACAAATAGTCCACCAGTTAAGAGATGAAAGTGGATGTGAAATGCGAACCCAAAACGTGCGGGCAAGCCACACCAAAGCATTTAAGGACTTCGCATGTTGAAGTTCAAATGCGCTCTTACTCTATGTTACGAGCTTTTTTTAATCAGTTATTTGTTTTCTGTTAACGTTGTAGTTGTCAAAATCAGGATGATGCCAGAATTTCTCAAGTCCCCATTCGTTGACGAGTTTCATCTCAGTCGAATAGATTGGATAGAGTCCTGCAATGTTGATCTTATAGTCTAATCCAATGTCAATGTTTAGGTAGAACTCTTTGTCAAGGATTGAAGGTGCAAAAACTAGAAAGGCGTCCATCTCTGATTCATCGGAAATAGGTTTACCAAAATTGATAGTGTTGCTGTAAGAAAAAGGGCAATCTCCACGAAGTTGTTCGCAATAAATCCAGCTGCCTGTGCCCATGACTTGTCAGTTGACTCAACTGAAATAAGAAGTTCAGGTCGTCCCATTTTCCAGTCCGGATGTTCAACTAGCGAAAGTCCATAGGTTAAGCCCGTTATCATTCCAGATTCAGGCAGTTCGGAGTATACAATACTGGTTACACCAGATTGTTCGTTTTTCTTGTCACCTCCGAAGAATTCTGGTTCAGTTTGGAAAATGTTATCCAAATGCGACAGGTATTTTTCAATAGGTGTTGTTGGCTTGTTCATGGTTTAGTAGATCGAAAAGGGATTGCTGGTAACAACCGAATATCAACAATAATTGATATTTGCATTGTATCTTTTTCACTAATTGAACAAGTTCTTACTATTACTGAACAACCTCGGGTCCTTTCCAGTTCATTATCCTGTCCTGGTACTTATTGTAAAGCTTAAAGAAGGCGATGGTCATTTTTGGGCTGAAATTACCAGGGGCGTTGGTCAGTACACAAATAGCAATATCCTTTGATTGGTTAAGTGCTATATCGCTTTTATAACCATTGGCATACCCACCATGGTATATCAGTGTGTCGGTAGGGTAGTTGACCACACGCCAGCCAAGTCCGTAATAGCCGAGTCTGGGGCGGGCAAAGCTGCTGAAATAGCTACTGCGCACATGGGTCGGTATTATAGGGCTAAAGACACTGTCCAGCACTATTTGAGGAATCACACTCTCCATATGCCCGGTAATGGCTTGCATCCACTTGGTCATATCAGTTATGCTGGCGTTAATGCCACCAGCAGAGGCTACATTATAGTAGGCACTTGATATAGGTATCGTGCGAAAAGATTTCCCTCTGGGGAGATGCGGCAGCGCCTTATTATCATCCATTAGCATAGTCCCCAGGCTAATAGATGCTCGCTGCATTTCAAGTGGTTCAAAAATCCTGTTTTGCATTAAATCCTTAAAGCTCGATTGCGTTATGCGCTCCAAAACTGGTTCAACCATCGAAAAGGCCACATTCTGATAGCTGTGTATATCTCCGGGGTCTCGCGATAGACTCACATTATTCAGTTCCTTAATCAGCGAGTCTCTATGGAAACCTTCTTCCACCAGGTTGCTATATGCCTGATAAGGGTAGCCGCTGGTATGGGATAATATGTGGACAATGCTTATTGAATCAGTCCATTCAGAAGGGGTAGTTTTAAAATTGGTCAGGTAGTTACTAATGGGGTCGAACCAGCTCAGGCATTGCTCTTCTTTGATAATGCCCATCAGTATGGATGAAAATCCTTTAGATACTGAAGCCAACCTGAAGGTAGTCTCCAGATTGATGCTGTCATTGGTATCAATGGCCTTTACCCCTAAAGGCTTGATATATTCTACTTGCCCATTGATGACAATGCCAACTGCGGCACCGGGTATATTAGATTTTTCAAATTCATGTTGCAGTTCATCATTATATTCAATCAGCAGGCTATCAATGTAAGGATTGGTTATCTTTTTATTGAGCACGGGTGCCTGTGCTATTGTCATTTCAGGTGATGGAGAAAGGTAATATTGTGATGCAAAACCGAGTATCAGAAAAATACCTAGTCCACTTAAAATGATATTAAATTTTTTGCCCTTCAACTTTCCTTTTTTTACGAAGTTAGCAATTCTCGATATTGTCTTCCAAGGATTTAATTCAGGTAAAAAGCAATTCAATTTACGCTCATATTTAATATTGAAATAGATCATTTCAATATTGATCAAAAACCGTCCGATAACAGACACTTGATTCCAAAAACGGACAAAAAGCAAGTAATTATTGTTTAGATTTATGGTTAATTAAGGTTGTATGCCACATTCATAAGGTTGGCATATTTATTGGCAAGCAGTTAAACTATAAAAGAAAACGCATGATCAAACTCGTTAATGTTGACAAGTACGTTGATTCCAGATTTCAAAGAACATTCATTCTGAAAGGAATTGATCTGGAAGTAAAGCAAGGAGAATTTGTAACTATCATGGGACCCAGTGGTGCAGGAAAATCTTCCATCATGAATATCATAGGTATGTTAGATGAGCCTTCCAAAGGTGAATATTATTTCTTCGATGAACCTGTGCATAAAATGAAGGAGCGTAAGAAATCCGAAATGCACAAGCATCATATAGGCTTTATTTTTCAGGCCTATCACCTTATAGACGAACTTACAGTTTATGAAAACATCGAAACGCCATTGTTATATAAAGGTGTAAAGGGTGCACAACGTAAAAGTATGGTAGCCGAAATATTGGACAGGTTCCAGATGGTGGCCAAAAAGGATCTTTTTCCAGAGCAGTTGTCTGGTGGTCAGCAGCAGTTGGTAGGTGTTGCCAGGGCTATTATAGGACAACCAAAATTATTATTGGCGGATGAACCTACTGGCAATTTGCATTCAGAGCAAGGTGAGGAGATCATGGAGATTTTCAAGAAGCTCAATCAGGAGGGTATGACCATAATTCAGGTTACACATTCAGAAAAGAATGCAGAATATGGCAGCAGAACCATACGGTTGGTAGATGGTGCTGTTGAATCTGATACCAAGAAGGAATCAATAAAAAATTAAAAATTTTAACTCAAAATAATGCTTAGAGTAACCTCTATTTTCTCACTTATTTGTTTGTCTTTTTCTGTTTTTGCTCAGGAAGCAGAAAGGACACTTACTTTTTCTGAAGCAGTCAAGATTGCTTTAGAAAATAACATCAATTTGAAGCAAACTCAAAATAATTTGGAAGCTGATCAATCATCCAAAGTTTCAAGTATAGCTAATATGGCTCCTAATGTAAGTATTAGTGGGAATTTAGGTAGAAGAGATGGTAATTCATTTAATCAGAATGAAGGTCGTGTTATTAACGGACAGTTGGACTTTGTCAGCGGCACGTTAAACGCCAACATGACACTTTATAATGGTTTAAATCAGTTTAATTCTGTTAAGCAAACTGATGCTCAAGTAGATGCAAGAATGCATCAAATTAAAAGGTCTAAGCAAGATGTAATTAGAAATGTGGCAAGCCAGTATTTGTTATGTTTACTGGATGTTGAATTTGTAAAAATTAGCGAGCAAAATCTTGAGGTTCAAAGGAGGCAGTATGATCAAATTACTTCTCAAGTGGAGGAAGGAGCACTTGCAAAGGTTGATCAGGTAAATCAGGACTACCTTGTTAAAAATGCAGAGCTGGCCAAGTTGAGAGCGGAAATTACTCTTAGAAATGACAAAACGGCTTTAGCAACTATTTTGCAGATTGATCCTTCGTCAAACTTTTCAATTCAGGATCCTGATTTTGAGGTGAATGGTTTAGAGTTGGCAAGCTATGAATTAGATGAATTATATTCATTAGCAGCTGAAAACAGAAGTGACTTGTTACAAACTGAGAAACTGGAAATGGTATCTAAATATCAGTTTAAATCAAATCAAGGTAATTATCAACCAACGTTATCAGCATTTTTTCAGTATGGATCCGCTTATAATCAGATTGTTGGAGTTAGAAGAGATAGTTTGTATAGATCTTTTGACCAGCAGTTTAGAAGTGATAACATCCAGAAAACTTATGGACTTTCATTAAGTATTCCGATTTTGAATGGCTTCAATTCAAGAAATCAAACAGTTAGATCCCGCATAGCTTATGAGAATGCTAAACTTGATACTGAAAGTACACGCTTAGTTGTTAAATCTAATGTCATTAATGCGCATAACAGTTACCGTGATGCCTCATTGAATTATGAGGCTAGTAAGGCACAGTTGGAGGCAGCTCAGTTGTCTTTCGAATTGGAGTCCGAAAGGTTTGGGTTGGGTGCCTCTGATTTGGTCACCTATACACAAGCTTCAAGAAATTTTATAAATGCCCAAGCCACTTTTGCCCAGGCTAAATTTACGTTGCTGTTCCAAGATATACTTCTTCAGTATGCTATAGGAACTTTGAAGTTTGAGGATATTCAGTAACTTGTGAGAGGTTTTACCTCTACATCATGACATCGACACAAAAAGTAATATCAATGGCCGCGAGAGTTATCGCGGCCATTATTCTTTTGCAGACGCTCTATTTTAAATTTACAGGCGCAGAAGAAAGTATTTATATTTTTACCACAGTAGGTATGGAGCCCTGGGGCAGAATAGGCTCAGGTATTGCTGAACTAATAGCTTCCATATTAATTCTGGTGCCGCGCACTGCATGGCTGGGTGCTTTAATGTCGCTTGGTGTTATTTCCGGAGCCATTTTCTTTCATCTCACCATTCTTGGTATAGAAGTGCAAGGTGATGGAGGCTATCTTTTCATACTGGCTCTGATTGTTTTTGTTTGTTCAGCTATTGCGTTATGGGTTCATAGGAAAGATATTCCCTACTTGAATTTAAAGTAGAGCAAACACAACAAATCTTATTATTTTGACTTTCTGGGCTACATTTCTTATTTTATAGGTATGTCAAAACACGATTTACATACCGTTGTAGAAGTACTGGATAAACTAAAGAAAGAAGGTTTTAAAGATGATTTTGAATTTAGCAATCATTCTTTAAAGCGTGTAGGGCACAGTAAGCCTTACAAAGTTAGCGAGGTGGAAGTTGTTGACGAGTTTCGTTTTGAAGGAGAAACTAACCCATCAGACTCCTCTATTTTGTATGCTCTAAAAACAGAAGATGGTAACAAAGGCACGCTTATAGACAGCTATGGGCCACAAGCCAATATGGAATTGCAAAATTTTATTAGGGCAGCTTCATAACCTTAAAACTGAATTGATTCATCCGAGGATTTTAAAATATAAGGTTTTCAATTCTTCATATTTAACGCTTTAGTTTATTTTTTTAATAAAAAACACTAAATTTGCGCTCCCGTTTAGGTGAATGGGTCTTTTTGGGTGAAATTCCAGATTGAAAAACAAAAACAAATTTGCTTCTCCATCGCTCTAGGGAAGCATGTAATAGAAGAGCGACATTTTATATCATGGCGAAAGAAAAAGCTAAAGCAGAAGAAGTAAAAGACGAAACTGCTAAAACAACAAAGCCTGCTGCAAAAAAAACAACAGCTAAAAAGACTACAACAAAAAAAGCTGATGCAGTAGAGAAAGAAGAAAAATCAAAAGCTACTAAAACTGCAAAAGAAGAAGCTCCTGTAGCTGAAGCTGAAGTAGAAACTCCAAAAGTAGAAGAAACCAAAGAAGCTCCTGTAGCTGAAGTTCCTAAAGTTGAGAAGAAAGCTCCAATAGAAAAGCCAGCATTTGTTGAGCCAGAAGCTTTTGACTGGGAAGCATTCGAAACCAAAGGTTTTGGTGAAGGATACTCTAAAAAACAGCGCGAAGAAATGGCTACTGTTTATGAGGATACTTTGACTACAATAGAGGAGAAGCAAGTAGTGAAAGCCACAGTTGTTGGTATTAACGCAAGAGACGTAATCTTGAACATCGGTTTCAAATCTGATGGTTTGGTATCTGCTACTGAGTTTAGAGATACTCCAGATCTTAAAGTTGGAGATCAGGTAGAAATATTTATTGAAGAGCAAGAGAATGCTAACGGTCAGTTAGTTCTTTCCAGAAGAAAGGCTAAAATCGTTCAGGCTTGGGATAACATCCAAGGCGCTCTTGACAATGATTCAGTTATTGAAGGTTTTGTTAAAAGAAGAACTAAAGGTGGTCTTATCGTGGATATCTACGGTGTGGAGGCTTTCTTACCTGGTTCTCAAATTGACGTGAAGCCGATCAGGGACTTTGATGTATTCGTTGGTAAGGCAATGGAAGTTAAAGTTGTTAAGATCAACTATACTAACGATAACGTGGTTGTTTCTCACAAAGTATTGATCGAGAAAGACCTTGAAAAACAAAAAGCTGAAATTCTTAACAACCTTGAAAAAGGTCAGGTACTTGAAGGTACTATTAAGAACATGACTAACTTCGGTGTGTTCATCGACCTTGGTGGTGTTGATGGTCTTCTTCACATTACTGATATCTCTTGGGGCAGAATCAATCACCCTGAAGAAGTTCTTAATCTTGACGAAACAGTTAAGATTGTTGTTCTTGATTTTGATGAGGATAAGAAGAGAATTTCATTGGGTATGAAGCAGTTGACTGAGCACCCTTGGGATTCACTGGCTAAGGATCTAGATGTTGGATCTAAAGTAAAGGGTAAAATTGTTAACGTGGCTGACTACGGTGCATTCTTAGAATTGCAACCAGGTGTTGAAGGTCTTATCCACGTTTCTGAAATGTCATGGTCTCAGCACTTGAGAAACCCTCAGGACTTCATCAATATTGGTGATGAGCTGGAAGCGGTTGTATTGACATTAGATAGAGAAGAAAGAAAAATGTCTCTTGGAATCAAGCAGTTAACTGAAGATCCATGGACTAAGCAAAACGTATTGACTAAGTATGCAGTTGGTACAACTCATAAAGGAATTGTAAGAAACCTTACTAACTTCGGTCTGTTCATCGAGCTTGAAGAAGGTATTGATGGTTTAGTACACGTTTCTGACCTTTCTTGGACTAAGAAAATCAAGCATCCTTCAGAGTTTGTTAAAGTTGGAGAAGAGCTTGAAGTAATGGTTCTTGAACTTGATGTTGACAACAGAAGATTGGCATTAAGTCACAAGCATTTAGAAGAAAATCCTTGGGATACTTTCGAAACAGTATTTACTCCAGGATCTGTTCATAAATGTTCTGTACTTGGCATGACTGATAAAGGAGCTACTTTGGAGCTTCCTTACGGAATCGAAGGATTCTGCTCTGCGAGAAACTTAGAGAAAGAAGATGGAACTAAGGCTGCTGCTGGTGAGACATTGGAATTCAAAGTGTTGGAATTCTCTAAAGATGATAAGAGAATTGCATTATCGCATAAAGCAATGTACTCTTCTGAAGAGCAACCTGCACCAGCACCTGCCAAGAAGAAAGCTAAAGCTGCTGCCCCTAAAGCAAAAGAAGCTGAAAAATCTACTTTAGGTGATCTTGAAGCACTTAGCGCATTGAAAGACAAAATGGAAGGTGATGCTAAGAAGCCAGCTAAAAAAGCGGCTGCTAAAAAAGCAGATAAATCAGAGGAATAATAAATATTATCTGATTGTAAAAATGAAGGGATAGCGACAGCTATCCCTTTTTTTATGACATTATTAATCTTACTCCTGTTATAAGCAGGGCATTATCCTTAATTTTGCAAAAAAAACACCTACCAAAAGTTATGTACTACAATTCAATAATCGAAGCCATAGGTAATACACCTTTAGTTAAGCTTAATAGCGTAGCCAAAGGGATCAAAGGCACTGTGCTCGCCAAAGTTGAATATTTCAACCCTGGTAATTCTATGAAAGATAGAATGGCACTTAAAATGATTGAAAATGCTGAAAGGGATGGCCTTCTAAAGCCAGGCGGAACCATTATTGAAGGTACATCTGGTAACACAGGTATGGGGCTTGCTCTCGTAGCTATTGCCAAAGGTTACAAATGTATTTTTACATTATCAGACAAGCAGTCGCAGGAGAAAATGGATATCCTTAGAGCAATGGGTGCTGAGGTTTATGTATGTCCTACCAATGTAACTCCTGATGATCCCAGGTCATACTATTCAGTAGCTAAGAAATTGAATAAAGAGATTCCTAACTCTTTTTATCCAAACCAGTATGATAACACAGGTAATGCCGAAGCTCATTATGAGTCAACGGGTCCTGAAATCTGGGATCAGACGGAAGGTAAAATAACCATATTGGCCGCGGGTGTTGGTACAGGAGGTTCTATGTGTGGAACGGCTAAATACCTTAAAGAACAAAACGCTGGTATCAAATCAGTGGGTATTGATACTTATGGCTCGGTATTTCAGAAATATAAGGAAACGGGTGAGTTTGATGAGAATGAAATTTACCCTTATATGACTGAGGGTATTGGCGAAGATATTCTTCCTAAAAATGTTGATTTCAGCCTCATCGATACTTTTGTGAAGGTGACAGATAAGGATGGTGCAGTGATGACAAGAAGGCTCGCACGTGAAGAGGGAATGTTCGTTGGCTGGTCATGTGGTTCTGCTGTTTTTGGAGCACTTGAGTGGGCTAAAGAAAATATGACGGAAGATGACACAATGGTGATTATCCTACCTGACCATGGAACCAGGTATCTCGCCAAGCTTTACAATGATAACTGGATGAAAGATCATGGTTTTATTGAGGCAAGAGAGTTTGAAACCGCTCAGGATATTGTTAACAGAAGAAATGGATCAGATAAACTTTTTGTCGTAGATCATGCTACTAAAGTAGGAGAAGCAATCAAGATGCTAACCAAAGAAGGTATTGATCAGATTCCTGTGGTTAAAGAGAATAATTTTGTTGGTAGCGTAAGTACTTCAAGACTTCTTGAGCAATTAATGGATGATCCGGATTTGAAGTCTAAGAATGTTGAAGAGATAATGGATTCTCCAATGCCATTTGTTGCCATGGACAATACTTTGGATGTGTTATCTTCTTTAATCAATAAGAATAATCGAGCCCTGTTAGTTAGGGATGCTGCCCATCAGGTGCACATTATTACACATCATGACATACTACAGGCAATGAGTAATTAAAAATAATAGAAGGGGCTTTCAGCTCCTTTTTATTTTTGTAAATTATTCTTTTTCAAAAACTTATATGCTAATATAAGAGTGAATCAATTTAGTATCTTTGTTGCTATGTCAAGGTTGAAATTGGTATTTGTATTGACTGTCGCTCTCTTTTCATCAGCAAAAGCACAGCGCGTTCAGTTAGACAGTTTGATTCTAACGCTTAATTCAACAGATAACGATTCTTTACGTGTTATGCTGTTGAACGAAATTGCTTTCAATAATATAAATATAAATCCTATAGCAGCTAAAGATGATGTGCTTATTGCCTACAATGCGGCAAAGGAGATAAATTTCTTAAAAGGGACTGCCCGCTCACTTGCAGTTATGGGAGGTGTTTATTGGGGGTTTGGCAATTATGAACAGGCCCTCTCTCATTATTTAGACGCACTTAAAGAATACCAAAAACTGGATGACTTGAAGGGTAGGTCGGATTGCCTTAACAATATTGGCGAAGTCTATAAAAAACTGGGCGAATATCAGAATTCCTTAGACTATCTTAAGCATGCGCTATCATTAAAAGAGAAATTGTATGGAGTAGGTGGGTCACCTTTATCAAATAGCAATTTGGGAGAATTATATACCTTGATGGGACAGTATGAAAGTGCGGAGGAAAATTACAAAATTGCCATTGAAGGTGCCAAAAAGCTCAACGATCAGCGCGTTCTTGCTTATGCATATGATGGATTAGGCCTGATACACTTCAAGCAGAATAATTATTCAAGAGCAATTACTTATTTTGAATTAGCCGTTGATGCCAGACTGAAAAGTGAAGATGTGCGAGGGTTGTCTTATGTATATACGAACCTTGGCCGTACATATATGGCTTTAAATCAACTTGATTCATCGAAGTTGTATTTCAAAAGAGGTCTTAAAAGTGCAGAAAGTGCAAGTGCAAGTGATGTGAAGATTAATGTTTTGAAATACCTATCCGAGGTAGATTCTCTAAATGGGGACTATGCCAAGGCATATTTCCACTATAAGAAACATGCTCAGCTTAAAGACAGTGTTTTTAATTTGGATAAATCTGCGCAGCTGGCAAGAATCCAGACTGAGTACGAAACTGAAATTTTACAAAAGGACAATGAAGCAAAACAGGCTGATGTGAAGCAAAAGAACACAATGATTATTGCCGTAATCATGCTTTTGATATTAACCATAGCACTGGCCAATGCGTTCTATAATCAGCGGACAGTTCAAAAGCAGGCCAACAAGTCATTGCAATCGAAGAGTGAGCAGATTGCCAGACAGGCAGATGAACTTCAAAAGCAATCTGTTAAACTTCAACAGATGAATGATAATCTCGAAAGCTCTAATCAGAATCTTGAAGAGAAAATCAGGCAGCGAACAGAGCAACTAAGAGAGCAAAACAAGATATTATCTGATTATGCTTTTTTTCATGCCCATGAACTAAGAGCGCCAGTAGCCAATATTTTAGGGCTTATTGAACTTCTAAAGCATTCAGAGCTCCCAAAGAAGGATTTGGATATTGTTACACATCTTTACACTTCAACAACAGAACTGGACAAGGTTATCAAGAACATTACTACCCAGGTTAGTGGCAACGGGGATATCAAAGCATTAGATTAAATCAACACTACTCTTCTAACGGGTGTTGGATTTTCAAGTCCTGGTGGTGGACCAAAATGCTTTTTAGAGAAACCATCAAGCTCATCCAGAGTTTCATTTGATAAAAGGGAAGATATTTCTTCTAAAGCTGTCCCACTGACCATATATGGCATTTGTGAGGTGTCAAGGTGACTACCTTTGCAATGCGCATAAATTTGATACTCATTTATTGTATTCTTTTGTGTTCCTTTTAATAAACATTCATCCATCCAGGCAATAGGGTTGTCAATATTATCCTGAATAAGCTTCATACGTCTTCCAAAGTCAAGGTTTTGAGAGAAGTAAAGTTCAATACTTTTCATTGATTCTACTGACATTGATTTGCGCATTCTCTCAGCACAACCAAGGCAAATGGCATATTCAAAAATCACATCATGAGCGCTAAAACCCTCATATTGTTTAATCGCTTTTTCAATAAAATATTCCTGTTCACCTTCCAGCAGATTTTTGTCGCATTCAATGCACCTTTCAAAAGGCGTACCTGTCGAAAATGAATAAAATTCCTTTGGTATGTTTATTTTTCCTTCTTCACTATCCATTATAATCCCTCCATAGTTGCCTTTGTCCAGCTTATCAGTGCCTCAATTTGTTCCTTTGAAAGGTTGGCTTCACTATGCGCCCAGGTGTAGCTATTCAATGGCATTTCACCTTCCTCAACTTCATGAATCAACTCTTCCAGTTTGTGTTTTTTCTTTTTAAGATCATAATTTCCCCACTCAGAAAAATTTAAATGTCTACGTCCGTCCTGAATATGTTCATCTATCCACCATGAGAATGGAGCGATGTTAGTATACCATGGATATTTGGTTTCATATGAATGGCAATCATAACAAGCCTGCTTTAAAATATCTTTGACCTCAGCAGGGGCAGTTACTTGCGCCAGCATGTCATTGTCGAGGTTATAAGTAGGACTGTTCTTATCAATTTGGAATAACTGCGCTGCTAACAAAACAGGGAGCAAACCGAGCAATATTTTAGTACTTAACTTCATTTTCTTCAATTTATCGGCTTAAATATAAAGAATAATGACAATCGGTGATAATCCTTTTTTGGTAAACCAAAGTTATGACTTAACTTTTCACCAATCTTCTAACATTTTACTTTTTCGATGTCAATAAAATTAAAAGAAATCAAAAAGCTATTGGTTGCCAACAGAGGCGAGATAGCCATCAGAATTCTCCGTGCAGGATCAGAATTAAAAATTCGCACAGTGGCCATTTATACTTATGAAGACCGCTACTCTCTGCATAGGTACAAAGCTGATGAGGCCTATCAAATCGGTGCCGATGATGACCCTTTAAAACCATACTTAGATATTGAGGAAATCATTGCCGTAGCAAAACGAAATGATGTGGATGCCATTCATCCCGGCTATGGCTTTTTGTCCGAGAATGTAAAGTTTGCCAGAAGGTGCAAGGAAGAAGGGATAATATTTGTTGGTCCGGAGCCGGAGGTGATGGAAAAATTGGGCGACAAAGTAGCCGCAAAATTGGTGGCAATAGAAGCGAAGGTGCCCATCATTCAGGATAGTGAAGAAGAGCTGACTGATGATAAAATAGCGCTTAAGGAAGCTAAAAGAATAGGTTACCCAGTGATGCTAAAGGCTGCTGCCGGTGGTGGTGGTAGAGGAATGCGGGTAATAAGAGATGATGAGGAATTAGTTAAGGGTTTTGAAGAAGCAAGGAAGGAAGCAGGTAACGCTTTTGGTGATGATACAGTCTTTATTGAGAAGTACATAGACAACCCAAAGCACATAGAAGTGCAGATCATGGGTGATAATTATGGCAATCTGGTACACTTGTTTGAGAGGGACTGCTCTGTGCAGAGGAGGTTCCAGAAGGTAGTTGAGATCGCCCCTTGTGTAACTATATCGCAAGAGACCAAGGATAAACTTTATAAATACGCTTTGGCAATAACCAGGTCTGTGAACTACAACAATGTGGGTACTGTGGAGTTTTTGGTGGACAAAGAGGAGAATATATACTTCATTGAGGTAAACCCTCGAGTGCAGGTGGAGCATACTATTACAGAGGAGATTACAGGAATAGATATTGTTCGGTCACAAATATTAATAGCCAAAGGACATGACCTGCCCGATCCAAGGATATTTATAAAGAGCCAGGAAGATGTAAAGTGTAATGGCTATGCGATCCAATGCCGGGTTACAACAGAAAACCCAGTTGATAACTTCAAACCGGACTATGGAACCATCATCGCATATAGAAGTGCCAGTGGGTTTGGTATAAGGTTAGATGCCGGCAACTGTTATGCAGGTGTTACCATTTCCCCATTTTTTGACTCGCTCTTGGTAAAAGTTTCGTCATGGGGACGTACGCTCAAAGGCGCATCTGAAAGATTATCAAGAGCGTTGAGTGAGTTTAGGATCAGAGGTGTGGAAACGAATATCGCCTTTCTTGAAAATGTAATTACTACACCAACTTTTTATAAAGGTGAGGCCACGGTTAACTTTATTGCTGATCATCCTGAGCTTTTCAAAATGCCTCGCAGGTTTAACAGAGGCACCAAGCTGCTGAATTACGTTGCCGAGATTGCTGTTAATGGTAATCCAATGGTGAAAAGAGTGGATGAAAGCCAGGTGCTTCGTCCTGCTAAAGTCCCGATTTATGATAAGCTGTCTAAACACCCTAAAGGCACAAAAGACCGGCTCAATGAAATGGGGAGGGATAATTTTGTGCAATGGCTGAAACAGGAGAAGGCCATTCAATATACAGATACAACATTTAGGGATGCCCACCAGTCATTATTGGCTACGCGTGTAAGAACTATAGACATGCTTAAAGTGGCAGAAGGTTTTTCAAAGCAGCACCCTAACATTTTTAGTATGGAAGTTTGGGGTGGAGCCACATTTGATGTGTGCATGCGTTTCTTGCATGAAAATCCCTGGGACAGGTTAAGAATGTTCAGGTCGGCAATGCCAAATGTACTGTTGCAAATGCTACTTCGTGGATCTAACGGTGTCGGTTACAAGGCCTATCCAGATAATTTGATTGAGAAATTTATTGTCAAATCATGGGAGACAGGTATTGATATCTTTAGGATATTCGATTCACTCAATTGGGTGGAAGCCATGAAGGTAAGTATCAAAACAGTGAGGGAAAGAACCGAAGCACTTGCCGAGGCTTGTATCTGCTATACTGGTGATATCAAGCGAAAGGATGCCAAATATAATCTTCAATATTACCTTGATCTGGCAAGACAGCTTGAGGATGAAGGGGCACATATTTTGGCCATCAAAGATATGGCCGGGTTGCTAAAACCATCAAGTGCCAAGCTGTTGATCACTGAACTTAAACAGGCCATTGATATTCCAATTCATTTGCATACTCATGATACTGCGGGTATCCAAAGCTTAACCTACATGGAGGCGGTAAATGCTGGAGTAGATGTTGTAGATGTAGCATTGAGTTCTATGTCAGGCTTAACATCACAGCCTAATTTCAATTCCTTCGTTGCCAACCTTCAAGGCCATGAAAGGGAGAATGAAATTGATCTTAAATCACTGAACAAATATTCCAATTACTGGGAAACCGTTCGTGAGTGGTACTATCCATTTGAGTCAGGTCTTAAAGCTGGTACTGCAGAAGTTTATGATCACGAAATTCCTGGCGGACAGTATTCTAATTTAAGACCTCAGGCCAGAGGCCTTGGCCTGGAAGATAAGTTTGAGAAGATTAAGGAGAACTATGCAGCTGTTAATAAACTTTTTGGAGACATAGTCAAAGTAACACCTTCATCTAAAGTGGTAGGTGACATGGCCTTGTTTATGACTTCAAACAACCTGACTACTCAGGATATAATGGAGCGTGGTGAGTCACTTTCATTTCCTGAATCAGTGGTGAGTTTGTTTAAAGGTGAACTTGGTCAACCTTATGGAGGGTTCCCTGCAGATGTAGCTAAAATAATCCTTAAAGGTGAAAAGCCATTTACTGATCGGCCTAATGCTCACCTGGAGCCAATAAACTTCACAAAGGAATATGCAGCTTTCCATAAGCAGTTTGACGAGTACTGCGATGAACTGGATTTCTTATCTTATAAGCTTTATCCTAAGGTATTTACAGAGTTTTATCAGTATTGGCAGGAGTACGGAGAGGTATGGCGACTACCAACAACAGCCTTCCTCTATGGCTTGAAAAACAATGAAGAGATATTTGTTGAGATTGGGAAAGGTAAAGCCATTATTATCAAAAAGCTTTACAAATCTGCACCGGATGAAAGCGGAATGTGCAATGTCTATTTTGAAATGAATGGACAAGCGAGGGTGATCCAGGTTAAAGATAAGTCTGCTAAAACATCGGTTTCTGCAAATGTAAAAGTGAGCGGGCCAAACCATGTAGGGGCACCACTGCAGGGTAGAATTGCTGAGGTTATGGTGAAAATAGGAGATAAGGTAAAAGAAAATCAGCCATTGTTCTCTATAGAAGCTATGAAAATGGAATCAACCATCACTTCGTCAAGATCTGGCAAGGTAACACAAATACACCTGAAGGCAGGTGATATGGTGAGCCAGGATGATTTGGTATTAGAGATTGAATAGAGCTTATTTTGAATGCCTGAGATTATAGATTTAAGTCAGGAGATATACACCGGCATGCCGGTGTATAAAGGTTTGCCTGAAGTAAATATCACTATACATGCTTCGCATGAACAGTGGAGCGGTATAGAAAATCCTGAAACGCTTACGCCAAGTGTGAACAAACTTGAAATGGGTGAGCATACGGGTAGCCATGTAGACGCTATCAACCACATGGGTGCTGAGCATAAGGACAAGTCAATAGACACCATGCCACTAAGTATGTTCTATACAGAGGGCATTTGTCTCGATCTTTCTGAAAAGCAACCTCAAGAACTCATAGAAATTAATGACCTGGTTAATGCCCGTGATAAGCATCAACTGGAAATCAAGAAAGGTGATACAGTATTGATTTATACTGATCATTACAGAAGGCATTTCAATACAGAACATTGGATTAAAGGCCCTGGTTTAAGTGCAGAAGCTACCATATGGTTAGGGGAGCAGGGAATCCCGGCCTTTGGTGTAGAGACAATGGCTCCGGGTGTTTCAGGTGTGTCCAATAAAGATGTTCATAGAATTTGTGGCGAGATGGGTTTTACCCATTATGAAAACCTGATTAACCTTCATGAGTTAATTGGTAGGGGAAGATTCAGGTTTATTGGGTTGCCCTTGAAGATAAGGGGAGGTACAGGCTCACCTGTAAGGGCCGTGGCCGTTTTTGACTAAAACGAATATCGTCATTCCGGAAAATTTTACCTTATCTTTTAAAAAGGTCAAATTTGTCCGGAATCTCTTTTGAAAATTTTATAGATCATGAAATTAATAAGAACTGACTCAAAAAATACTGACTTCATCAATTTGGTCAGCCATTTGGACGCAGACCTGGCCGAGAAGGATGGTGATGATCATGCCTTTTACCATCAGTTTAACAGTATTGATACCATTAAATATGCTGTGGTAGCTTACAGGAATGACCAGCCTGTGGGGTGCGGTGCTATTAAGGAGTTTTCAAAGGAAGCCGTTGAAGTGAAGAGGATGTTTGTTTTTCCAGAACACCGTGGTAGTGGTATTGCCTCTAAAATATTGGCTGAGCTGGAGGAGTGGGCCCGTATGCTGGGTTATACTTCCTGTGTGTTAGAAACCGGACTAAAGCAGGTAGAGGCACTGGCTTTATATGAAAGAAGAGGCTATAAGAAAATTCCCAACTATGGTCAATATGTTGGTGTAGAAAATAGTGTATGTTTTGAGAAGAGGGTTTGAGATGACTTTCAAGTAACACTTATGTAAGTCCATGTGCATGAGCGTAGTTTACCAAACCGACAACACTCGAACAGTCTGTTTTTCTCAGGATATTTTTACGGTGAGTTTCTACTGTTTTTTCGCTAATGAATAGGACTTCTGCTATTTGCTTTGTGGAAAAATCTCTGGCTATAAGTTTAATGATCTCTGTTTCTCTGGGTGATAGGTCGCTTTTCTCCGAAGGAGAGTTGATTTGTCTTACCAGTATCTCAGAAATATCATCACTAAAGAATTTTTTGCCTGAAGTCACTTTATCCAGTGCCTGCAATAAGGAAGAGTGTGCATCATTCTTTAAAACAAAGCCATCAATATTTTCTTTAAGCAGCTCTTTCACTACTGATGGATCATCATGCATGCTAAGCACGATCACCTTAATATCAGGATTTACAGAACGTGCTACTCTCATAATTTCGAGACCTGTAAAATCTGGAAGCTCATAATCAGTTACCAGGATGTCATAATCTTGAGATTTGAGAAGTGAAATAGCCTCTTTTCCGCTACTCGCAGTTCCTGACACCATATATAATTCCAGCCCACCAAGAAGTCGTTGTGCGCCCTCCAATAATATTTTATGATCATCTATTAATAGTATCCGATATTTATCCATAGTCCTTTTTCCAACAATACTGTTAAATAAACGCATACTATCTTTTTATACAAAGTAAGGAGCGTATTCTGTCTGCTTCAATACCTACAGCTAGGTATTAAGTGCGACCGGCACGGGTTTATAGGCCTGAATTTTATCAATAGTAAGTGTTAGTGTCGTGTTTTTTCGCCCTTTTTGCGAATCAATATCCATAGTACCATGAATCAGATTTAAACGGGTATTGATATTTCGCCAACCATTGCCCTTGCCATGCTCAAATGATTGTAATTCAAAACCCTCGCCATTATCTTCAACAGTAATGATCACTTCGTTATCGTGTTCGGTAAACTGGATCAAAATCTCAGTAGCGGCAGCATATTTTAATACATTTGAAATCCATTCCTGTAATATTCGATAAAGCGATATTTCAAAGACCTCATTAAATCGCTCTTTCAAACCAAAGGATTGAACATCTGCTTTTACCCGATTGGACTTATTTATACGTGCCGACAGCTCTTGCAGTGCTGGTATTAATCCTTCATTAGACAAGACCAGAGGCATCAAATTGAAGGCTATATTTCGTATTTCATGTTGTATATCATTGAGTAAGGTTGTAGAGTTATCTACAATCTCACTGCGTACCATTTTGTCGTTGCTTGCATCTTTCAGTCCTTGTATATTCATGGTAAGTGCACTTACCAATTGCCCCATGCTATCATGAAGGTCTGAGGCGAAGCGTTTGCGTTCCTTTTCCTCACTATTTATTACCGCATGAATCTGAGCTTCGCGCAATCTCATTTTTTGTTCATTCAACACTTCCTGTTGCCGTATGCTTATGCGCACTCTCCAGAGATAAAAAACCAGTATCAGTAATAATACTCCTATAAACAGGGTTGTAATAATACTCCTATTTCGCTGGTTGGTGGCTTGCTGTAGTTTGTTTTCCTGATCCAATAAAGTAATCTGTTGGTCTTTCTTTTCGGTTTCATACTTGGTTTGAAGCTCTTCTATAGCAGTTGTCTTATTGATATTAAATAAGCTATCATTAAATTCTCTATATTTTAATTCATTGAAATATGCAGCTTCATAATTTTTCAGTTTTGCATAACAAAGCTGTAACCAGTCATAGTTTTGACGAATCAACCAAGGATAACCTGCCCTGTTAGCAAGCTCATTAGATTTTAAAAAATGGTCAATGGCAGTAGAATATTGCTGGAGTGAGAAAAAGTTTTTTCCAATTAAATGTTCGTTTTCTGCCACCCCTTGAATATCATCCAATTTCACCCTTATATCTGTAGATTGTTTAATATACAGGTCTGACATTTCAAGATTACCTTTAGCAAAATGGTAATTGGCAAAATCCAATAAAACATAGCCTAAGCCCACAGAGTCGCTGAGCTCAACCCGGATGTCCATCACTTTTTGAAAATAAACCTGCGCGGAATCAATGTCTCCCTTTTTGGAAAGTATATTGCCACGCATGCCATAATTCGTGCCTAATTGTTCAAGATTGTTAGCAGCTAGAGCGGCCGCTTCCGCCTTATCCAGGGCAGCATAGGCTCGTTGCATGTGGCCCTGATGACGGTATATCACTGATATTTCATTATATAACCTGGCTATGCCATTAAAATCGCTGATCTTTTGAAATATTTCTGAAGCAGAAAAATAGGATTTCAGTGCCTTTTCGTAGTTGCCTCTTAAACTATGTGCAATGCCAAAATACATTAATGCATTTGCTTCTTTCTCTTGCCATCCATTTTTGAGGCTAAGTTGTTGTGCAACTTCCATAAGTCGAATGGCATTATCAAAATTGGCACTGTATAAGGCATAGAAATTGGTCAGAATACTATCAACCAAATGAACCTCCCGATTTGCACCAGCTTGCTCAGTTTGGACAACTGCCATTTTGCCCCTTCTACTGCTTTGTGCTGCAAGGAAGGTAAGACAAATTAAAAGAGGTGCGAGAATTTTAAAAACCATCAGTTGAAATAAAACATACCTGCCACTAGGTATACCAAAATACCTAATCAACCCTATTGAAACAAGGTTTTACAACAGAGTTATTTGTGCCTAAAATTATCAGAATTATGAAGCAATCTTTGATAATGCTCGCACTATTGACATATTCACTTGCGAATGGTCAAATTGTAACTGAGAAAAATCTGCGAGATGCCAGTTATGGTGAAAAAAAGCTGTCGGAAGCCCCTAAAAAGATATATTTAAATCAGTTTGCTATTAACTATCGGGAGTTAGCCTCAAGTACTGAAGCCAGTGCTTGTGGCAAGACCAAAGCTGAGATGGCTTTTAGTTCAAAGGGTAAAATCGAAATTCCGAGTGTAGTGGAAGAAGGGAAATTTAAAGAGTTTATTATACGTGACAGAAGCTCGGCAACTTCTTATTCAGGTATTGTTTACACCATTAAAAGGGAACTAGGGGTTTCGCATCAGGTAAAAGCTGATCTCGAAGCATTCCAATCAAAAACACAACAAGTCTTAAATGAATACTTAAGTCACCTGTTCGATCAATTTATAGTAAATCTCAACGGATAATTCTGAACAGCCAGGGAAGCTTTCTCGGCCTTTATATTTAATAATCGCATGCTAAAAGTGCTGTCAATATTAGCCTTATACATGTTTATCAATTTTACCAAACACTTTTAACTCATGAAAAACACTTTCATCTTATCCATTCTAATAATTGCGACTTTTTCAATTTTCACCAGCTGTGGCAAAGACGAAGATCCAGCGGCACAAATTGAATGTAATACCTTTGATCAGGGCAAAAATGCCATACTTGATGCTGAAGAAAGGGACCTGAAGTGTGTTTACGCTGTAGGTACTTATACCTCAAATAAAACACCTTCAGGTGAAGATCTTGAATCTCTCGACTTCAAATTAAATCAGGATTTCTATGTCACCTTCTATAACTATGAAGTGAGCTATGAGAATAACATAAGCGTATTTGACGTTAACGGTATTTTTGAAGTTGGTGGCACCTACGAGGCTGACGCCAGAACAGGCAATGCCACATTTTTCTCACCAGCCACACTTGAAATAACCAGTATCGATAAGGAAAATGAGTTAATCTCTGGAAAAATTACCAGTCAGTCACCTATTCGTTGGGTAGATGCTACCCCAGTGATGGGGTATGCAATTTTCACCTTTGTTGACCTTAAAATCTAACAGGTTGTTAATCCAACCCACTGAAAATCACATAAAAACTCATGACCAAGTCTATATTACTTAGCCTCATTTTTGGCCTGCTAATTTTAAATTCCTGTGAAAAGGATGAATCCCTTGAAGTTGATCCTTGTGCTGATGGTGAATGGGGCCAGGTAGAAAGAGATGGTGAGGAAATCTGTTTCCCAGATGCGACAGCCTTCTATTATGAGGCCAATACCCCTAAAGCCAACTTTGTATTACAATTGGGAACTTTCGGAACACCTGGAGCAATATCGCTGTCAGCTAAGTTCGATGTGCCAGTGTCTGGTTTGGAGTTAAATAAGGTATATACCCTCAAGCGGTGATTTTTATGGAATAGAAGATTTAGTAAGTGGTGAAATGATTATTCTTTCTTACGAACCCATCAAAGATGGTAACTATTGTGCTTCTGGTACTTTTAGTATGATCACCGAAAATCCCAACTCAGGCGGACAGACCGTACTCACCAATGGTAAATTTCTATCGCAGCGTGGTTTCGAAAACTGTAATCCCTTTTAATTATCAAAAATGAAAATAGCTTACCTTCTATCTACCCTCATTCTTACTGGTTTATTTGCACTACAATCCTGTTCACTTGGAGGTGATGAAGAGGATGACTGTGAATTGACCGCATTGCCTATTACCAATGAATCGTTGAGCACACAATATGATGGCAATGGCAATTTCCAGTTTGTACCGGTGGCACTATATAAAGCACCAAAATCAGTAGAGCTCTATTATTCATTAGGCTCATGCGGACCAAATGATATTGGTACCCATTGGGAATATACAGGAGATTATGAAGTTGTTGAACAAAACGATAATGGCAGATTCATTGCGAAATACTATACCAGTGGCACACTTTGCGGTCAATTTACTGGCAACGGTAAAACAACCAATAATGCCTGCAAGCAAATCAAAGTTTTAAGTAAGAATATCTGGGCTCAAGGTCCTGATTTTCCTGCCGAGGCCAGTGTCAACACCATTACCCTCAATATCAACAATGTTATTTATAGTGGCTTTGGCAATACCAATTCATGGTATAAATTAGATACGCTGGATTTTACCTGGATGGAACGGGCCAATGTTTCTAGTTTGGCATTTACGGCCTTTGCTGGCTTTTCACTTAATGGCAAGGGCTATATCATTGGTTCGAATTCCTTGGTGTATGAATATGATCCAACGGCCAATACCTGGACTTCCATTGGTGAGTTTCCTGTTAATGTAACCGAGTATCTTATATTAAATAGTGTGGGTGCAGATAGATACTTTTACAGCATATTGGGAACAGCCGTTGGCGGCAAAGGATACTTCGGATTAGGCGATCAAAATCGAATATGGGAGTTTGACCCCACTACAAAAGCATGGACTGAAAAGGCCAGTTATCCGGAAACACACGAGGATTCAAACTATATCTTCCCATATAACAACCGCATTTATGTAGGTGAGTATTACTATGACATTGCCACAGACCAATGGATAAAGAACAATTATGATTTTAAAGTGGGTAATGGTTTTGGTGTCAATCCGGTAGAGATGAATGGAATTGTTTATGGCAGCTATAACACCAAAACGATGACTTATGATGGCAATACCGTTGAGGTATATGAACCAAGGCCACATGAACCTTTTGAGCCCTTTGCCCCAAGCACAAGTATAGGTAATGGTGCCGCCATAGGCAATCTCATTATTTATCCGAGAGTGAGCTATCACTTGGGGGCCTTTACCAATAGTGCATCATCTGACGTAACCATTTACCGAAAATAAGCTATGAAAAGATTAATAATTTTCCTTTTTGCACCCTTCATTTTGGCCTGTGGTTCAGACGACCCAACCATTATGTGTGTTGGCATTTGGGAAGTTGAACTATTGCATGAAGGTGCTACGGCAGAGGTGGTTGACGGTGTGCTGCAACTTCGCGTACAGAACCCAAAAACAGATCATGATATTAGACTTATACAACGCCAAACGGATTATCACACACCAGGTCATTTAGGCATTTATGTTTACTTTGAAAATTTTGATAGCGAGACGACTGGCCCTAATAATTTTGACATGCAACTTACCTCTTGGTACGCTTATAACTACTCTCCAAATGATATTTTAGCCGCACTGAGTATTGGCACTTTTGGTGTGAGAGCAATAGCGAATAATATAACCTATAACGGCTTCCAAACACCGGAATTTCTAAGATTTGGTGGATCGAACCAAAGTATCGGTTTCACAGGCATTAGCGGCACATTTACAATTCCTGCCATTCAACCAGATCCTAAAACGTTGTATTTAGACTTTGGTGTAAAACAGACAACCGGCACTGGCAAATCAAGTTATATTGCTGTTGATATTACAGAAGTATCGTTCAGCAAAAGTGGGGAAATGGATGAATTGGTTAATGATACTTTCGATTGTAATTCATTAAAATGATCAATTAGTTGGTGTGCTTACTGACCAATTGTTGCCTGCAAAATCGTAAAGTGCGCCTAGTATCGTGATCTTCTCTACTGTCGTGCGATTGCATCGCGCCACATTTAAGTAGGTCATTCCAAATATTGCTCTTTTTAATTTGCAGCTCCTAAGCCCTGATTCTATGATTTTCAATCCAATTATGAAAGGGATGGTAGGTTCTTGGATAATGATATCAGATGGCAAACCTGAAATAGCTGGGATACAAGAGTTTATCTCAACACTAAGCACAGAAAGGTATCTAAGTGTTTAATATTCTGATTGTTACATTTTGCTAATTCTCATAGATATTGTTATTAAAATAAAGTTACATTTAGATACATTGACTTTATTTTAACCTCTATGCCCATGTATCTTCTTATTAAAACCCTACGCGTGTTCGTGCTTCTATTTATTCTAATAGGCGCAAATATCACCACCAGTTATTGCCAGTCACTTATTGATAGCCTGGAGCAAGTAGCAAAAACTGCTAAGCCGGGATGGGATCAGGTAGACATGGCGGTAGGTCTGGCCCGTTTATATATTGGTGGCCCAGGTGATAAGATAAATGGCGAGAAACAGATAGCTATTATTTACAAAAATGCAGAAGAGCAAAACATTCCTGAAGCCCGGGCTTATGGGCTGATAATGGAGAACATCATTGGCAATAATATTACCAATGACAGTGAGATGAGCATAGCGGCTTGTAAGGAGGCTATGAAAATAGCTCGTGAATACAAGTGCAATGATGCCTTGGTTTTTGCAGGAGATCAACTGGCTCAGCGTTACCGTTCGATGAAAGGTGACTACCAAAAATCAAAAGAGACTTTAGAGGAAATTTTTCCATTTATGGATGAAACTGTTGACCCCAGAACTATTGCAAATGCAAAAAGAAGCTATGGTGTTATTCTTACACGGCTCGGTGAACCAGAAGAAGGGTTCAGGTATATGCTGGAGTCCATAGATATGTTAAGGAAATTAAAAGCCGACCCTTATATAGACCCAAAAATAGGAAGGGTTAGCGCACTGTATGCAGATTTAAACAACGTTATTCAATATGCTCTTACCGGTTTGTCTGAATCGAAATTGCGATTTGGTGCACCAGAGGAAGCAAGGCAATATATGGCTGAGGCATTACAATTGGCCATTGAATCCAAAAGAACTAGAATAATTTCATGGCAATATGAAAGATTTGGAATGCATTACGAGCAACGTGGTTATTATGAAAAGGCACTAGAGAATTTTCAACAAAGTAGAATGTTGCTGGAAAATACAGATTTTACTTATCATTTAGCGCGCTCTAATTATTATTTGGCCAAAGTAATGATGAATATGAAGGATTATGAAACAGCTCAGGATTATTTAAAAAACTCCATGACTTACTTTAGAGCTACTGCTGACTCGGTATTTCTATCAGAGCAACTTCTGCTCAATAGTCGTCTTGAATTGAGAAAGGGAAATCTAGCTGAATCAAAAGAAGTCATGCAAGAAGTGGAGTTGTTCGTTCCCGCACTTCGCAGTACAGAAAATAATGGTCTTTATCATCAAACCTTGGGAGAAATTGCTTTGGAATCTAATAATACACAAGACGCTATTGGGCACTTCATAAAGGCATTGGGTATTTATGAGAAGGACAAACTAGAACTGGGTGTGTTAGAATCTGAGACCAGTTTGGTAAAAGCCTATACGGCCAATAAGGATTTTGAGAAGGCTGAGGAATATGGACTAAGGGCATTGGAGAAAGCTTATACACAAAGTAATATAGCTTATATCCGTGAGTTGTATTTAAGTTTAAGCGATGTATATGCGGCTGCCAATAAATACGACCAGGCTCTAAAAAATTATAAATTCTATACAGAATTTAATGATAGTGTGTATAGCGCAGATGCACAAGTTATGCTTAAAGAGGAGCAAGTACGTAGAAATGTTGTAGGCATAGAAACTCAAAAAGCTATAGCCGAAGCCAATGTGCAGGCACTGACAAAGACTAATCAGTTATACCTGGTTGCCGGAATAGTTTTGACTTCTATTCTACTATTAAGCTTATACTTATATCTTAATTTGAGAAAGGCAAAAGTAAAAATTGAAGAAAAGAATAAGGAACGTGAAACTTTGCTGAAAGAGATACATCATAGGGTCAAAAACAACCTGCAAATTATTAGTAGTATTCTCAGTATGCAGTCAAGGAAGTTAGAGGACTCTTTAGCAAAAAGTGCAGTAGATGAAGGTAGGAGCAGGATAAAATCTATGTCATTGATACATGAGAAATTGTACAGTTCTGATCAGCTTACCAATGTGAAGATGAAGGACTATATTGAAGAGTTAAGTGGTTTTCTTTTTAACACTTATAAACCTTCAGGGGTTGTAAAGCAGAAGATCAATGTGGAAGATATTGACATGGATATTGATACAGCCATTCCTGTTGGACTGATCCTTAATGAGCTTATCTCCAATGCTTTGAAATATGCCTTTAGTACCAATGGTGATGGTGAGCTGGATATTAGTTTGAGAATGGAAGATAAGGAATATGTACTTCAAGTGTCTGATTCTGGTAAAGGTTTACCTTTAAATTTCACCGAGAGTCAAAATATGGGAATGCGTTTGGTGAACGTATTAACAGAGCAACTTGATGGCTTGCTAAAAATAGAAAACGAAGGGGGGGCACATTTTACCCTTAAGTTTAAGCCTTCTTTAAGTTTATAAAAACTGATCATTTGAGATCAAAAGTGCCGCAATTCATCAGATGACTATATGAGTAGTGCAAGATAGTGATCCGATGAATAAAGTGGGTTTCATTTGGTGCGCCTAAATGCCTATCAATTTTAGTCAATGCACTCGTTTTGGAAACGAGCGCAAGTTGGGCGAGAACCATACAATAACTAGCAAAGCTATGACAAATATGCGCTGCCAGGCAATGTTACATGCTGCTTTTTCCTTCTGGTTTAGCTAGTAATCCGAATATTGCAGTTGTTCCGAGGAGTATGAATGTTGGTATTGGCCAATAGTTCACATATGCCATTAAGCCTCCCATTATGATGTAGATGAAAGCAATT